>CAMNRF010000026.1 GCA_946551795.1 uncultured Oscillibacter sp.
CGGCGTGATAACCCCGCCGGGTGGGTACACCCCCCCCCTCCCCCCCAAAAACCCCCCCCCCACCGGGGGTTCTTTTTGGGCGCGGAAGGAGGGATCGGTTTTGCCTTTGGCAAAACCGGGCCGCCTGCGCCCGAGCCGCCATCGGCGGCGACAAAGTGCCCTTGGGGTGCGGGCGGGTTGATTGAAATCCCGCGGGGGGAACCACGGTTCCCCCCGCGGACACCCCCTTCCCCTCGGAACCCCTTCGTTTCCCTGGACTTCAATTCGTAAAGTAAAAAGCACTACTTAGTAGTGCTTTTTACTTTACGAATTGAAGCCGGGGCGTACATTCCCCTTGCCATCCGGGAAAAAATAGGATATACTCATAAACTGCAGGGCGGCGGCCCCAGGCTTCTCAATCGAGGTGGGTATTTATGCGATTCATAGAAAATAAAAAACTTGCAGCTCGGATCGGAATCATTACAACGGCCATCACGCTGATCGGGATGACTCTGCTTTGGCTGGCCGTATCCATCAACGCCGCCTCTATGGTAAAGAGCGACATCACCAATCAGATGACCGACGCCGTGGAATCCAGGGCCGCGATCATCAACGAGTATGTGCTCTCCGCGGAGGAATACATGGCCGCTTTCACCCTTGGCAGCGAGGTCCAGGACCTCCTCCTGAATCCGGATGACCCGGAGCTGCTGGCCCGGGCGCAGAGCTACACGGAGGAGTTCGCCGCCGTCAAGGGCGTATTTGAGGGGCTCTACATCGCCACCCCGGGTACCCATGTCCTGACGCATACCTCCCAGGGCGCCATCGGTATGATCACCCGGTCGGGGGACTCTTTGAAGACCTTTCAGGATACGATCCTGTCCCGGCGGGAGCTGACGAACCTGGGAATTATGAAGTCCCCCGGCACCGGCAGCATGATCCTGTCCATGTACAACCCCATTTTTGACGGTCAGAGGTGTATCGGCTATGTGGGAGCCGGCGTCTACGCCGGACGGCTGATGGATTCACTGCTGGATCTGAATATCAAGGGCCTGCCCAACAGCGAGTACGTGTTCCTGAATGTGGATACAGGCGTCTATCTCTACCATGGGGACGACGCGCTTTTGAATACCCGAACCACGGATGCCGGTTACCTGGAGATTATTCGGCGCATCCAGGCCGGCGGCGGCACCCAGGCCGATACATATTCCTACCGGGACGAAAATGGCGTCCAGCAGCTGGTGGTCTACAAGTACTTAAAGGACCGGGGATGGGTCTTCATGGTCCGGGACAGCTCCGCGGAAGTCTATGCCGCTGTGACGACGGTGCGGGTTCTGGTGGGTGTGCTGTGCGCGGTCATGGCGGCCGCCATCATCCTGATCACACTCCTGATTCTGCGCCGGGAGGGCAGAGACCTGATGAAGGTGGAGCGTGCCATCGGCCGCCTCGGAGAGCTGAATCTCTCCGCCGACCAGGAGCTGGAGCCGTTTTATGACCGCTCAGATGAGATCGGCATGATTGCCCGGACCACACACCGGGTCTGCGGCTGCCTGCGTCAGACCATCGACGATGTGAGCCGGATTCTGGGGGAGATGGCCAAGGGCAACCTGACCGTTGACGTTACGGAGAACGAATCTTACTACATCGGCGACTTCAACGCCCTGTCCGAAAGCCTGCAGTCCATCCGCGCCAATTTGGTGCGGGTCATCCGGGATATTTCTCAGGTGGCCGGACGGGTGGATGTCAGCGCGGAGCAGGTGTCCTCTGGCGCCCAGGCCCTGGCCCAGGGTACGACGGAGCAGGCCGCCACGGTCAACGGCCTTATGAACAACGTGACGGCGATCACCGCGCAGATCCAGACCAGCACGGTGCGCTGCGGCAGCGCCAGCCAGCTGGTGGACCAGGCCACCGGCTACGCCGCCGAGGCGGACGCGAAGATGGAACGGCTGACCGCGGCCACCAGGGATATCGACCAGTCCTCCACCCAGATCGGCACCATCATCAAAACCATTGAGGACATCGCGTTCCAGACAAATATTTTGGCTCTGAACGCCGCCGTGGAGGCCGCCCGGGCGGGGAGCGCGGGGAAGGGCTTCTCCGTCGTGGCGGACGAAGTCCGCACGTTGGCCGCCAAATCCGCCGGAGCCGCGCAGAACACCAACCAGCTGATTACCCGATCCGTCCAGAACGCCAAGACCGGGACGGAGTCCACGGACCAGGCGGTCTCCGCCATGCAGGTCATCAACGAGTGCATCCAGTCCATCAAAACGCTGATGGATGAGATCGCCGGCGCCAGTGTTCAGCAATCGGAGATGATCTCCCTGGTTGAAAGCGGGATCAAGGAGATCTCGGCGGTGGTCCAGAACAATTCCATGGCCGCCGAAAAAAGCGCGCTGGTCTCCAGAGAGCTGTCCCAGCAGGCGCGGATTCTGAGCGGCCTCATCAGCCGTTTTCACATTCAATGATCTTCCGGCCTCGCGGAAAAGCCGCCGGGCACACGCCAAAAAATAACGGGACGGCCGCGGATTTAAAAAATCACCGCAGTTTTTACTGCGGTGATTTTTCCATCCTTCATGCCCCTGCTTTTTATTCTATCCTGATTTTAAGGTCCCCTCTAAAATTCCAGGTAGTGCTTCGGCAGACCGTCGAGAATATCGCTGGTCAGGCTGTACGAGGCAATCGGATACCGCAGCCCGTTTTTGAACATCCCCTCCACACCTGTCAGGGCCCGGACCAGTCCGGCGGGGGTAAAGGTCAGCCGCAGGTCGTTTTCCCCCAGCCCCGCGAATTTTTTGTCCGCGTAGCAGGGCAGCGCCAGGGCGGGTTTTCCCGTCAAAAAGGTGCGCACCCAGGAATCCGAGCAGGTGGACTCCCCCACAAAGGTGAACTCCAGCTTTTCGTATTCCTCGAACTGATAGCCCGCGAACAGGATAAAGGCCTGGGACGAATTGGTGTACAGCACACAGACGTCCGGTTCGATGCGCCCTGCTGACAGCGGAGAGGCCGCCAGGGCGATATAGTCCGGCGGAACACAGTCCAGGGCCCGGTTGTGGGCCTTGGATGCCTCCAGGTTGTTGTACCAGACCTGGTTGAACATCTCGCCGGAGTACCACTTCTCGTCCCGCCGGAACATGCCGTTGATGCCCCGGCAGTAATTGGCGTGGATGTTCTCAGTCCTGCATGCGCTGGTCCAGTTGAACTGTGCCGCGTGGCTGACGATGGTACAGGGGGGAAGGTGCTTGTCGTGGATGCGGACTTTGGGGATGGCGTGCAGCTCCTCCTCCGTGCAGATCCATTTCATCGCCACGGGAGGCGTCTGTAAACGCAGCATTTTGGTCAGGCGGGCGGTAATATCGCCCCAGTCATAAGTATCCATTTGCGTCCTCCTCTCAGTAGTTCACCTGGGCAGTTCCCTTCAGGCCCAGTATCCGGCGGGCCTCGTCGGGGGTGGCGATCTCCCGGCCCAGGGTCTTGGCGATGGAGGCGGCGGCGAGGATCTGCTGCGCGTTGGATTCCGCCAGCTGGTGGGGCAGGATGTAGAGGTTGTCCTCCAGGCCCACACGCACATTGCCGCCCATGGCCAGGGAGGCCGCGGCCATGGGGAACTGGGCCTTTCCGGCAGCCGCCACGGACCAGGTGAACTCGCCCAGCTGCCGCTCCGCGGTGGAGCGCAGGAACACCAGATTGTCCACTGTGGCGGGAAGGCCGCCCTGAATGCCCAGCACAAACTGGATGTAGATGGGGCAGGTCAGAATTCCCTTCCGGCGGAAGTAGGCGATGTTGTTGATCATGCTGGCGTCATAAACCTCGAACTCCGGAATGGTGCCGTTTTCCGCCATGGTTTTGATGTAGGTCTCCAGTCCCAGATAGGTGTTGGAAAACACATTGTCATACGTTCCGCCCAGGTATTTGCGCTCCCACGCCGGCCCGTCGGGAGAGAGCTGGGGCACCAGCCCGGAGAGGACGAAGTTCATGGACCCGGCGTTGCAGGAGGCCAGCTCCGGCTTCAGTGCCGGCACCACGGAGAGGCGCTCCTCTACCGTCATCATCTGGCTGGCGCCGGTGGTGATGCAGACGATGACGTCGCACTGCTCCTTGATCCCGGAGACGATCTGGCGCATGACCTCCAGATCGGAGGAGGGCTCCCCGGACTGAGGGTCCCGGGCGTGGATGTGGACGGCCGCCGCGCCGGCCCGGCAGGCATCCACCGACTGGCGGATAATCTCCTCCGGCGTGATGGGGAGATAGGGACTCATGCTGGAGACGTGGACCGCTCCGGTGACCGCGGCGGTCAGGATCACTTTGTTGTCTTTCATACTGGAACTCCTTTGTCTTTCCCGCGGCACAGATTCACTTCACTGTGACCTTGACAGCGGTGTCCATGGCCTCCTGGGTCAGCTCCTGGCCGATACCGGGCAGATCCGGGACTGTGAAATAGCCGTTGACAGGCTGGTAATCGTAGATGCCGGTGCGGATGTTCTCCGGCAGGAGGGCCGCCTGATGGTGCTCGTGGATCAGATAGTTGGGGATGACCGCTTCCAGCTGGAGGGCCGCCGCCGTGGCCTGGGGACCGCCGCAGATGTGCATCTGGACGCCGACGTCGTAGACCCGGGCCATGTCGCAGATCTTTTTGCCCTCCGTAATACCGCCGCAGTTGCCCAAGTCCGGCTGAATGACATGGAGGGAGTGGTCCTCGAAGAAGGGACGGTAGCCCCAGCGGGTATAGATGCGCTCGCCGCTGGCCAGAGGGATGTTGACCCGCCGGGCGATCTCCTTCATGTTGGCAGGGTTCATGGGCATGGTGGGCTCTTCAAAGTAATAGATGTTGAACTCCTCCAGCATATGGCCCAGCTGCACGGCGGAGTTGGCGTCGGTGAGGGAGTGGACCTCGATAATGATGTCCATGTCGTCGCCGCCCGCCTTCCGGACTGCCTCCACACGGTCGTGGGCGATCCGCAGCTGCTCCGGCTGGAGGATGCCGCTGCAGGGCCAGCCCTTGTATCTGCCCTCCATGTTGAAGCACAGGGGGTCCACCTTCACGCAGTCGTAGCCGTCCTCTTTGGCCTTCAGGCAGGCCTCGCCGTATTCCTCGGGGCGGGTCAGGGCGCGGGCGGTCTGGCCCCAGTCGAACTGAATCTGGCTGGCATACGCCCGCAGCCTGGTGTTGGTCTTGCCGCCCAGCAGGGTGTAGACCGGCACGTTCAGCGCCTTGCCCTTGATGTCCCAAAGGGCGATGTCGATGGCGCTCATGGCGCCGTATACCACGGGGCCGCCGCCCAGACCCCAGAAGGTGTTGTGGAGCCGGGCCCAGATGGCCTCGCTGTTCATGGCGTCCATGCCGATGATCAGCTTGGCGAAGTCCCGGCACATGCCGAAGGGCGCCTCTTTGGTGTCGCCGTAGCAGAGGCCCACCTCGCCGTAGCCGCTGATGCCGTCCTCGGTGTTGATGCGGACGACGACGGGATTCCAGGGACTGCCCAGAACGGAGGGCCGGCCGATGGTGACCAGGAAAATGTCGATGCTTGTGATCTTCATATCGTTCACTCCTCAAAAAATAGTTGGTTCAGCGAAAACAGGAGATGGTGCCGTCGGGGATGATGGAGGCGGATGTTCCCGGACCGTGGCCGGAGAGCAGCGCCATTACCTCCTCCCAGGTCTTGGCGAAGAAGACCTTCTCTGGCTCGTTCAGGCTGTATTTGCTGATGGGGTCCGGATAGGGCGTGTAGTAGATGATCCGGCCGATGCCGCTTTTGGCCCGTTTCTCCCAGGGCGTCCAGCAGCGGCCGCCGTAGTCCGAGCCGAAGGCGCTGTACAGATAGTGCACCACCTGCCCCATGGGGCAGTGGTTGATCAGCACCAGATCCCCGCCGGGCTTCAGGTCCATGGCGCCGATCCGGACCGCGATGAGGGCCTCGTTGTATTTGGCGTTGGCGTTGACGAACACCACGTCCTTTTTCTCCGAAGAGGCGGGCATCGTGTTCAGCGCCTGGGAGAACTCCACCGCCCGGTAGTATTCTCCGCAGGGGTCCCCCGCGCAGAGCTCCACGATCTCCAGCCTGGAATTCAGGATGGCGTCGATCTTAAAGAACGGGCGGACCATGTCCGTCATGGCCTCGATCTCCCGGCGCAGGCCGCAGGGCTGGGGGGAGAAGGGCAGGAACTCCCGGCGCGAATGGTTGCTGTATGTGGTGCCGATGCCGGCAATCCCGGGAAAGAGGAGCTTACCGCCGCCGCCAAACCCGTTGAGGGGATGGGGGGACACGCTTCCGATCCCGACGCGGACGTCGCAGGCCATAAATTCCCGATTGATCAGGACGTCCGCGCCCGCGGAGTCCACACCCACCTTTACCAGGTGCTCATAGGGGTTGTGGTTATAGACCGGGAAACGCTCCACAAGGTTCTCTCCCAGCTTGCGCACGAAATCCGCCCGGGTCAGGGGGGCGTGGTTTCCCAGCGCGCAGAGGAAGCGGATGTGCTCCGGCCCGATCCCGCCGGCCATCAGCGCCTCCACGGCCAGCTCCGCCGGCACCCGGACGGGAGTCCCGCGGCTGAGATCGTCAAAGACGATCACCGCCTCCCGGCCCTGCTCTGCCAGCTCCCGTATCGTCGGCATCCCGGTTGGGTCGTCCATGCGCCGGGCGATCTCCGCCCGGGTCAGAGGCGGCCGGCTGTCGGCCTCCACGGCGTGGAGGGTGACGTCCCAGCTGTCCGGCAGCTCCAGGGAGACGCGGGTATCCGGGTCGTCCCGCCAGGCGTTCTGCCACACTTGATATGTCTTTGTCATGGTCTCATTTTTCATATTCCGCACCTGCAGGCAGGGCCTCAGACGCTCAGGCCAGACCCATCAGGATGGCGGGGTTCTTCTTGGCCATCACGTCGATCTCCTCTTTTGTGACGCCGAAGCGATCCATCATCAGGCACATGAACTGGTACATCGCCTCCACCGGAGAGCCGTTGCCCCGCTGGCCCATATCGGAGTCCAGTACCATCCGGTCCCGGGGGACCTCCCGCAGCATCTCCTCCAGGACAGAGGTGGGCAGGGGGCCCAGCCTGGAGCCCTCGGAAAACACGCAGACGTTCAGCTCGATGTAGGCGCCCAGCGCGGCCCAGTCCCGCATCTGCTGATAGGTGGCGCCGATATGGAAATGGGGGTGGTTCACCAGGATCTTTTTGACCCCGGCCCTGACAGCTGTCCGCACCAGGGCGTCGATCTCCCGGGCGCTTCCGTGGCCGGTGCCCAGGGCCATGTCCTTCTCCGCCATGTACTCCAGCACCCGGACAGCCTCCGGCAGCAGCTCTCCCCTTTCGTCCACATAGACCACCGGCGTCTCCGGCACCGACATCTTTCCGGCGCCGGCAAAGCCGCCCTTGTGGGCGTCGATGTGATTTTTGCTGGAGACCGTGGGGAAATAGATCATCTTCGCGCCCATGCCGTAGGCCGCGTCCACGGCATTGAGGTTGAACAGTCCCACGGCGTTGTTGAGGCACATGCTGCCAAAGACCTCCACAGCTCCGCTGCCCAGGTGCTTCTGCACCATCTGGCAGCCCATCATGCTTGGAAAATAGTGATCCTTGACCAGAAATCCCCGGTATCCGGCGGCCTCCGCCTCCTTCAGCATCTCCGCGGCGTCCAGTTCCCGGCTGGCAACGGACGGGCCGGCATGGACATGAATATCCAGCACGCCGCTTAATAATTCACGTTTGTCCATAAATATCCTCCTTGTGTTAATTTGAATTTAAATTAAATCGTGGACAATCCCCGTGGGGATCTGATATAATAAAACGATAAGACCTGGGAGAGGAGTGCTGTCCGTGGACTGCTTTTTTAAGGATATAGACTGCCGGGACATCCTGGACGCGGTAAGCGATCCGCTGCATATCATTGATACGGAGGGGATACTGGTATTTGCCAATGCCGCCTGGGAGAAGATGATCGGCATCACCCGAGCCGAGGCCCAGGGACTGCATATCAACGAGGCCATCGAAAAAAGCAACTCCGGGTTCTACTTCTCCTTTGAGAAGGACGAGGATACCCAGACCACGCAGTATACGCACTTTGACCATAAGAACTTTGACTCCGTGGCGCTGACGGCACTGAAACGGCAAAAGCCCATCTCCATGTTCGCCTATCTGCGGAAGGATCAGCGGGTCCTGCTCACCAGTTCGCCCCTCTTTCACAACGGACAGATCCAGTATGCCCTGACCATCTGCCAGAATCTGACCAATTTCTCCACGCTCTGTGACGAGCTGGAAAATGCCATTGAGAAGAACAAGCTGATCATGGACGAGCTGGAGTTTTACCGCAACAGCATGATCTCGTCTCAAAACATCATCGGCAAAAGCCCTGCGATTCAGGCCCTTTTGCAGAGCGTTCAGTACGTGGCGGCGACGGACGCCACCATTTTGATCACCGGAGAGTCCGGCGTGGGCAAGGAGGTGCTGACCAACGAGATCCACCGTCTCAGCAAGCGGACGGGAGAGCCCTTTATCCGGGTCAACTGCGCCTCTATTCCGGAGTCTCTGATCGAGAGCGAGCTGTTCGGCTATGAGAAGGGCGCGTTTACCGGCGCCGTGAAAAATAAGCCGGGGATGTTCGAGCTGGCCAACGGGGGCACGCTGCTGCTGGACGAGATCGGAGAGCTCCCCAAGGCCCTGCAGCCAAAGCTGCTGCGGGTGCTGCAGGAGCGGGAGATCATGCGCGTCGGCGGCACGAAGACCATCCCCGTGGATGTGCGCCTTATCGCGGCCACCAACCAGGATCTGGTGGAGATGGTCCGGCGGGGCGAGTTCCGGCAGGATCTCTACTACCGGCTGAACCTGATCCCTCTCCGCATCCCGCCCCTGCGGGAGCGGGCCGAGGACATCCCCCTTCTGGTACAGCACTTCCTGGATGAGTTCAACGGGAAGTACGGCAAGAAGAAGCGGGTGACCGACACGGCCATGCAGACGCTGAAGCTCTACCAGTGGCCGGGCAACATCCGGGAGCTGGAGAATCTTCTGGAGCGGCTGGTCATCATCGGCGACGAGACCCGCATCACCTCCAGTCAGATCTCCAAGATCCTGACGGTCCCGGATCGGGCCCTCTCGACCGGGCTGGAGGACGCCGGCCTCAGTCTGAAAGAGCGGATGGAGAGTTACGAGCGGGAGCTTTTGCAGGAGGCGCTGTCCCGCTGTGGGACCACGTATAAAGCGGCGCAGGCCCTGCGGATCTCCCAGCCCACGGTGGCCAGGAAGGCAAAGCAGTACGGGCTGAAGTGGTGAGGGTCAGCGCATCATTCCGGTGAAGGCGATGTCCCGCCAGACGGTCCGTCCGGCCTTCAATGTCATTCTGGGCAGGAGCATCCGCGAGGCCGGCAGGTAATTGCCGTAGGAGTCCTGAAATTCAAATGGGTGCTCCTCCAGCTTCATGACGGCGACATCCGCCAGCGCGCCGGGACGCAGCGTTCCGATCTGTCCCGCCATGCCCATCAGTCCGGCGGGCGTTTCCGTACAGCAGCGGACGACTTCACACAGCGGCATGCCCAGGGCCAGGAAGCGGGACATGGTGACCGGCAGAGAGAACAGCCGCTCCTGATAGGCGCTGAAGGTGATCAGGTCCGTGCTGATCACATCGGGGCAGAACCCCTGCTCGATGGCGGCCCTGGCCACGGGGAAGCTGCAGTGGATGCGCCCCTGGGCGCTGTCAAAGATCACGCCCCGCCTCCTGGCCTCCCGGATCTCGGGATAGACCCGTCCGGTTTCGTCCAGGATGCTGTAGGGCCCCATGGCCTGGAAGGTGTGGCACAGCACATCGCCCGGTCCCATGCGGACCGCGATCTCCGGAAGGGGCTCCAGGGGGCAGGTGGCATGGAGAGAGAGCCGGGTCTCAAATCTCCGGGCCAGCTTGACGCTCTCCTCCAGCGGGCGGAGACCCTTTCCCTCGGAGATGTCCTTGCCGATCCGGAGCTTGAGGCCGTAGATATACTCCCGGTATCGCTCAAACAGATACTCCATGGCCCGTACATCGTAGAGCTCGGGACTGATGTCCTCCATATAGCCGGCGCCGGCCAGGCCGCCGGAGGCGACGTTGACAGAGGCCTTCAGCGTAGTGACGGCGGGCATCAGCCGGTGACGCACGAAGTTTTCAAAGGCGTTGGTGCCGATGCTGCCGGCGTCGCAGGCGGCGGTGACGCCGCTGGGCAGGCAGTACAGGTCCGGCGCGATGCCGGAGGTGTTCCAGGAGAAGTGCACGTGGTGGTCGATCAGTCCCGGAAACACATAGTGGCCGGAGCAGTCGATGACCTCCTTGACATCCGCCGGATCGATCTGTCCGTTTTCCGGGAGCTCCACGATCCGGCTGTTGGTGACAAGGATGTCGGCAGTGCCGTCTACGCCCCGGGAGGGGTCCACCACATGGCCGCCTTTCAGCCAGAAATTGTATTTTTTTACAGGTTCCGAAATTTTCATAAGACAGTCCCCCCTAAAGAACAGTGTGAGAGATGTGCCGCGTCACAGCAGGGATACACAGGCCAGATTGACCAGAGGAATCGTCAGGACCGAGAGCAGCGTGCTGAACACCACGCAGGCTGCCGCGAAGTTCTCGTCCCTCTGGTATTCCTTTGTGTAGATCACCGTCATGGCGCCGGCCGGAAGTGCGGACATCAGCACCGCCACCCCGCAGACGAGGGGGTCCAGCGGCAGAAGGCGCAGCACGAGCAGCAGCAGCGCGGGAATCAAAACCAGCCGCAGAAGGCAGAATTTCCAGACCTCCGCGTCCTTCAGCATCTCCCGTTTCAGATCCACCACCACGCCGCCGATCAGGATCATGGACAGCGGCGTCGTACAGGCGGCGAGAGACGAGACGGCTTTCTGCACGGGGGCGGGAAACCGCAGGCCGGACACCAGCATGACCGTGCCTATGAGAACAGCCCAAACGGCGGGATTTTTCAAAAGACGAAGGACCCAGTGTCTGGACTGACCGATGACGAAGTAAGAGATTCCGACGGTGAGGATAAACGCCCGAACGGGGAAGAGGGCGATAGAGAGCAGGAGCGTGCCGGCGTCTCCATAGATTCCGCCGATGACCGGCATCCCCATGAAATTGGTGTTGGGACAGAGGACGGCGAATTTCAGCACCGCCCCGCGCTGGGGAGGCTGTCTGCCGTACAGCGCCAGACTCAGCAGGATGTAAAAGACATGCACCGCGGTCATGACCGCCAGAATCTGGAGGGACTGACCCAAAAGGCCGGCGGAGGCTCCCCCGGCGAAGGCGTTCAGGACGCTGCAGGGAAGGACGGCGCGGACGAGGAAGCCGGACAGGCCGTCCTGAAACCCCTGGGAGATGAGCCCCAGCTTTCTCCCGGCAGCGCCGGTCAGAATCAGAATGAGCAGCGTAGTTTGCAGACCGACTACGTCCGTAATGATCTCAAGCATATCGAAATGGCTCCGATCAAATTTTTACGGGGGCCGTTCGGGGGACAGCGGATTCCGCCGTCCCCCGGCCCGAAGAAAAGAAGAGGCTACCCAAACAGATTAACGAGAAGCATACTGATGCCAGGCATGAAACCCACGAGGATCTCCGACAGAACCAGTCCGAAGATGAACGGGGCTGCCGCCTTGGAGATCTTGTCAATACTCATGCCGGTCATGGATGCGCCCACGAACAGGTTTGTGGCCACCGGCGGCGTGACGAAGGCCACGGCCAGCGCCAGCGTAATGATAATGCCGAAATGAACGGGGTTAATACCCACGGCCATGGCTACCGGCAGCAGCAGCGGGGAGATGATGACAATGATGGGAGAGGTCTGCACAAACATGCCCGCGATAAACAGGAAGAAGTAGATCAGCAGGACGATGATATAGGGATTTGTGGAGACACTCAGGAAAAAGTTCTTGATGACGGTGGTATAGCCCAGATAGGCGAATACCGCGCCCAGCGCGCCGGCAGGGGCGAAGCAGAACATCATGCCGCCGAGGAAATTGACCTTCTGCTTAAACATGGGGATGATCTGGCGGACGTCCAGCTCCCGGTACAGGAACAGACCCACGATGATGCCATACACGCAGGAGACCACGCCGGCCTCTGTGGGAGAAAAGGCCCCGGAGTAGATGCCGCCCAGAATGATGGCCGGCATCAAAACCGCCCATTTGCCCTCCCATATGGCCTTGCCAAAGGCCTTCAGGCTGGTCTTCTTGGGAATGGGGCTCTTGTAGCCCCGTTTTTTACAGATCAGGCAGTTGGTGATAATCAGGATGGCGCCCACTACGATGGCGGGACCCCAGCCGGCCAGGAACATGTCGCCAATGGACACATCGTTGGTCACACCGTAGAGCACCATAGGGAAGGACGGCGGGACAATGATCCCCAGGCCGCCGGCCACGCAGACCAGGCCGACGGCGTATCCCTTGTCATAGCCCTCCCGGACCATCTGGGGAATCATGATGGTGCCGATGGCAGCCACGGTCGCAGGAGCGGAGCCGGACACGGCGCCGAAGAACATACAGGCGATGACCGTGACAATCCCCAGGGCACCGGTGACGTTGCCGATCAGGGAATCTGCGATGGCCACCAGCCGCTTGGAGAGGCCGCCGCAGTCCATGATGTCGCCGGCCAGAAGGAAGAACGGCAGGGCCAGCATGGTGAAGTCGGCCATTTTGGTGTATAGGAACTGGGCGATGAACTCGAAGCTGGTGCACTGTGTCACCGCGATCAGGATTGCCACGGGAATGCCGATGGAAGAGCCGATAGGTACCCCTAAGAACAGGAGGACAAACATCAGGATAAAAGCGATTGCGACCATATTCATTCCTGTACGCCCCCTTCCTTGCCGGATTTCTGCTGCGCCAGATAGGCATCCCGGGCAGCCTTGCCCTCTTCCCAGATGGCATCCAGGTCAAAGGCCGGCTTGGCCTTGCCCAGCGCGTGCTTCTCTTCTCTGGTCAGCTTGATGACCTCTTGAACGGCCCGAAGGACGCTCAGGAGCAGCATGATGGCCATAAAGATATACACGTAGACTCTGGGGATGCGGGTGACTGAATAGACCTGTTTCAGTTTCAGCATGTTCAGAATGATCTGATACAGATAATAGGCCAGCCAGGCGGTGAACACAGCGTGAATGATGGTATCCAGAATCATCATTACCTTCTTGGCCATGAAGGGAACAAAGGTCAGCACCATATCGATGCGCATGTTCTGCCGGGTAGTCACGGCGCCGGAGACGCCGCAGTAGATCAGGATCACATAACCGATAACAGAGGTTTCCTCAATCCATGCCCAGGATGTTCCAAACATGTACCGGCCGGCAATTTGAATCGTCAGAACGACCGTGATATAGAGAAACGCCGCCAAACCGATATAGGTCTCGAAGTGCATCAGCATTTCTTTTCCCCAGGTCTTTTCCGTTCTTAACAACTCCCATCATCTCCTTTCGCGTTATCTTGATGAACTGATGGAATATGGACAGCGGAATCAGCCGGCTTTTGACTCGGCGCTCTCAATGGCGGACATCAGCTTGCCCCAGTTCTCGGCGCCGATAGCCTGCTCACACATGGCGGTGGTATTGGGAACAGATGCAACGAACCCCTGATACTCCTCGGCGGTCAGGTCGGTGATATTGATGCCGTAGGCAATCAGCTGTCCCTTCAAAATCTCCTGGGTCTCCACCAGGGTGTTATAGCAGGCCTCCGTGGCCTCCTGGGCGGCCTGGTCCACCCAGGCCTGCTCCTCGGCGGACAGGGACTGGTAATAGGCGTCGCTCATGATGAAGATGGAGATGTTGGGCAGGTGATTCAGCATGGTGATATAGTTCTGGACCTCATAGAACTTCTTGGAAACGACGGAGATAATGGGGTTGTCCTGGCCGTCGCACAGCTTTTGCTGCAGGGCGGTGAACAGCTCGGAGAAGGAGACGGTCATCGTGGAAGCGCCCAGCTCCTCAAAGAGAGCCAGCTGCGTGGGATCACTCTGTACACGGATCTTCAGTCCTTTCAGGTCGGCGGGACTGTGAATCTCCCGGGAATTGTTGGTAATGGTGCGCATACCCAGATACATAAAGCCCTCGGCACGGATGCCGGTGTCCGCCAGCAGCTGGGCGTTCATGATCTGTCCCATCTCACCGGACATGACGTCGTAGCAGACGGCGTCGGAGGAATACAGAAAAGGCGTATTCATGGGAGTAAAGGCTTTGGTGTAGTCGCCCCAGTTGCCGGTGCCGACCTCGGCCATCTCAAAGGCGCCGGTCAAAATGCCGTTGATGATGTCGTCGGTGGTCGAGGCCAGCTGGTTGGCGGGATAGACCTGTGCCGCCATCTTGCCGCCGGACAATTCCTCAATGCGGTCCACGAAGGTCTTGAACATGACGCCGGAGGCGGAAGTGCCGTAGTCGCCGGCGCCCATGGACACGGACAGACGGAGGACCTTGACATCGGGACCGGCGTTGGTATAATCCGGAATCTCATAGACATTCTGCTCCAGACCGACTTTCACGTCGGTGCTGCCGGCATTGGGGGCATCAGTGCCGCTCTGGGCGCCGTCCGTGGCAGCGGGGGCGGACGTTCCGCTGTCAGCCGGCGCGCCGCTGAGGCCGCACCCGGTGCACAGCATTGCCAGGATCAGGAAGAGCGCGAAGATCTTGGTAACTTTTTTTGACATTTCTGTTTCCTCCAAAAAAATTTTTTATTTCATCCCACCGGTTTCCGGCAGAGTGATTCGGATTTGACCTGGTTCTTTTCACAGAAGAACGCTCTCACCGGGCCTCATGGCAAGGCAGGCGCAGTCCGGGCAGCGGACCGCGAGGTGCTCCCGGAACCGGTCCAGGTATTCCTGGGTACGGTAGTGCATGGGGATCACCGTTTTTACGCCCAGCATCTCCGCGCAGACCGCGGCCGCCGGAGGGTCCATCTCGTCCAGGCTTCGTCCGTCCAGGTCCACGCCGCCGATGCCCAAAAAGGCCACATCCGGGCGGAACAGCTCTCCCCACAGCTTCATGTCATAAGTCAAAGAGGTGTCCCCGCTGAAAAAGCAGGTGGGCCCGTCCTTCACACGGATTATATAACAAAGGGGTTCGCCTGTCATATAGGAACCGTCCTCGAAATGCTTGAAGGCGATGTGCCGGGCATCCACGGCGTGGATGGTAAAATCACCCTGGACATAGGTGGCGCCGCTGGTGGTCAGCTCCATGCGGGGGTCCCAGGTTCCGCCGTAGCCGGCCCGCTCCGCCAGGCACAGGGTGCTGTGGTCGCCCAGCAGCTTTGCCGTCTGAGAGTTTGCCAGAATCTCCAGGGCCTGGCCGAAGTGGTCTCCGGCGCAGTGGCTGACAATGACCAGATCCACCTGGACATCCTCCGGCTTTACGGGACTGGGCGGGACCTTGGTCCGTGGACTGCCGGATAAATACGGGTCCGTCACTGCCCTGGTGCCGCTGGGGCCCGTCAGAATAAAGGATGCCCAGCCGAGATATTCGACTTTCAGGCTCATGGGAACACGCTCCTTTCACGTTCGTCAATTCAGTATCGTATCTGCCGGCTGAGACAGATATATCAATCGCAGGATGCAAAATATAAAAGCAAAAATCATGCCAGCAGAAGGAGGGAGACCCGCGCCTCCTGTAAATCGAAACGCCGCCGGAATTTTCTCGAAGAAAGGGGGCATCCAAACACAAAATAGAGAACCCTGATCCTTTTAAAAATTCATACTTGAATTATCAGTCCCGGAGGGACTCGATGACAGGGGTGGATAAATCGGCTTTCTCTTGATTTGGATTTAAATTGAAAATTCAAATCTAAATCACCGGAAATAAAATACACAGCGGGCAGACAGGCTGTCCGCTGTGTACCGCACCGATAGAATTATTTTGCTCCGCTATTTGCGGGCCAATTCCCGCACGGTCTGGATATGCTGGGCCGTACGGCTGCGGAAGAAGCCCAGATCATTCATGCAGGTGACGAACTGGAAGCCCTGCCGGATGCGGCGGGCCGCGTCCTCCGCGCTGGCGGTGACGATACCCGGAATCACGTGGTATTTCCGGCAGGCCGTCAGGATCTTGTCCACTGCCGCCACGATCTCCGGGGCATCCGTGGTGTGGTTGGCGGCGGAATCCGCCTTAAATGTGATCCCCATCTCCAGGGAGAGGTCTCCGGTCCCGATAAAAATGACATCCAGACCGGGTGTCGCTGCGATCTCCTCGATGTTTGCCAGGCCCTCCAGGGATTCGCACTGGGCGATGGACAGGCAGTTTTCGTTGGCGGCGTGGATATAGTCCTCATAGAGGCCCCAGCGGGGGCCCCGGCCTCCGTTGGCGCCCCGCCTGCCCAGGGGGGCGTACTTTGTAAAGTTCACCAGGTTCTCCGCCTGGGCGCGGGTCCCCACCAGAGGGGCCATCACGCCCTGGACACCCACGTCCAGCATCCGGCTCATCATGGGGCCGTCATCGGGGTCGTACACCCGCACAAGAGGGGCGGTTCCGTACATCTCCGCCGCCCGGCACATATGGACAATGGTCTCCGACCCGGTCTCGGCGTGTTCACAGTCGATCATGACAAAGTCCAGGCCATTCAGACCCAGGATCTCGCAGTTGGTGGAGGAGCCGGAGGCGATGAAGGCACCCAGGGCATACCCATTCGCCGCGATCTTCTCCTTGACAAAATTGCGCATTTTCACGGTGTATCTGTCCTTTCAAGTTCATTGGACCCGGCGGCGGCAAATGGGATGGGCATGGGAACGTGTCTCCCATGCCCATCTCCGCCGGAGCGGCACTCAGTCTCTGACTTCGGCGGTCTTGTCCTGGGGCTCGGTCAGGTCGGGAACCTCCCGCCCGCCGGCGTCCCAGTCGATGTCGTACTCCGCCTTGAGCCAGGCCTTGTACTCGTCGCAGCTGGAGGAACGCTTGGGGGACATGATGTCCATCTGATAGCAGGGCCCCTGGGAGCGGTACACGTGGGCGTAGTGGACATAGTGGGGGGGCACGTTCACCCAGCAGCCGGGAGAGAGGCGGTAGGGCACGCCGTCCACCCAGTAATCGCACTCGCCTTTCACCACAGTGGCAATCTGTTCATTGGGATGGGTGTGGGGGCCGATGGGCATCCCGTTGTACATCTGCCCGATGCACATATGCATATTCGCGGCCTCCATTGCGAAGCACTTCATGTAGCACATCACTTTTCCGTCCACATCTTTTTTGTGGTTGGGCATCCAGGGCAGGTCGTTGTAGTTTCCGTACATAATTTTAGCCATAGTCATCGTTTCCTTTCATGTGATTTTCCGGGGACCGGAGGGCATGTTTTTCTCCTATGCCTTTGGCAAAATAATAAAGCAAATTTCGTGCCAGCTATGGAGGGGCCCCTGTGATTCCGGCCGCCCAGAATTGGCATGAAATTTGCTTTTTAAACTATTATCAAGATTCGCCGTGCCATCACGGACACAAAACGGAAAGGAAGCTGCACCATGGAGCAAAGAATTATCCAGACCGTATTTGGGACAATCGAGACCGGGGAGACCGCCACCCTCTTCCGCATTCCCAACCATACGGACGACTACATCGAAATCACCAACTACGGATGTATGACCAAAAGCATCCACATTCACGACCGGCGTGGGGAGCTGCGAAATGTCCTCTGCGGCTGTGAGACACTGGAGGACTGCCGGCAGCGGGAGCGCGGCACAGTGTACGACGGGCTCTCCCCCGCCCTGTCCGCCTGCCTGGCCCACAAACTCTGGGAGATAAAGGAGGTGGGGGAGAATTACGTGTTCTTCTCCTGCCAGGTCTCGAAAGCGGAGAGTGGTTTGGACACGGCGCTGACCTTCGGCGCGCGGATCATGTGGGTCAATCTGAACCGGATCGTAATGGATCTCTTTGCCGCCCCGGAAAAAGAGTGCCGGATGGCGCCGGGCTGTCATCTGGCTTTTCAGCTGACAGAGCGTGATGATTATATCCTGCGCACGTTCTGTCCGCAGATGATCTCCGGAGATAAAACTGTCCCGGCGGAAAACACCGTCTATGCCGATATGGCTTTTGTCCCGCTGAAAACGGGGCCTCAAATCTTCCGGTCCCCGCAGGAGAGCATGAAGCCTATGGCAGAGCTGGCAAGCGGAGCTGCCGGGCTGGCAGTTTCTTCCTATGGCGATATGGATTCTCTGATATGCGAAAAATCGCCGGACGGCAGTGTATCCATTGAGCAGTCTATGCTGCGCGGTGTACAGCTCAAAAGCGGGGAATCATTTTCCGGCCGGGTCATCTACGGCTTTGACCGCCTGTATGCTGAGGAGGAGCTGAAAAATCCGACCCCCTCTCCCTTCAGTGCGTTTTTATAAGGATGCAGGGAACCGGTAAAAGTAACGCGGACAGGACGATTGGCGGCGTTGTGTCCGGCACGGATCACTGATCCGAGGAGAGGCGGGTTGTGTGTCCTTCTTCCGCGCCCGCGTCTTTAAAGCCAGATGCGCTATATCCACCGGGATGCCTTTTGATAAACCCACGGTAAGATTTAAAGGGCTGTTGAACTGCTCTAGCAGCCAAATATAAAAAGGATGAATCCCAGGCCGCCTGTTATACGGGCGGCCTGGGATTCATCCTTTTTCATGTCGTTCTCCATCCTGACAGGGCCGGTGAACTGCATAGGAAAAGCCGGCGCCGGGTGGATACAGGGCGCTGGCTCTTTCCATCGCTGGTTTTAGTTTAATACAATGGCTTGGACCGCCTCGATCAGATCCACCGCATAGGAACGCCTTACAAGAGATACGGATTTTCCGTCCACCTCGGCGAGGCAGAGATCCCCGTCATAGCGGTACAACTTCACAGAGACCTTCGGGCAGTTCTCATTCTCCAGATGGAGGGTGAAGCGGATCTCCTCCTTTCCCGTGGGCTTCTCGCTGGTAAAGCTGTCCGCGCGCAGAGACACCAGGGCGTTCTGGAAATCGGTGATATCCAGTTCTTCCTCCTGATAAGACCAGACACGTTCATCTCCGTCCTTCTCGGAGGTGATGGCATGGTCCGTCCCCTCCAGGGAGACATCGATCTGATAGACCTCGTCAAAGTCCGCCCAGAATAGCTCCTGGTGCCGGAGGTCGTCGTAGAACGCGGCCATCAGCTCCTCGTACCGGTCCCCGGAGATTTCATAGATGATCCTGGAGTCTCCTGCCCGCACATAAGCCGCGGACAGTTCCGCTTCTTCCTGCCCGTCCCGCTCCGCCTGTTCCGCGGCCTGTTTGGTCTCCAGGTCCCGGCTGATGTGCAGGACAAAGGTCCCTGCTTCCCCGTCTCCCTCCTCGTTCTCGGCGGTGTAGTCCACTGTGACGGTCAAGTCGGGGGCATCCAGGCCGTACCGGGTCAGTTCCTCCTCTGCGGCGTTGTAGGATACATAGTTGTTCAGATCCATAGAGCGGATCAGCCACAGATAGCTCTCCACCCGGGATGTATCCAGGGGCGCGTCCCTTCCGTCCCTCCGGACAAAGTAGACGTCCTGGTCGGAATAGGTGCTGCCGCTGTCCTCCTGATAGACGGCGCTGTAGGTCTCCTCTCCCTCAAAACGGAGCTCCGTCACCCGGTCCCAATCGGGGATACCATCATTGTCAATCATGCTGTTCAAGGTCGTGTCAAACAGATCCAGGGGGTCGTTGTTCACCAGGTAGACGTTCCCGTCCCCAATGGAGACGTAGCGTTTGGAGTCCATTTTGCTGTAATCGCCCAGCTGGATTTGCCAGGAGTCCTCCCCGGCCTCCAGGTCGATGGTGCAGACCGGCTTCTCCAGGCCGTACTGTCCGTAGTCCTCCACGTCCTCGATAATAAAGGACACGCCGAATGCCTCGAACTGCTCCAGAAGCTCCCGGATACGCTCCTCGCTGACGGGGAACGCCTCGTCCCCGTCATAGAGCCAGGTCTCGTCCCTGTGGAAGGACAGCATTTTCCCGTCCTGCTCCCAGGAGAGGGCGGTGACGGACTCCCAGGGCAGCTCCAGAATGATCTCCTCGCTGTTTTTGATCTTTTCCTTCTGCTCCTCCACCTGAAGCAGAATCAGCGTCGCGCCGCAGACCGCCGCCAGGAGGCCCAGCAGGATGCAGAGTTTTTTAGACCGGCTCATTTTGCAGCCCCCTTCTTTTCATCACAATCCAGACGCCAAAGCCCAGGTACGCCAGCGGGAACACGCCGATCATCAGGACCTTCAGCAAAGACGAGGTGGAGTCGCTGATGGTCAGGTAGTTGTAGTTCAGTGACTTGCTGCGGATGGCGATGGCCTCCGATTCCCCGATCAGGGAGGACAGGGCGTTCATGGCTAAATCCATGTTGGCCCCGGAGGAATAGGCGTTGTACATCTCATCCAGGAACTGGGAGGAGGTGAACCAGACGATATTTCCCTCATTCGCGGTCGCGATGGAAACCGCCAGGGCGAAGGGGCCGTCAATGTCTCCCTCCTCCCACTCGTAGGTGCTCAGGCTGTACCCGTCCAGCTTGCTGAACGCCCAATCGGAGGTGGTCAGCAGCGCCGTCACACGCTCCTCGTCAAAATTCTCCGTTCCCGTCAGGCCCAGGGAGACAGGCATGATGGGATAGTAGCTCTCCTCAATCAGAGAATCCGTGATGGCGTGGCTGTTCATATCCGGCAACAGCACGTAAGGCGCCTGGAAGGCGTAATGCTCCCGGTCCTCCTCCACCACGATGCCCTCCTGGGCCTCGACGCCGTAGTCCGCCAGCAGGCCGTAGAGGTTCTCCAGGATGCCCTCCTCCACGGGGCCGGCAATCACCAGCAGCTTTCCGCCCTGGGCGGCGTAGTCCGCCAGCATGTCCTTTTCCTCAGAGGAAATGTCGCTGGATGGGCAGTAGATGACCACACAGTCCGCGTCCTCCGGAATCTCGTCCGCCGTCAGCAGGGAGAGGGGGTTGGTCTCCATATTCTCCTTTTCGATCTGCTCACTAAAGCTGGCGGGAAGCTCCGCCTCTCCGTGACCCTCCAGGAGATACAGCTGGGGCAGATCCTCGCTGACCACATAGTCGATGGCGGAGGTGATGGCTCCCTCGCCGTCAAAGTCCGTGGCGTTGTATGTCCCCGTGTACATATTGACCTCTCCCAGGTAGATGTCGTCGATGGCGATGTACCGGCTCTTTTCGCCGCACTCCACAATGAGGCTGTTGTTCTGCACGGTCTCGTTCGTGTATTGGGCGGCGAAGGTGGGGAAGACGTCCGGGTTTTTCTTGACGATCTCAATGTGCTCGGAGAGACTGTCGTATTTGCTGAGAAGGTTTTCAATCACGTCGTCCTCCTCCCCGGACTGTACCACCCAGTAGATGGTCACGTCCTGGTCCAGGGCGTTCACCACCACCTTGGTGTTGCTGGTGATGGAGTAGAGCTTGGAGGAGCTGATGTCTATCTTGGTAAGGCGGGAGGGCAGGGAGGAGGCGAAGAGATTGACCACAATCAAAATTGCCAGCACCACCGCAGAAACCACAAGGGAGTAGGAACCGCCCCGGAAGGCAATCTGATTCTCCGGCCCCCGGAATTTTGGCAGCGTGAAACGGTTCATCAGTTATACCTCCTTTTCTCCAGGGACTGCACGGAGAGAAACAGGAAGAAGACGATCACGGTCAGATAGTAGACAATGGCCGTCATGTCAAACACCCCGTTTACAAAGGTATTGAAGCGGTTGAACAGGGATAGTTTCGTCATGATTCCAGGCAGCAGCCCCTCAAATTTCGAGCTGTCCAGGAAACAGACCATGGCAATCAAGACAGCAAAAACAATGCAGACCCCGTAGGCCAGATTCTCATTTTTGGTGAGGTGCCTGATGACCGCTCCCAGGGCGAAAATGATGACACACAGCGAAATCACGGAGCCCAGGGCCGTGGAAGAGGCGTACTCCGAGAGGCTCACGCTGTAGTAGTTCAGCAGGATCACCGCAATGCCGATGCCGGCGGCGAAGCCCTGGTTGTCCGTCAGGGAGGAGATGAAGACCCCCACGGCGATCAGGGCCGCGCCCAGGATGAAAAACGCCAGAATGGACCCGTAGGAGATCAGCAGGTACACCTCCCCGAACTGCGCAAACAGAAGAGGGTACAGGGCCACGACACAGAGCGGGATCAGGTAGACCGTCAGCAGGGCCAGGTACTTTCCGGCAATCACCTGGGTGGTGGTGATGGGAAGGGAGTACAGGAGCTGGTCTGTCCGCTGCTTCCGTTCCTCCGCCAGAACCCGCATGGTCAGAATGGGTACGATCACCACAAACACCAGGCTTCCGAAGCTGAGGACGAACTCAAAGTTGCTGACCGCCGCCTGGATGTTGTACAGCATGGACCCGATGCCCACAAAGGCCAGCAGGAACGCGCCGAAGACATAGGCCGTCAGGGAGTGGAAATAGAGCTTCAGCTCATGCTTTAATACCGCCGTCATTTCTCCGTCACCTCGTTTTCCTCAGATTCGGCGATTTCCGCCGGAGGTTCCGGGGCGGTGTCGCCCTCCGCCAGCTCCAGGAAGATGTCCTCCAGGTTCGCTTTTTTCAGGGACATCTCCAGGAGAACCGCCCCCCTTTGGGCAAAGGCCAGAAAGACAGAGCGGGAGACCTCATAAATATCCGGGCAGTCCGTCTTGACCTGGGCCTTGGTTAGTCCCTCTCCAATGCCTTCCAAATGGACGCTGGTGATATGGTCAATTCCCCACAGAAGCTCCTGAAGTTCTTCCGCCGGGGAGTCGGAGGTAAGGGTGATCTCATTGGGGGAGAGCATCTGCTTTTCCAGGTTCTCCGGGGTGTCAAAGGCGATGAGCTTCCCCCTGTCGATCATAATGATCTGGTCGCAGATGGCCTGTACCTCCGAGAGAATATGGGAGCTGAAAATGACGGTGTGGGTCTGGCCCAGGTCCTTGATCAGATCCCGGATCTCAATGATCTGGATGGGGTCCAGGCCCACGGTGGGCTCGTCGAGGATGATGACCTCCGGATTTCCCAGCAGGGCCTGGGCGATGCCCACCCGCTGGCGGTAGCCCTTGGACAGGGCCGAGATGCGCCGGTGCGCTGCGTCCTCAATCTTTGTCTGCCGGATCACCCCGGCAATCTGCCCTTCCAGGTCTGCGCCCCGCAGGCCCTTGGCCTCGCCCACGAACCGCAGGTACTCCAGCGGCGTCTCGCTCATGTACAGCGGCGGCAGCTCCGGCAGGTAGCCGATGCGCTTTTTTGCCTCCTTCGGCTGCTCGAAGATGTCATAGCCGTCAATGCGGACAGAGCCCTCCGTGGCGGAGAGACAGCCGGTCATGATGTTCATGGTGGTGGACTTTCCCGCGCCGTTGGGCCCCAGAAAGCCGTAAATCTGACCGCTGTCCACGGTGAAGCTCAGGTCCGACACCGCCGGATGCTCTCCATAGCACTTGGTGAGGTGCTGAATTTCAATCAAGGGTGACCCCTCCTTTTCGTTCGGATGGGGCCATTATAAGGGGGCTACTTAAAAAATAGTTAAAAGGGAAAAATCAATCGCAGACTATTGACAGAGCTTCAAAAGCGTGCTATTGTTATTTGCGTCAGGAGGGATTGCGTATGGAAAAGCGTCAGGACTGCGGGCTGTTGCTGAAACAGATTCACGACGAGCTGCAAAAAAACGCCAACAACGTCCTGCGGCCTCAGAACATGACGATGGCCCAGCTGGACGCGCTGGTGGAGCTGGACCGGGCTCCGGAGGGACAGCGCTCCCTGAAGGAGCTGGAGCAGCTTCTTCACGTGGCCCAGTCCACAATGGCCGGAATCATTTCCCGGCTGGAGCAGAAGGGCTTTGCAGAGGGCTTAGAGGACGCCGCCGACCGCCGGGTCAAGCTGGTACGGATTACCCCGGCGGGGACAGAGTGCGTTCGTGCCGCCCTGCACCACCGGGCTGAGGCGGACGAGAAAATCCTCTCCGGTCTGACGGAGACGGAGCGGGACATCTTCTACACCCTTTTGAAAAAGGTCCGGGACTCCCTGGGGTAAAGCCGCCGCCGGCCCCGGCGGCTTTCTTCAAGGCATAATAACAGTAAGCTATCAAAATGATGCGTTTAATTTTGCAATTCAAAATGGAGAATGGAGGAGTTTTTGATGATGGACAAGACGACGGCGGAGATGTTTGAAAAGGCCCCAGTGGCAAGGGCGGTGCTGAAAAATACGGTTCCCGCCATGGCGGCCATGCTGATGGTGCTGGTGTACAATCTGGCGGACACCTTCTTTATTGGCCAGACCCACAGCGACATTCTGGTGGCGGCGGTTTCCCTGGCCACGCCGGTATTTCTGATTTTCATGGCGGTGGGAACGGTCTTTGGCGCGGGGGGCACCTCCGTGATCTCCCGGGCCTTCGGACAGGGGCGGGGGGAGTACGCCCGGAGAGTGTGCTCCTTCTGTATGTGGAGCTGCGTCGCGGTGGGCGTGGTTCTTTCAGCCGGATTTCTGCTGTTCATGGACCAGATTCTGCAATTGGTAGGAGCCAGCGCGGACACCTGGGAGCCGGCCCGAACCTATCTGGTGATCGTGGCCTTCAGCGGCCCTTTTGTGCTGATCTCCAACTGCTTTTCCAATGTCCTCCGGGCGGAGGGGCAGTCCGGCAGGGCCATGATGGGCCAGCTGCTGGGGAACCTTCTGAATATCGTCCTGGACCCCATTATGATCCTGGCTTTTGACTGGGGCATCGCCGGAGCGGCCATCGCCACCGTGATCGGGAACGTAGTGGGGGCCGGATACTATATCCTCTACTTCCTGCGGGGAAAATCCTCCCTCAGCATCCACATCCGGGATTGTACCTTGAAAGACGGCATCTGCGCCGGCGTGCTGTCTATCGGAATCCCTGCCTCCCTGGGCTCCCTGCTCATGAGCGTGTCTCAGATCATCGTCAACGCCCAGATGGCGAACTACGACGACATGGCCCTGGCGGGAATGGGGGTAGCCATGAAGGTGACCATGATGACCGGCATGATCTGTATTGGCTTCGGGCAGGGGGTCCAGCCGCTGCTGGGCTACTGTACCGGCGCGGGATTGTGGGAGCGGTTCAAAAAAATCATGCGCTTCTCCCTCTGTTTCGCCCTGGGCCTCAGCGCGGTGATGACGGGACTTTGCTACCTGCTGCGGAACCAGATCGTAGGGGCCTTCCTCACAGACTCCGCCGCCTTTGCCTACGCGGTTCAGTTCACCAGCATCCGGCTGACCACCAGCTTTCTGTTCGGCGTGTTCTACGTGCTGGTTAATGCTTTGCAGGCCATGGGCGCGGCTGCGCAAGCTCTGATTATCAATCTCAGCCGACAGGGACTCGTCTACATTCCGGCGCTCTTTCTTCTGCAAACGGCCTTTGGGGTGACGGGCCTGGCCTGGGCGCAGCCCGTGGCGGATCTGCTGTCCACGGCGCTGGTGCTGGCCCTGTATCTCTGGACGGTCCGCAGGCTGACGCGGCCGGAAAAAATATCGGAATAAAAATCAATTTCCCGGCCTTCTTTTTAAGTTATTTTTGAGTTCGGCCTGTATACTTGGGAAAAACACCGGCTGAAAACAGCGGAAAGGAGGCGTTGGTAATGCGGGTTCGCGGGAAAACAGGGTATACCCTCCTTTTTGCGGGAATGCTTTTGATCTTATCCGTCTGTGTTCGTATAGGCGGCAATGCGCCGCCGGAGGCAGAGCCCCCGGAAGACGGCGTTTCCGTAGAGGCGTCCTTCCGCCAGGAGGACGGGGAGGCGCTCCGGGAGAGCACCGTTCGGGTCTCCACGGAGGAGGACAGCGTTGACTACCAGCTGGACGGCAGCGGCGCTCTGGCGGTCTCCGGCCTGCCCAGAAGCGGGACGCTGACCCTGACGGTCCTGGACCACCAGGGCCGTATCCGAGGCGCGACGAACCTTACGTTCTCCGAGGGCGCGGTGATCGACGCCTCCACGGACAGCGGCGGAGACGGACACATTACGCTGAAACAGGATACCAGAGAAATCGCCCTGATGTTCCTGCTGCAAGAGGACGGCACGATCCTCTGTGCTCTGCGGCTGGAACCGGCGTAGACAAGGAGACGCTATGGAATTTGAACTGCTGACAGCCGCTTCGGCGGAGCGGGACTTTTACGGAGACAGCCTCATCCTTCTGGAGGGGATCATTGAGGAATTTCTCTCGTGTCTTGGCATGATGCGCCGCTGTCAGGTGAGCCGGGGGCGGAGAGACCCCATCGCCTCGGTTCAAACGAGGATCAAACGGGCGGACAGCATGAAGAAAAAGCTGGCGCGGCAGGGCCTCCCCGTCACGGCGGACAGCGCCCTGGGACAGGTGTGGGACGCGGCGGGCGTGCGGCTGATCTGTCCCTTTGTGCGGGACATCGGGGAGGCCGTGGCCCTGGTCCGCGCCATTCCGGGGGTCCGGATTCTGCGGGAAAAGGACTATATCCGGAACCCAAAGCCCAACGGCTACCGGAGCTATCATATGATCCTCACCCTGCCCCTGCGGTTCCTGGGAGGGGAGGGGCATGGCCCGGTGTGGCTGGAGGTTCAGCTGCGCACCATCGCCATGGACTGCTGGGCCAGCATTGAGCACCAACTGAAATATAAACGGAATATCCCCAATCAGGAGCTGATCGTCCGGGAGCTGAAGCGATGCGCGGACGAAATCGCCTCCACGGATCTGTCCCTGCAAACCATCCGGGAGCTGATTGAGGCCCCAGGGAGGGCGGTGTAAATGGAAAGGGTGACGAATATGAAAACGTGCGTGGGAAGGAAAGTGGAAACTGTTTTCGCAATGGCGCTGGTCTGCGCGCTGTTGCTCTGCGGAAATGCCTCCGCCGCGTCGCTGGTGGCGCTGGACCTGGCGGAGATTGTGGACCAGACGGCGCCCTCCGTGGTGGAGGTGTTCACGGAGACCAAGCAGGTCAGCGGCTGGTTCCAGGAGTATGTCACCGAGGGCGCAGGCAGCGGCGTGGTCCTGACGGAGGACGGGTACATCGTGACCAACCGCCATGTGATCGACGGAGCCGCCACGGTGAAGGTGCGGCTGAATAACGGCCGGACCTATCCCGCCACGGTGACCGGCAAAGACGCCAAGACCGATCTGGCGGTTTTGAAGATCGACGCGGAGGGCCTGACGGCGGCGAAGCTGGCAGATTCCTCCAAGACCCGGGCGGGGGATTTCGTCATCGCCATCGGCAATCCCCTGGGAGAGCTGGGAGGTACCGTGACGGAGGGCATCGTCAGCGCCCTGGACCGGGAGATTACCATCGACGGCCAGACCATGACGCTGCTGCAGACCTCAGCAGCGGTGAGTCCGGGTAACTCCGGCGGCGGACTGTTCAATCTGGACGGGGAGCTGGTGGGCGTCGTCAGCGCCAAATCCTCCGGCAGCGGCATCGAGGGGCTGGCCTTCGCCATTCCCTCCAACACGGCGGGGGAGATTGCGCGGGAACTGATGGAAAACGGATATGTGGCCGGACGGCCCCAGCTGGGCGTCAGCGTGGCGCGGCTGACAAGGCCGGGGCAGAGCACTTACTTTGACCAGCCGGGCGTGTATGTCGTCCAAGCCGCCAAGGAAAACGGACTGAGGGCCGGGGACCATATTCTTCAGATCGACGGCACTGCCATCCAGAGTACGACCGACATCTCCGCGGTCCTGAGCCGGCACAGCGCCGGAGACACAGTGGTGGTGGAACTGGTTCGAGGGGGAGAGCAGGCCGCCGTCAATGTCACCCTGACGGAAAAGGGGCCGGAGTAAAGGAGGAAAAGTGCCATGCGGATTTTGGTGGCGGACGACGAGCCGGAGATGACTATGGTGCTGGAGGACCTTCTGCGGCGGGAACACTATTCCGTGGATGTGGTCCACGACGGGCAGGATGCCCTGGACTATGGACTGGCGGAGAATTACGACTGCCTGATTCTGGACGTCATGATGCCGAAGCTCAACGGCATTCAGGTCCTGCGGGCGCTGCGGGCCGGGAATATCGCCACGCCGGTGCTGCTGCTGACGGCCAAGGGACAGATTGAGGACCGGGTGACGGGCCTGGACAGCGGCGCGGACGACTATCTGCCAAAGCCCTTTGACAACCGGGAGCTGACCGCCCGGGTGCGGGCCCTGACCCGCCGGGGCGGGGAGTATACGCCCAGTGTCCTGGCGGCGGGGAATGTCACGTTGGACTGCTCCACCTTTGAATTAAAGTGTGGTTCCGCCTGCATCCGGCTGGGCAGCAAGGAGTTCCAGATGCTGGAGCTGCTGATGCGCCAGAAGGGGCGGCTGATTTCCACGGAGCAGTTCATGGAGCACATCTGGGGCTACGACAGCGACGCGGAGATCAACGTGGTCTGGGCCTACATCTCCTATCTCCGGCGGAAGCTGGAGGCGGTGGGCGCGAACGTCCGGATCACCGCCCGGCGGGGGCAGGGATACCTGTTGGAGGAACAGCCATGATCTGGTCCCTGCGGAGGAAGTTCATCACCATCGCCATGTGCTCCCTGCTGGGGACCATGACGGTGCTGTGTGCGGCCATCGGCATTGGGAACCACTTTGTGTTTGCCGGCCGGGCCGACCGGGCCATTGATCTTCTCTATCAAAACGGCGGTGCTTTCCCCCAGCCGGAAGGGATCGCCGACCCCGCCGCGGACTTCCGTTTTCAGGTCACCCCGGAGACGCCCTTCGAGACCCGGTATTTCATTGTGGAGCTCACGGAGAACCAGGAGGTCAGGGCGGTGAACACGGACCATATCGCCGCCCTGGACCGTCATACGGTGGTGGACAGCATCAATCAAATCGTGTCCGGCGGCAAAGCGGGGGGCTATGTGGACTACTATCGCTACAAGCTGTTTCGGAGGGAGGACGGAAGCAGCACCATCATTGTTTTGGACTGCTTCCTCCAGATTCAGTCGGCCTATAATATGCTTCGCGTCACGCTGCTGGTATCCGCGTCCTGCGCGCTGATCGTGTTTATCCTGCTGCTGATTTTCTCAAAAAAGGCAATCAGGCCCTTTGTGGAAAATCTGGAGCGCCAGCGTCAGTTTGTCACCGATGCCTCCCATGAGCTGAAAACGCCCCTTGCGATTCTGTCGGCCAATGTGGGCCTGCTGACAGACATCTATGGGGAAAACAAATGGCTGGAGAGCGCCCGGTCCCAGATCTTCCGCCTGGACAAATTGATTAAAAATCTGGTGGAGCTGGCCCGGACGGAGGAGACTGTTCGGGAGGATTGTGTGATTGTCTTCTCAGCCAGCGAGGTTGCCCAGGCCAGTGTGGACGCGTTTCAATCTCTGGCGGAATCCGACGGAAAGACCCTGGCCGTGGAAATCGCCCCGGATGTCTGGCTGCGGGGGGTCCAGGATAACTTCTTCCGGCTGCTTACGATTTTGCTGGACAACGCCGTCAAGTACTGTGATCCAGGCGGAACGATACAGTTTTCCCTGATCACGCGGGGACGGAATCTCTGCGTCTCAATATCAAATCCTTGTCAGGGATTGGACCCGGCGCTGCTGCCCCGCTATTTTGACCGGTTCTATCGGGCCGATTCCTCCCGCACCAGGGAGACCGGCGGATATGGGATCGGCCTCTCCACGGCGAAGGCCATTGTGACCCGGCACAGGGGGCATATCTCAAACCGGTACGCGGGTGGGATCATCACGTTTTCGGCGATCATTCCGCAGGCGAATTGACCTGCGTTTACATATGTGTCCCCGCCGGTTATCCGGCAG
>CAMNRF010000027.1 GCA_946551795.1 uncultured Oscillibacter sp.
GCAAAACACCCTCGATGGTACCAGCAAGTGCGGCGGAGCGCCGACGGGCGGAACGGGGTCAGCCGCACCCGGTAGGGGACTGGCAATTCATATTGGCACCGATTCAGGCCAGTCCCCGTACTTTGGGCGAAATTTGACGAATGTCAAATTCTCGCCCTAGCGCCTCTCTTTTCTCTTTGGACCGTGCACGGCCCGTTTCTCTTTTCTCTGGCAAGACAGAGAAAAGAGAAATGGGGGGTGCATTGCCCAGCCATCATCATGGCTGAAATCCGTCCCCGCCCGCCAGGGCGAGCATCACTCCCGCTCCTGGGAGCGTCCCAGCAGATAATCTATCGTAACACCAAAATAATCTGCGAGAGTGCATAATGTCAAGGCCGAAATATTAACCTTCCCAGCTTCTATACGCCGGTAGTGTACCTCTGTAATGTGCAGCAGCTCGGCCATCTGACGCTGGAACTGTTTACGCTCTTTCCGGAGTGTACGGAGTCTTGTCCCAAATTCTTTTAATGTTTCCATTACCGCTCCTGGGAGCGACCCAGCAGATAATCTGTCGTAACACCAAAATAATCCGCAAGGGCGCATAATGTCAAGGTGGGAATATTGATTTTCCCCTTTTCCATACGCTGGTAATGGCCTTGTGTAATGCCTAATAACTCCGCAACGTCCGATTGATGAAGCGTTTTCTCATTCCGGAGCAGGCAAAGCCGCTCCCCTAAAATTTTTAGAGTTTCCATAGATATACTCCTTGACATATAGCATTTAATGCCATATAATGCTATAGCATAGAAAGCCATATGGAGGTGTTGGTAATGAACGCAATTGATGAAAAGCTCTTTGACTACTACTGCGACCCTGTCCTGAAAATGACAGAAAATTTCGACGAACCCGCTCTGCGGAAACTCATGGATGAATTCTCCCTGACCGGCGAGACCCGCCGGAAACTGATCGACGCCATCTATGACAACTATATGCAGTGGTCCCTGGACGCCTTCGCCGTGGGCCTCCACCTGGGGCTCTCACTGAACAGTGATGTCCGCCGCGGACGCCCCCAGCAGGTCCAGTAACGCCCGGGGCGCAAGCTCCACCTGGGCCCCGATCTTTCCGGCGGAGATATAAATCGTCTCATAGTCCAGCGCCGTCTCGTGGAACACCGTTGGATACCGCTTCTTCATCCCCACGGGACTGCACCCGCCCCGGATGTATCCCGTGACCTCGTTGATCTCCGCCACGTGGAGCAGCTCCACCGATTTCTCCCCCACGGCCCGGGCCGCCTTCTTCAGGTCCAGGCTCTCCGGCGCGGGCACCTCGAAAACATAGATCCCCCCGGAGGCCCCCCGGGCCGCCAGGGTCTTGAACCCCCGGGCGGGGTCCTGGCCCAGTGCCTCCGCCACGTGGAGGCCGTACTCCCGGGTGCCCTCCGGTCCCTGGGTCTCCTCGTAGAAATGGGCGGTGTAGGGGACCTTCTCCCGGTCCAGAATCCGCATCACGTTGGTCTTTTCCTCTTTGTGCTTTGCCATGTCTCACCTCAGAATATACACGCCCGCCAGGACGCACAGAATCCCCGCGACGGCCGCGGGGGACAGGGGCTCCCCGAACACCAGCACCCCCACCAGCGCGGCCGCCGCCGGCTCCAGACTCGCCATGATGGACGCCCTGCCGGACTCCACCCGGGCAAGGCCCCGGGTGTACAGGACGTACGGCGCCGCGGTAGAGAACACCACCAGCCCCAGGGACAGCAGCCACTGCCGGGGCGACCCCAGCGCCGCCGCCATCCGCCCCGGCCGCAGCAGCGCCAGGGACGCCGGGCCCGCGAAGAGGAACGTCCACACCGTCACGGTCATGGGGCCGTAGTGGGCCAGGGCGTACCGGCCGAAGACGCTGTACAGCGCGTAGAAGAACCCGGACCCCAGGCCCAGCGCCACGCCGCCCGCCGTCACCGTCACGTCCCCGGCGAAGACGCCGCACACCAGCGCGCAGCCCAGCAGGGTCAGCGCCAGGGCCAGGAGCTTCCGCCTCGTCACGGGCTCGTGCCAGAGAACCGCCGACAGCACCACCACAAAGGACGGCGCCGTATACAGCAGGATGGACGCCGCCGCCAGGGAGCAGATCCGCTGGCAGGAGAAATAGCACACCGTGAACAGCAGCACACTGACCACGCCGGTGCCGAAGAAGTACTTCAAATGCTCCCGGCGCACCCGGAACACGCTCCGGTCCCTGACGGCGAACACCGCCGTCAGCAGAAGCATCCCGCCGAAGTTCCGCACCACCACGATGTCCGTGGGGGTGAAGCCCCCGGCCATCAGGCCGCGGTTCCACAGGCCGATCATGCCCCAGAGCACCGCCGCCGCCAGGATGGAGGCGTACGCCCCTCCTTTTGGGGCGGTCTTTTTTTCTGTCTCTTCCATCACGGGTCCTCCCACACGTCGTTGTTGCCGCCGCCCAGGTAGTAGAAGGTGTCGTTCTGGACGCAGAGCACGATGTCGGGCCGGTACGTGTCGATATACGCCCGCAGGGACATCTTGTCGTAGTGCCGCAGGTCCAGAATCCGGGTCTCGTTGAAGGAGGCGTACAGCAGCGTCTCCAGGGCGTTGGTGAAAGAATCCCCGAAAATCAGGGCGTTGGGCAGGTTCGGGCGGTCCGTCTCCAGCACCGTCTCGGCGAAGTCGCCGCCCATATAGAGGTTGTAGGTGGCGGGCAGGCAGTCCTCCGCCGGCAGGACGAAGAGGGGCCTGTCCGAGGGCTCTCCGTTGTCGTACCGGGTAAAGGGCACCGGGCCCCTCTGCACGGCGATGACGGCCCGCTCCTCGTTGGGCCAGAGGTTGTAGAGCTTGCGGTTCCGGGTGGCGATATAGGGGTTGGGCAGCTCCCGGAACTCCAGGTCCTCCTCTGTCAGCACCGGCAGATCCCGCCCCGCCTCCGCCAGATGGTCCAGGATCGCCCGGTAGGCGGTGTAGGCGCCATAACAGCTGTAGTGGTGGTCCACGGCGGAGTAGTATTCCGGCCGGTGCCCCTGGGCGTCATACACCGCCCCTATGTCCAGAAAGTCCACCCCGGCCTCCGCCATGGCACGGGCATAGGCTCCGTCTCCGGCGGTCACTTCCGTTTCGTGGCGGGGGAGGTAATCGGGGTACCGGTCTCGGAAGTAGACCCGCTGTTCCGGGATGCCCGCGCAGCAGAAGGTGCCGCCATAGGCGCGGATATGCGCGCTGAGCTTTCCGAAGGGCTCCGCCGCCGTCTTGGCCAGGGCGGGGTACTCCGACCCGGCCCGCTCCTCGTAGGACAGCAGGGGCAGCAGCACGTCCCCGGCGGGGACCACCTCGTTCACCGCCGGACGGCGCAGGAGATTCAGCTGCGCCGCCGTGTCCGCTTTCAGGAGGGTGGTGCGGCCCGGCACGTGGTCGGAGTACCAGCTCTCCAGGTCCGTGCCCAGGGTCCCGGTCCAGAGGGCTTCCGCCGTGAGGGCGGGAAACTCCGTCAGGGACCGGTTTTCGTAGTAGGCGGTGGTGTCCCTCCGGGACCAGAGGGCCGTCCCGGCGGGCACCGACAGCAGCGCCGCCAGCAGGCAGAGCAGGAAGGCCCGCTGTGAGAATTTTTCCATGTCCGGGCCTCCTTAAAACTGAAAGTACAGAAACGAGCGGAAGGTGGAGCTCAGCAGCCGCACTGTGGAGAGCCCCAGCAGGCACAGGGCCAGCAGCCTGGGCCCAAAGGCCAGCACCGCGGCCGCGATCCGGTTTCCGTTCTCCCGCCGCCGCTCCAGCGCCCGGGAGAGCCAGACCTTCACCGGCAGCGCCGCCGGGAGGGCGATGACCCACTCCCAGGCGTACTGCCGCAGATAGAACTCCGCCTCGCCGCTCCACAGCCCGCCGGGGGCGAGGCCCAGCATGGCGGCGATGACCGCCCCCGCCTGCCCGAGGCTCCCGGCGCGGAACAGCACCCAGCCGAAGTTGATCAGCAGCAGGGCGTAGACGTGCCGCAGGGGGCTGGGCATCCGCTCCAGGGCGGAGCCCCAGAGGTACTTCTCCCCGATCAAAAGCGCCGCGTAGTAGAGGCCCCAGAAAACGAAGGTCCAGGCGGCCCCGTGCCAGAGGCCCGTCAGCAGCCACACCGTCAGCAGGTTCCAGAGGTGCCTCCTCCGGGAACGGCGGTTGCCCCCCAGGGGGATGTACACATAGTCCCGGAACCAGCGGGAGAGGGTGATGTGCCACCGCCGCCAGAACTCCCCGGCGGACCGGGCGAGATAGGGGTAGTCGAAGTTCTCCGGCAGGGGCAGGCCGAAGACCCGCCCCAGGCCCAGGGCCATGTCGGTGTAGCCGGAGAAGTCGAAGTACAATTGCAGGGTGTAGGCGATGGAGCCCAGCCAGGCCAGGCTGACTGTGAGCCGGTCCCCGGCGGAAAAGGCGGCGTTTGCCACATTCCCCAGGGCGTCCGCCAGCAGCACCTTCTTCCCCAGGCCGAAGCAGAACCGCACCGCCCCCGCGGAGGCGTCCGAAACGGTCTCCCGCCGCTCCGCCAGCAGGGGGCCGAAGTCCCCGTACCGGACGATGGGCCCCTGGAGCAGCTGGGGGAAGAAGGCCATGTACAGCGCCAGGCGGAGGAGGTTCCGCTCCGGCGGGACGGTCCCCCGGTACACGTCGGCGAGATATGAGACGGCCTGGAAGGTGAAGAAGGAGATCCCGGCGGGCAGGAGAAGGCCGGGGCGCGCCAGCTCCAGCCCCAGCCCCAGCCCCAGGGCGCGCAGATTGTCCAGAAGGAAGCCGGTGTACTTGAAGTACAGCAGGGGCAGCAGATTCAGCGCCGCGGCGGCCCAAAAGGCCGCCTGCCGGTGCCGCCGTCCCGGTGCCGCCAGCAGCCCCGCGGCCCAGCTCACAAGGCAGGACCACACCAGCACCGGCAGCAGCCGCAGCCCGCCCCAGGCGTAGAAGGCCAGACTGAACAGCAGCAGGACTCCGTTCCGCCCCGCCCGCCAGCGGGCCGGTATGAGAAAATAGCACAGCACCGCCGCCGGCAGAAAGCCGAACAGAAACGCCATACTGCTGAAGGCCATGGGATCACCTCACGTTTCCCGGGAGAACCGTCCCGGGCTTATGGAATCATGCGCAGGGCATAGCAGTAGCCTCCCAGCAAGAGCAGCGGAAACACCACCCAGCCCGCTTTTTGACAGGCGAGATAGAAGTCCGAGGGCTCCGGGTCCCGGACGTCGCAGCAGTGCTGGAGGTAGAATACCGTCATGGGGAAGGCCGCGTCCAGCGCCACGAAGAACGTGCAGAACAGCATGAGGAAGTACAGCGCCCAGCTGCCCCGGCTCTCCAGCTCCGGCCCCAGGGCGAACCGCAGGGCGGTGTTCGCACTGACCTCGAAGCCGAGCCAGGGGTTCGCGTCACTGTAGCCCCGGGCCGTGAGGGCCCCGCGGGTATCCCGCACGCCCTCCGGGGTGTACCAGCCCCAGCCGATGGGGTCCTCCGGGTCGTAGCCGCCCTCGAAGAGCAGGGTTCCGTTTTTGGTGACCCGGACGCCGTCCACCGTCGTCCAGCGCTCCGTCCGGATGGGGTCCAGGGGGTAGTCCACCACGCACACGTCGTCCAGGACGCCCTCGATGAGGAACTCCACCGCGGCCCGGGTCTCGCTGTCCCGGGTGACGGTGATGTCTACCCGCGTGCCGTGGGCCTTGCCGGTGTAGGCGGTCACATTTTGGGCGGGGGAGGAGGGCCGCAGCAGGGTCTCCTCGAAGTATGCGCCCTTTTGGCTCCGGCTGACGGCGGTGAGGACGGCGAAGAGGACGGCCATGGCCGCCAGGATCAACAGTACGATTTTTTGGAATCGGGTGCGCTCTTCATCCATGGTGTGTCTCCTCTCAGTCTCCCAGAATCTCCCGCTGGACATACTTGGGCAGCTTCCCCAGAATCAGCTGATGGGATTTCGCGCACAGGTCCCGCAGGACCTCGTCCGGCAGGTCTCCATCCAGCAGGCAGGCGATCCAGAGGCGTTTGTCGCAATAGAAGCCGGGGAGAATCTCCGGGTACTGGGCCCGCAGCAGCTCCGCCTCCGCCGGGCCGCACTTGAGGTTTACCAGGTCGTGGCCGCCGTAGGTCTCGTATTTGGCCTCCGGCGAGCAGACGGCGGCGAAGAGCTTGCCCCGGACCATGTACCGAAACCAGGCCCACTCGATCTTGTAGTCCTTCTCCGCGCCGGGGAGGGACAGCAGATATTCGTCCAGCCACTCGTATTTCATGGGTGCGCTCCTTTACCGTATTTGCGGCGGCTCCGCGCCGCAGCCGCAGGGGCTCTGCCCCTGCACCCCGCAAGCCTTTGAAAAGGCTTGACCGAAACGTTTATTTCTCGCCCCGCAGCTCAATGATCCGGTCCCGCAGCACCGCGGCGTACTCGAACTCCAGCATCTTGGACGCCTCTTTCATCTCTTTTTCCAGCTTGGCAATCTCGGCGGCCCGCTCCTGCTGGCTCAGCTTCCGCTTCTTCCGGGCCCGGAGGGTTTCGTCTTCCGCCGCGCTGGAGATCTCCAGCACCTCCCGGACCCCCTTGATGATGGTCTCCGGCACGATGCCGTGCTCCCGGTTGAACTGGTCCTGAATCCCCCGGCGGCGCTCCGTCTCGTCGATAGCCGCCCGCATGGAGGGGGTAATCTCGTCGGCGTACATGATCACCAGGCCCTCGGCGTTCCGGGCGGCCCGGCCGATGGTCTGAATCAGGGAGGTCTCGGACCGGAGGAAGCCCTCCTTGTCCGCGTCCAGAATAGCAACCAGACTCACCTCTGGCAGGTCCAGTCCCTCCCGCAGCAGGTTGATGCCCACCAGCACGTCGAACTCCCCCAGCCGCAGGTCCCGGATGATCTCCATCCGCTCGATGGTCTGCACGTCGGAGTGCATGTAGCGCACCTTGATCCCGGCGTTTTTGAAGTACTCCGTCAGGTCCTCCGCCATCTTCTTGGTGAGGGTGGTCACCAGCACCCGCTCCTTCCGCTCGGAGCGGACCCTGATCTCCTCCATGAGATCGTCGATCTGCCCGGTGACAGGCCGCACCTCCACCCGCGGGTCCAGCAGGCCCGTGGGGCGGATCACCTGCTCCACCACCTGGTCCGCCCGCTCCCGCTCGTAGGGGCCCGGCGTGGCCGAGACGAAGACGGCCTGTCCGATGCGGCCCTCGAACTCCTCGAATTTTAAGGGCCGGTTGTCGTAAGCGCAGGGCAGGCGGAAGCCGTAGCGCACCAGGCTGTCCTTCCGGGCGTGGTCTCCGTTGTACATGGCCCGCACCTGAGGCAATGTCACGTGGCTCTCGTCCACGAACAGCACGAAGTCGTCCGGGAAGAAGTCCAGCAGCGTCATGGGGGCGGAGCCCACCGGGCGCTCGGAGATCACCCGGGAGTAGTTCTCGATGCCGGAGCAGTACCCCAGCTCCTGCATCATCTCCATGTCGTACTCCGTCCGCTGGCGGATGCGCTGGGCCTCCACCAGCTGATTGTTGTCGGTGAAGACCTTCACCTGCTCCTCCAGCTCCCGCCGGATCTCGGTGATAGCCCGGTCCATCTTGTCCTTGGTGGTGACATAGTGGCTGGCGGGGTAGATGGCGATGTGGTTCAAAATCCGGTTCACGGAGCCGGTGACGGGGGAGAAGTCGCTGATCCGGTCGATCTCGTCCCCGAAGAACTCCACCCGGACGGCGTGGTCCTTATAATACGCCGGATAGATTTCCACGGTATCTCCCCGGACCCGGAACATGTTGCGCTCAAAGGCGATGTCGTTGCGCTCGTAGCGGTTCTCCACCAGGCGGCGCAGCAGCTCGTCCCGGTTCCACTCCGCCCCGGTCCGCAGGGAGATCACCAGCTTGGCGAAGTCGTCCGGCTCCCCCAGGCCGTAGATGCAGCTGACGGAGGCCACCACGATCACGTCCCGCCGCTCCAGCAGGGCGCAGGTGGCGGAGAGGCGCAGGCGGTCGATCTCGTCGTTGGTGGAGGCGTCCTTGGCGATATAGGTGTCCGTGTGGGGGATGTACGCCTCCGGCTGGTAGTAGTCGTAGTAGGACACGAAGTACTCCACGGCGTTGTTGGGGAAGAACTCCTTGAACTCCGCGCACAGCTGGGCCGCCAGGGTCTTGTTGTGGGCCAGCACCAGCGTGGGCCGCTGGACGGCCTCGATGACCTTGGCCATGGTGAAGGTCTTGCCGGAGCCGGTGACGCCCAGCAGCACCTGCTCCTTCAGCCCGCTCTCAATGCCCTCCGCCAGGGCGGCGATGGCCGACCGCTGGTCGCCGGAGGGCTGGTATTCGGATACGACTTGAAATTTCGGCATAGCTCTCTGTCTCCACAAAGCATTCAGATTACGCCCCGGCGGCCAGCCAAGGGCCAGAGGCCCGCCGCCGCGAAAGCGGCGCCAAGCATTTTGCCGCCAGGCAAAATCTTGAACCGGGCGGGCTCCGCCTGTCCGGTTTTTCCCAATCACGGGGCCCCCGCAAAAGCCCTGCTTTTGTGGGGATCGCCGGAGGGCTGGTATTCGGATACGACTTGAAATTTCGGCATAGGGTCTCCTCCGCCACACTCCGCGATATGGCTCCTATTCTATCAAAACGCCAGACTGTTTGCAACATTTGTTCGATGATTTTTGCGTCCGTCTCATAAAACGCGCAGGGGCCGCCGCCCCCGGCGGCCCGCCGAAAGACGGCATTTTTCGAGGGAACGGGCAGAAATAAGAACGTCTCAGAATTTATGAGACAGGCGTGGATAATTTCCCATCCTGCGGACGTACATCCGGGAAAGCTCCGTCTCGCCCTCCCCCTGTACCATGCACAGAAACTCCCACCCGTACCGCTCGTAGAACGACGTGTGGTCCGTCACCAGGTACACCGTGGTGATCCCGGCGTCCCGCAGATCGCCGCAGGCCCGCTCCAGCAGCGCCCCGGCCAGGCCCTGACAGCGGCAGTCCTCCTCCACGTAGAGGGCGCAGACGTTGGGCGTCAAATCTCTCCGGTCGTGAAAGTCGTTTTCAATGACGCCGACGCCGCCGATGATGCGGCCGTCCCGCAGGGCCGCGTACCACCGGGGAACCGGGGCGTCCCCGCTGGCGGCCATGCTGGCGCGGTATTCCTCCACCGGAATGCCCCACTTCCCGTGGAACCACTCCGCGGCCGTCTCCGCCAGCGCCGGGCGCTCCCGGAGGTCGATCATCTCATATCCGTGCTTCATTTCCTCAGTATCCTCCCAGGTATCCGGAGTCCGCCAGGGACACATAGTCCCCGTCCGCCACGATGATGTGGTCCGCCAGCCGGACGCCGATGGTCTCCAGCGCCGTCCGGGCCTGCTCCGTGGTATTGACGTCGTCCTCGGAGGGCAGGGCGATGCCGCTGGGGTGGTTGTGGGACAGGATCACCACGCTGGCGGAGGTCAGGATGGCGTTCTCCATCAGCAATCGGATGTTCAGGTCCGTGCTGTTGGCGCTGCCCTCGCTGAGGCGCTTGCAGGCCAGGAGCTTTCCCTTCTGGTCCAGGCACAGCTGGTAGAGCACCTCCCGGCTCAGCCCGGCGAAGAGCTCCAGCAGGTAGCTCCCCGCCCGCTCCGGGGAGTTCAGCACCGTGTCCCGGGCGTCCGCCAGCCGGGCCTTGCGGCAGAGCTGGGGGACCAGCCGCAGCAGCACCGCCGCGCTCTCCCCGATGCCCTCCACCTTCCGCAGGTCCTCCGCGGGGGCCTCCAGCACGGCGGAGAGGGAGCCGTACCGCTCCATCAGCGCGTGGGCGATGGGGTTGGTGTCCCGCCGGGGAATGGCGTAGTACAGCAGCAGCTCCAGCGCCTCGTGGTCGGCAAAGGCGTCCAGTCCCGCGTTGAGGAACCGTGCCCGCGTCTTCTCCCGGTGCCCGTCGTGAATACCCATCAGTCCGCCCCCTCTCAGCTTCCAAAAGGCTGGATTTTCGCAACGCTTTATTATACCATGAAAATATCCCGCTCACAAGCCGTTTTCGCCCGGAAAATTCCCGTAAAACCATTTTCCGCCCCGGCTTCAGGAGCGGAAAAGAGAAAACGCCGCGGGCCAATGGCCCGCGGCTCGTGGATTGACGTATCTTGGCTAAGAACCGGAAAACGATCTATCGTAAACGGGTGACTCACCCAAACGTCCATATCATCCGCGGATAAAAACAAAAAACCCACGCCATCTCCGGCGTGGCTTCACGGTTTTTACCGCTCGCTTTCGGACCAGGTCTCGCCTACGAAAATCAGGTCATCCACGTCGCCATATACTGGGTACTTGATGTCTTTCATAACAGTTCCCTCCTTTCTCTTCCGTTTGATTGCAGAGATTATATCATGTTTTTTGCTGAATTGCAACCACAATTTATGGTAGAATTACCAAAGGCCGACCTCTTATTTTGCGGAATCCTGGGATAACTGCCCCGCCGGTGTGTCCGGCGGAGCGCAATTTCTCCAGAGACCCCCGTGTTTCTTTGTGTATTTTTTCTCTCGCAATGACACAGCCTGTTGTGTTATAATCCATAATGATATAAAACAGAGGAGGCGTCCGCGGCTATGGCAGACCGACCCCGAAAGCGCCGCCCCCTGCGGACGCTGTGCATTCTGGCGATCCTGGCCCTGCTGGCGGCGCTGTTTGTCCGCTGGGACAACACAGCTCTGCAGGTCACCTGTTTTGAACCGGTCTTCTCCGGCCTGCCGGAGGGCTTTGACGGCTGCCGCGCCGTGGTTCTCAGCGACCTCCACGGCGGGGAGTTCGGCCCGGGGAACGAGGATTTGTTCGCCGCTGTGGCGGAGGCCGCGCCGGACTATATCTTCTATCTGGGGGACCTGGAGGACCTGTACCGGGGCCCCCGGGAGGGCTATGCGGAGGAGGCGGCCGGGGGCCTCTCGGCCATCGCGCCGCTGTACTATGTCACCGGCAACCACGAGTGGGCCATCGGCCATGTGCCGGAGCTGAAGGAGCGCCTGGAGGCCCACGGGGCCCGGGTGCTGAGCAACGAGTTTGTCACCCTGGAGCGGAACGGGGACACGGTGGTCCTGGCGGGCATCGACGACCCCAACGGCTACGCCGACCAGAAGACGCCGGAGCAGGTGGCGGCGGAGGTCTACGCCGCCCACGGCGATCCCTTCTGGATGCTGCTGGCCCACCGGAACAACCAGTTCGCGGAGCGGTACAGCCTGCTGGGGGCAGATCTGGTGCTCTCCGGCCACGGCCACGGCGGCATCATCCGCCTGCCCTTCACGGACGGGCTGCTGTCCACCGACCGGACGCTTTTCCCCTCCTACACAGCGGGGCTCTACGAGGAGAACGGCTCGGCGCTGTTTGTCACCCGGGGGCTGGGGAATTCCGGGCCCACTTTCCGGCTGTTCAACCGCCCGGAGGTGGCGGTGGTGACGCTGCGGTCATCTTAAAAATTCCTGGATGGGCAGAGGCTCCCAGGCCCGGCGGGCGTCGGAGAGGTTCATGCCCAGGCACAGGCCCTGGTAGAAGGAATAGAGGCCCTGTGCCAGGGTGGGGTTTTTACCGATGTACTCGGCCCAGTCTTCCGGGTCCGGGATGGTGACCCAGTGGTAGTAAAGCTGTTCCACGACTTCTGGAATGTCATTCATGGCATTGCCTCCATACACTAAATAATGTATTTTTCACTTTTAATATAGCACACCAGTAAATGTATGTCAAGGGGTTGTTACCATGTTTGCTGAAAAGATTCGGCTTCTTCGCAATGAACGAAATATGACCCAGGCACAGGCCGGTGCGCAAGTGGGTTTAACCATGCGTGGTTATCAAAATATTGAATTGGGGTCAGAACCTAGGTACAATAGTATTCTGCGTATTGCGGAGTATTACGATGTCTCTGTGGACTGGCTCATGGGCCGGACTGAGGACCGGTATGCCCACCGGCGCAAGCCGAAGTAAGTGCTCGCCCTGGCGGGCGGGGGCGGGATTTCAGCCACATTGGTGGCTGGGCAATGCCCCCCCATTTTCTCTTTTTCTGCGCCCAGAAAAAGAGAAAATGGGGGGGGGGGCAGCCCCAAGACACGCCGGGCACCGGCGTGTCGCCGTCCCCGGCCCGAGGCCGGGAAACTTTCGTCCCCGCCCCGTGGGCGGGCAACTCCCGTCCCGCCCCCGTGGGGCGGCATCCCCCGTCCCCCGGTCCAGGGGGACCACCCAAGGAGCACCTATGCAGGAATTTCTAGCAGGAAAATTCGATATAGCCGTGGTTGGCGCGGGCCACGCCGGCATCGAGGCCGCCCTGGCGGCCGCCCGCCTGGGCCTGGAGACCGTGGTCTTCACCATCAACCTGGACGCCGTGGGCAACATGCCCTGCAACCCCGCCGTCGGCGGCACCGGCAAGGGCCACCTGGTCCGGGAGCTGGACGCCCTGGGGGGCGAGATGGCAAAGGCCGCCGACGCCTGCTGCATCCAGTACCGCCTCTTAAACAGGGGCAAGGGCCCCGCCGTCTGGTCCCTCCGGGCCCAGGCCGACCGGCGGCGCTACCAGGGCTATATGAAGCACGCCCTGGAGCGGCAGGAACACCTCTCCGTCCGCCAGGGGGAGGTCACGGAGATCCGCGCCGAAAACGGCGCCGTCTCCGCCGTGGTGCTGGCCACCGGGGCCGTGTTTGAGGCAGGGGCCGTGATCCTTGCCACCGGGACCTACCTCTCCGGCCGCACCGTCGTGGGGGAGTGGGTGGAGGACTCCGGCCCCGACGGGATGCACGCCGCCGTCCGCCTGACGGACTCCCTGAGAAAGCTGGGCCTGCCCCTGCGGCGGTTCAAGACCGGCACGCCCCCCCGGGTCAACGCCCGCACCGTGGATTTTGACGAGATGGAGCTCCAGCCCGGGGACCAGCTGCCGGTGCCCTTTTCCTACTCCACCGCCGACCCGCCGGAAAACAAGGCGGTGTGCTGGCTCACCTGGACCACGGCGGAGACACAGCGCATTGTGGAGGAAAATCTGGACCGGGCCCCCATGTACTCCGGCCTCATCGAGGGCGTGGGGCCACGGTACTGTCCCTCCTTCGAGACCAAGATCGTCCGCTTCCCGGACAAGCTCCGGCACCAGCTCTTCGTGGAGCCCATGGGGCTGGACACGGAGGAGCTGTACATCCAGGGCTTCTCCTCCTCCATGCCGGAGGAGGTCCAGATTCAGATGCTCCACAGCGTGCCGGGCCTGCGCCGTGCCGTCATGACCCGTCCCGCCTACGCCATCGAGTACGACTGTATCGACCCACTGGCCCTGGCCCCCACCCTGGAGGTGAAGGCCGTCCCCGGCCTCTACGGCGCGGGGCAGTTCAACGGCTCCTCCGGGTACGAGGAGGCGGCGGTCCAGGGCTTTTGCGCCGGGGTCAACGCCGCCCGAAAAATACGGGGACAGTCCCCCTTCATTCTCTCCCGGTCGGAGGCCTACATCGGGACCCTCATCGACGACCTGGTGACCAAGGGCACCGACGAGCCCTACCGCATCATGACCTCCCGCAGCGAGTACCGGCTTCTCCTCCGGCAGGACAACGCCGACCTGCGGCTCACCAAACGGGGCTATAACATCGGCCTGGTACCGGGGGAACGGCTCCGGGCGGTGGAGGAGAAGTACGCCCGGGTGGAGGCGGAGATCAGGCGGCTGACCCACACCGGGGTGTCTCCCTCTCCGGCCCTGTCCGCCTTTCTGGCGGAGCGGGGCACCGGCGGCGCCGCCGACGGCTGCTCCCTCATTGCCCTGCTGCGGCGGCCCCAGGTCCGCTACGAGGACCTGGCCCCCTTCGACCCCGGCCGGCCGGAGCTGCCGCCGGACGTCGCGGAGCAGGTGGAGATCTCGGTGAAGTACGAGGGATACATCCAGCGCCAGCGGAAGCAGGTGGAGGACTTCCGGAAGATGGAGTCCCACAAGCTGCCGCCGGACCTGGACTACAGCGCCATCCAGGGCCTGCGGCTGGAGGCCCGGGAGAAGCTGAACGCCGTGCGGCCTCTGGATCTGGGGCAGGCGTCCCGGATCTCCGGCGTGTCCCCGGCGGACATCGCGGCGCTGATGATTTTTCTGGAGCGGTAAAACGGGGATTGCCGGATAAACGATAGATCGCCGGCGGGCCGCCGAGGGCGGCGGCCCCTGCAGATCCTTTGCAGGGGCCGGCCCGTTTGTGAGGAATTTTGACATCTGCTGTAAATTGCTTAACATGAAAGAAAGTTGAGGATCACCTGAGTATGAGTACAATCAAAAAGACCGCCATGGTCACCGTCTGCGGCCGGCCCAACGTGGGCAAGTCCAGCCTCACCAACACCCTGGTGGGGGAGAAGGTGGCCATCGTCTCCAACAAGGCCCAGACCACCCGGAACCGCATCTACGGCGTGGTGAACCGGGGGGACACCCAGTTCGTCCTGCTGGACACCCCGGGTCTCCACCGGCCCAAGTCCGCCCTGGGGGACTATATGGTGAAGGTCATCACCGCCAGCCTCAGCGACGTGGACTGCGCCCTTTTGCTGGTGGAGCCCATCCCCCACGTGGGGGGGCCGGAGAAGGCCCTCATCGACCGCATCCGGGAGGAACAGATCCCCTGCATCCTCTGCATCAACAAGATCGACACCGTGGAAGTGGCGGCGCTGCTGCCGGTGATCGCCGCGTACAGCGAGGTCTGGGACGGCTTTGACGCCATCATCCCCATCTCCGCCCACACCGGGAGCGGGCTGGACGATCTCATGAAGGAGCTGGGAAAGTACGCCGCCGAGGGCCCCCAGCTGTTCCCCGACGGTGCGACCTCCGACCAGCCGGAGCGGCAGGTGATGGGGGAGCTGCTGCGGGAGAAGCTCCTGCTGTGCCTGGACAAGGAGATCCCCCACGGCACCGCCGTGGAGATCACGAAGTTCTCGGAGCGGGACACCGGCGTCATCGACGTGGAGGCCACCATCTACTGCGAGAAGGCCAGCCACAAGGGCATCATCATCGGCAGGCAGGGCGCCATGCTGAAAAAGATCAGCTCCCTGGCCCGGCACGACATGGAGAAATTCATGGGCGCCAAGATCTACCTGGAGACCTGGGTGAAGGTGAAGGAGAACTGGCGGGACAACGTGAACTATGTGAGAAGCCTGGGCTACCGGGACGATTGACCGGGCCCCTCACAGAAGCACCCACTACCCCACACGGAGCAAACTATGCGCGAAGCGCGGGAAGAGAAGGAAGTCCATGCGTCCACGCATCAAGGTCTCTCCGGTCTATCGATAAATGGAGCGCACTTACGCAAGGACCAAAAGCGTTCTCTTTTCTCTTACACCGTGCACGGCGCATTCTCTTTTCTCTGGCAAGAGAGAGAGAAAAGGGGCCCCCGCGCGGCCTGCCGCGTGGGGAGAGGAGGAAGGAACGGAGCTTGAGCGGAATTTTCGGCGCCAGCCGGAAATGGAGCGGCGGAGTTTCTTCCGACGACAATGGGGGGTGCATTCTCAGCACGGGCAAAGTCCGTGCGCCGTCCCCGGCCCGTGGCCGGATAACTCCCGTCCCCGCCCCGTGGGCGGACACTCCCCGGGGACAAAGACGCATATAGAGTTATTCGAACGTTTCATTCCAGATTGACCGGACATTTCCAGCCATAGTTTTCGACAGCCTCCGCAGACTAATCCCGTAAAGGAGGTCTGCGCCATGTTGGATCAGATGGAGCCCGCCCCCCTGTGGGAGCTGTTCTGCATGACCGGGGAGCCGCTGGCCTATATGCTGTACCGGTCCGCCGCGGACAGAGGAGAAAACAATTTGTAATCGTTGGGGGAGGATTATACTCCCCGTACATAGGAGGGGAGCGCCTTGGCGTCAACGCCCCACATCGTCATACGGGGTCTGGTCCTCCGGGAGACGGAGACGAAGGAGGCGGACAAGATCCTGACCCTGCTCACGGCGGAGCGGGGAAAGCTCTCCGTCATCGCCCGGGGCGCCCGGCGGAAGAACTGTAAATTTGCCGCCTGCGCCCAGTCCCTGGCCTGGTCGGAGTGGACCCTCTACCAGCGGGGCCAGTGGTACTACGCCGGCGAGGGGGCCACGCTGGAGCTGTTTGGCGGCCTTCGGAGCGATCTGGAGGCCATGGCCCTGGGATTCTACCTGGCGGAGCTGACGGAGGCCGTCACCACCGAGGAGTCCCCGGCGGGGGAGCTGCTGCGGCACCTCCTGAACGGACTGTACGCCCTGTCCGCCCTGGGGAAGCCCCCGGACCTGGTGAAGCCCGCCTTTGAATTGAAGCTGCTGTGCCTGGCGGGGTACGAGCCCCTGGCGGACAGCTGCGCCTTCTGCGGCAGCCCGGAGCCGGAGAGTCCCCAGCTGGACGTGGTCCAGGGGGTGCTCCGGTGCGGAAGCTGCGGCGGCGGAGAGGGCGGCCGGTCCCTGCCCCTGTGCCGGGACTCCCTGGCGGCCCTGCGGCATATCGTCTACGGGGACCCCAAACGGCTGTATTCCTTCAAGCTGGGGGAGGAGCCTCTGCGGCGGCTGTCCGCGGCGGCTGAGGCCTTCCTGAGCGCCCAGCTGGAGCGGGGCTTCCGGACGCTGGACTTTTACAAGAGCCTTCGATAAAATACAATCTGTTGATTTCTGCGCAATTTATACATTTTGGAGTTTACGATGAGGGAGTTTACGTTCGGCCCATACCGGCTCATGGCAGATATAGAGGCCACCCGGGCCTGGTACGAGGCCCATCCCCTGCCCCGGGTCACCTGTGACTGCGCCGGGTGCCGGAATTTTATCCAGGCGGTGAAGGCCCTGCCCCCCGCCGTGACGGACTTCTTCACCGCCCTGGGCCTGGACCCGGAGAAACCGGCGGAGGTCTGCGTGGACCGGGGGGACCGGGAGAGCTGCCTGTACGGCGGCTGGTATCACCTGGCGGGGGAGCTGACGGCGGGTGGGCCGCCCCCCGGCCGTCTCTGCGGAGCGTGGCTGGCGCCGGCGGAGGGCGTGGAGATCGCCTTCGGCCCGGAGTGCCACCTCCTGCCGGAGGACTTTCCCCGGCCCTGCGTCCAGCTGAATCTGGAGTGGCGCCTGCCCTGGCTCCTGGAGGAGAAGAATCCCTATTTCACCCCGGAGGTGTGATCGTATGAGCGAGCTGTTTGAAAAATCCATCCGCACCCTGGAGCTGCCCCGGGTGCTGCAACTGCTGAGTGACCAGGCCGTCAGCGCCGAGGCCAAGGCCAGGGCCCTGCGCCTGCGGCCCGAGACGGAGCCGGAGGAGGTCCTGCGCCTGCTGGACCAGACCGACGCCGCCAGAACCATGATCGGCCTGCGGGGGAGCCCCTCTTTCTCCGGTGTGAAGCCGGTGGCGGAGGCCCTGGACCGGGCGGACCGGGGCGGCGGGCTGAACACCCGGGAGCTTCTGACCATCGCGGGCCTTCTGACCGCCGCCCGGCGGGCCCGGGAGTACTTCAACGACGAGGCCCAGGAGAAGACCGCCATCGACCACCTGTTCCTCTCCCTCCACGGCAACCGCTTCCTGGAGGAGAAGATCAAGCGGTGCATCCCCGACGAGGACACCATCGCCGACGCCGCCTCCCCGGAGCTGGCGGACATCCGGCGGCACATGCGGGCGGCCCAGGCCAGGAGCCGCCAGATTTTACAGAAGATCATCTCCTCCCCCACCTACGGGAAGATCCTGCAGGAGGCCATCATCACCCAGCGGGACGGCCGCTTTGTGGTGCCGGTGAAGGCGGAGCACAAGGGGGACCTGCCGGGGCTGGTCCACGACATCTCCGCCACCGGGGCCACGGTGTTCGTGGAGCCCATGGGTGTGGTCCAGGCCAACAACGAGTACGTGGAGCTGGAGGCCCGGGAGCAGAAGGAGATCGACCGGATTCTGGCGGAGCTCTCCGTAGATAGCGCGGCCCACCGGGAGGCCATCCAGTGGGACTACGACACCCTGGTGCACCTGGATTTGATCTTCGCCCGGGGCCAGCTGAGCTACAGGATGGACGGCGCGCGGCCGGAGATCCGCCGGGACGGGTGCGTCCACCTGCGGAGGGCCCGGCACCCCCTGCTGGACCCCAGAACGGCGGTGCCCATCGACATCGAGCTGGGGGGAACCTTTGACACCCTGGTGATCACCGGCCCCAACACCGGCGGCAAGACCGTGAGCCTCAAGACGCTGGGGCTCCTGACCCTCATGACCCAGTGCGGCCTCCACATCCCTGTGGCGGACCGCAGCGCCATTGCCGTCTACGAGCACGTGCTGGCGGACATCGGCGACGAGCAGAGCATCGAGCAGAGCCTCAGCACTTTCTCCGCCCACATGGTGAACATCGTGGCCATCCTGGCGGAGGCGGACAAAAAGAGCCTGATCCTCTTCGACGAGCTGGGGGCGGGCACCGACCCGGTGGAGGGCGCGGCGCTGGCGATTTCAATTATCCAGCACGTGCGGAAGCTGGGGGCCAAGGTGGCCGCCACCACCCACTACGCGGAGCTCAAGACCTTCGCCATGACCACCGCCGGGGTGGAGAACGCCTCCTGTGAGTTTGACGTGGAGACCCTCCGGCCCACCTACCGGCTGCTGATCGGCATCCCCGGCAAGTCCAACGCCTTCGCCATCTCCCGGCGGCTGGGCCTGCCGGAGACGGTGATCGACGGCGCCCGGGACCAGCTCAGCGGCGAGGGCGTGCGGTTCGAGGACGTGCTGACCCAGCTGGAGGAGAAGCGCCAGGCCCTGGAGAGGCGGGAGGCGGAGGCGGACCGGCTGCTGCGGCAGCGGGAGGAGGACGCCAAAAAGGCCCGGGAGTTCCGGGAGCAGATGGAGCGGGCCAAGGAGAACGCCCGGGGCCGCGGCGAGGCAGAGGCCAAGCGGATTCTGCGGGACGCCCGGGCCGCGGCGGACCAGGTCTTCGCGGAGCTCAGCGAGATGCGCCGCCAGCAGGCCCGCATGGAGCGCAATGCCGACGAGAACGAGGCCCGGGCCGCCCTGCGCCGCCAGCTCAACGAGGCGGAGGAGGCCGTCACGCACCGGGATGCCCGTGAGGAACCCATCCCCAAGCCCAGCCGCCCCATCCGGGAGGGGGACCTGGTGGAGATCCCCGGCGTCCGCACCCCGGCGGAGGTGGTCTCCGTGGGGAAGGACGGGACGCTGCAGTTGAAGTCCGGCATTTTGAAGATGAAGGCGAAGGCGGACGAGGTGCGGCTCATCGAGGACGACGAGCGGGCGGCGAAAAAGAAGAATCCCGCCGTGGCCATCCGCCAGAGCGCGGACCGGGCCCTGCGGGCCTCCGCCGCCCGGGAGCTGGACATCCGGGGGCTGGAGACGCTGGAGGCCGAGGCGGTGGTGGAGAACTTCCTCTCCGCCGCCGTCATGGGGAAGCTGGAGACGGTGACCATCATCCACGGCAAGGGCACCGGGGCATTGCGGAAAGCGGTGCACGACGTGCTGCGGCGGAACAAGGCCGTGAAGGGCTTCCGCCTGGGGGCCTACGGCGAGGGAGAGTCCGGCGTCACGGTGGTGACGATGAAATGAAAATTGTAATCATCGGCGTGTTCCCGGAGAAGACCCGGGAACACATCCGCGGTTCCTTTCCGGCCGATTGGGAGCTCCACATTGTCCGGCCTGAGGACGCGGGACCGTTTCTCGGAGACGCGGACGCGGTGATTCCGGAACACATTTCCGTGGACGGGCCGTTTCTGAGCCGGGCGCCGAAGCTGCGTCTGGTCCAGACGGGCGCGGGTTATGACAATGTGGACATCGCGGAGTGCACCAGACGCGGCATACAGGTCTGCAATGCGGCGGGAATCAACGCCGCGGCGGTGGCGGAGCACACGATGGCGCTGATTCTGTGCTGGTATAAGAATATCCCCTATCTGGACACGTTCGTCAAAACCGGCGGGCCGGAGAGCGAGCTGGACTACGCCGGCTCTGAGCTCCTGGGCAAAACCATCGGCATCGTCGGCCTTGGCCGTGTGGGGCAGCGGGTAGCCGCCTGCTGTCAGGCCTTTGGGATGAATGTCCTGGGGCACAGCCGGCATCCGGTCTTAACCCCGGGCATACGGCGGGTGGAGCTGGAGCGCCTGTATGAGGAGAGCGACATTGTGACGGTCCACGTCCCCCTGCTGCCCGAGACCAGACATCTGATTGATGCCGGCGCTTTCTCCAGGATGAAGCCGGACGCGCTCTTTGTCAACACGGCGCGGGGAGCGGTCGTGGAGGAGGACTGCCTTGTGGACGCGCTGCGGACGCACAGGATCGGCGGGGCCTGTCTGGATGTCTATGAGCAGGAGCCGCTGGCGAAGGACCATCCGCTCCGGAGTCTTTCCAATGTGATCCTGACCCCTCATACGGCGGGGTACCCGGACGGAGTGAGCTATCACAGGAGGCGCTATGCCTTTTTTGCCGCGAATATCCAAAAGCTGATGAGCGGATCGCGGCCGGACTGTGCCCTGAACACCGTGTAAACCGGCGCCGTCTCCACAACCGAATTATCCTGAAATTTTCCAAAACACAGAACATACAGACGAGGTGACCATCATGCAAACACTGGAACGCCAATTCCACATCCAATGCGTCCCCGGGGACGTGGGCCGTTACTGCATCCTGGCGGGGGACCCGGGCCGGGTGCCCGCCATCGCCGCCCTGTTTGACGGCGCGAAACAGGTGGCCTATAACCGGGAGTTCAACATCTGGACCGGCACGCTGCTGGGGGAGAAGGTCACCGCCTGCTCCACCGGCATCGGCGGGCCCTCCACGGCCATCGCGGTGGAGGAGCTCCACAAGTGCGGGGCGGACACCTTCCTCCGCACCGGCACCTGCGGGGGTATCGACCTCAGTGTCCAGGCCGGGGACATCGTGGTGGCCACCGGGGCCATCCGGTACGAGCATACCAGTCTGGAGTACGCCCCCATCGAGTTTCCGGCGGTGCCGGACTACGAGGCCACCGGGTGCCTGGCCCGGGCGGCGGAGGCGCTGGGCCTGCCGGTGCACCTGGGAGTGGTCCAGTGCAAGGACAGCTTCTACGGCCAGCACAGCCCCGACGCCTCCCCCGTCTCATACGAGCTCAAGGCCAGGTGGGAGAGCTGGAAGCGGCTGGGGGTGAAGGCCAGTGAGATGGAGTCGGCGGCGCTGTTCGTCGTCGCGGCGGCGCTCCACTGCCGGGCGGCGTCCTGCTTCCACGTCATCTGGAATCAGGAGCGGGAGGCCGCCGGGCTGGACCAGAAGATGACCGAGGACACCTCCGCCTCCGTCCGGACGGCGGTGGAGGGCTTGAAGCTCCTGATCCAATCGGACCGGGAAAAGCAGTAGACAGCAACACCCCGGAGAATATTCTCCGGGGTGTCTTCAATTTTATATTGACAAGTAAACTTGGTATATGCTATCCTGTAACTACAAGTTAACTTGGCATTTTAAAAAGTAAACTATGCAAGGAGCGATTTTATGGACCGAGAAGAAATTTTAGAGAAGAGCCGGCGGGAGAACCGGGAGCAGGACGAGATGGAGCGGACGGTCCGCGTCCAGGGGGAGTCTTTCAGCCTGATGTTCGCGCTGCTGACAGGGGGAATCCTGGCGGGGTGGAAGCTGTTTCACGATCAGCCCATCGCGGACGTCATGGCCATGTTCTGGGCCTCCTGCGTGGGGAGCCGGATCTACCGCATCGCCCAGCGGAGAAATGTCTCCGATGTCGTCACGCTGGTGGTCTCTCTTGCTTTATTCGTCTATTATCTGGTACAATGCTTTCATCGATAAAAAACGAAACGGGGTGACAGGATGGACGACCGGCTGATCCTGAAAAACCGGCTCAAGGCGGTCCGGGCGGAGCGGGGGCTGTCCCAGACCCAGCTGGCGGAGATGGTGGGCGTGTCCCGGAACACCATCAGCTCCATCGAGACGGGGCAGTTCAGCCCCACGGCGAAGCTGGCCCTGGTGCTGTGCATCGCCCTGGACAAGAAATTCGAGGAGCTGTTCTACTTCGACTGATACTAATTCTTGATAAAACTGTTCGGTTTTATCAAGAATAGAAACGCACGAGTGCGTTTCCATTTTACGCCGAAAACGGCGCAAAATGCGTCTCATAAGAACTTGACGCGCCTTCGGCGCTATAAAAAGGTTAAAAAGTTTTTTAACCTTTTTAACAAGTTCTAGTATGAGAGAAACCGGCGCCGCCCCGCAGAGGGGCGGCGCCGGGGCTTTTTTCTCAGTCGTCCGTGCGCACACCGTGCCGGATGCCGCCGATGTCGTAGGGCGTGGTCTGGTATACACAGTAGTTCAGCCAGTTTCCGTAGAGCAGGTGGGCGCAGGAGCGCCAGCGGACCAGGGGCTCCCGGGCGGGGTCGTCCTCCGGGAAGTAGTGCCGGGGGAGCTGGATGTCCACCCCGGCGGCCACGTCCCGCAGGTACTCCTTTTTCAGGGTGTCCCGGTCGTACTCCGCGTGGCCCATGAGGAACACCTGCCGCCCCTGGGCGGTCTTGACGGCGTATACCCCCGCCTCCGGGGAGCTGGACAGAATTTTCAGATCCGGCACCGCCTCGATGTCCCGCCGGTCCACGGTGGTGTTCCGGGAGTGGGGGACCCAGAAGGTGTCGTCAAAGCCCCGGAAGAGGATGAAATTGGGGTCCTCCAGGGTGTGGCGGAAGACGCCGAAGAGCTTCCGGTCCAGCTGCCGCTTGGGGATGCCGTAGTGGTAGTAGAGCCCCGCCTGGGCACCCCAGCAGATGTGGAGGGTGGAGTGGACGTGGGTCTTGCTCCACTCCATGATCTCACACAGCTCCGGCCAGTAGTCCACCTCCTCAAAGGGCAGGTGTTCCACCGGCGCGCCGGTGATGACCAGGCCGTCAAAGGTGCGGCTTTTCACCTCGTCAAAGGTCTTGTAGAAGGACAGCATGTGCTCCTGGGAGGTGTTGCGGGAGATGTGTCCCGCCGGGGCGATGAGCTCCAGCTCGATCTGGAGGGGCGTGTTGCCCAGCACCCGGGCCAGCTGGGTCTCCGTGTCCACCTTGGTGGGCATCAGGTTTAGGAGGAGAATCTGCAGCGGCCGGATGTCCTGGGTGATGGCCCGGGTCTCCGTCATGACGAAGATGTTCTCCTCTGTCAGCGTCCTGGTGGCGGGGAGCTGGTTTGGAATTTTAATGGGCATCAGTCCACCGCCTCCAGCGCCTGCTTGATGTCGTCGATGAGATCCTCCCTGCTCTCCAGGCCGCAGGAGATGCGGATCAGCCCCGCGGGGACCCCGGCGGCTTTCAGCTGCTCGTCGGTCATCTGCCGGTGGGTGGAAGTGGCGGGGTTGAGGCAGCAGGTGCGGGCATCCGCCACGTGGGTCTCGATGGCCGCCAGCTTCAGGCGGCTCATAAACACCCCGGCGGCCTCCCGGCCTCCCTTGAGCTCAAAGGACACCACGCCGCAGGAGCCCCTGGGCAGGTATTTCAGCGCCAGGGCGTGGTACTTGTCCCCGGGCAGGCCGCAGTAGCTGACATGGGCCACCTTGGGATGCGCCGCCAGGAACTCCGCCACGGCCTGGCCGTTCTCACAGTGGCGCTCCATGCGCACATGGAGGCTCTCCAGGCCCAGGTTCAGGTAGAAGGCGCTCTGGGGGGAGGGGGTGCAGCCGAAGTCCCGCATAAGCTGGGCGGTGCACTTGGTGATGAAGGCCCCCTCCTTCCCGAACTTCTCGGCGTAGGTGACGCCGTGGTAGCTCTCGTCCGGGGTGCAGAGACCCGGGAACTTGTCGGCGTGGGCCATCCAGTCGAATTTTCCGGAGTCCACCACGGCCCCGCCCACGGCGGCCCCGTGGCCGTCCATGTACTTGGTGGTGGAGTGGGTGACGATGTCCGCGCCCCAGTGGAAGGGGCGGCAGTTCACCGGGGTGGCGAAGGTGTTGTCCACAATCAGGGGCACGCCGCGGCGGTGGGCGGCGGCGGCGAATTTCTCGATGTCCAGCACCGTCAGGGCGGGGTTGGCGATGGTCTCGCCGAACAGAGCCTTCGTGTTGGGCCGGAAGGCGGCGTCCAGTTCCTCCGCGGTGCAGTCCGGGGAGACGAAGGTCACCTCCACGCCCATCCTGGCCATGGTGACGGAGATGAGATTGAAGGTGCCGCCGTAGATGCTGGAGGAGGAGACGATGTGGTCTCCGCAGGAGGCCAGGTTAAAGAGAGCGAAGAAATTGGCCGCCTGGCCGGAGGAGGTGAGCATGGCCGCGGTGCCCCCCTCCAGGGCGGCGATCTTGGCGGCCACATAGTCGCAGGTGGGATTCTGGAGGCGGGAGTAGAAGTAGCCGCTGCTCTCCAGGTCAAAGAGCCTGCCCATGTCCTCGGAGGTGGCGTACTTGAAGGTGGTGGACTGGATGATGGGGATCTGCCGGGGCTCGCCGCTGCCGGGGGTGTAGCCCCCCTGGACACAGATGGTCTCGGAACGGTAGTTGCTCATAGAATCGTGCTCCTTTCAGTGTTGGGACGAAAAAAGCTCCCGTCCCAAAGGATTTCCTTTGAGACGAAAGCCAATGTCAGCCTCCGCGGTACCACTCAAATTGCGCCGGCCTCACGGCCCTGCGCCCCTCAGGGCCCAACAGCCCTTTTGCCTTAACGCGGCCTCACGGGACGCCCTACCTTGTCGAACGTCCGGCTCGGGAGCCATAGGACCTGGGAACCGTTCCCGCCGGCTCGCACCATCCGCCGGCTCTCTGAGGGTCCGCGTTCCCATCCCTCTCCGTCATCGCTTTGAGGAATATTATAAAAAGCGGCGGCGGATTTGTCAACCGCGGATTTTGGGCGTCTTTTTCCACAGTTCGGCGGGAGCGCCCGGAGCGCCTGTTATTTGCAATAGTAAATCAGCATGCTCAGCTCAACGGTTTCCTCTCCGGCGTTTCGATACCCGTGGGGAACGTCCGCACAGAACCGAACCGAGTCCCCTTTTGAGAGCAGCAGCCGTTCTCCGTCAAGAACGATCTCCGCCTCTCCGGCAAAGACGGTAAGATACTCCACGGCCCCTTTCAGATGGGGCTGCGCGGACAGGCGGCCGCCCGCCTGAATAACGATTCGATAGGTCTCAAAAAGCCTCTGCTCATCAAAGGGAAAGATGGGATAATTCAGATAGCGGCCCTCATCCTCGCTCAACGGCTGTATATCCGCCTGCCGGACGACGGAGACCACCTCACCTCTTTCCTCCGTCAGAGAGGTAAAGGAGACCTTATACCCGTTGGCGATCTTCCAGAGCACGGAGATCGTCGGGTTGACCTCGCCCTTTTCAATCTGCGCCAGCATACTTCTGGACACGCCGGTAAGCGAGGCGGCGGCATCCAGAGTCAGCTTTTTTTGCTCCCGGATTCGTTTCGTGTTGGCGGCAATCGTAGTTGTGATGTCCATTCCCAATCTCCTGTTGACAATATATCGGACTAGTAGTATGATATGCAGGAAAATCCGGCATATCGGATTTACAGTACAGTATAATACCGCAAAGGGAGTGGAATGTCAATCATGTTCAACTGGGCCTCATTTTTTACCTATGCCATCGTCACCGCCGTGACCCCCGGTCCCAACAACATTATGTCCATGTCCAACGGGAGCCGGAGGGGATTTCGGGGCGCGCTGCCCTTTAACTTTGGAATTTTAGCGGGTTTTGGGGCTGTCATGGTCCTCTGTACGGCTTTTTGCAGTCTGCTCTCCGTGCGGATTCCAAGGGTCAAGGCGCCGATGCTGGCCGCGGGGGCCTGTTATATGCTCTATCTGGCCTGGGAGACCTTTCGCGGCTCTGACACCATTGAGGAAGACCACTCACGGGACGGTTTTCTCTCCGGTCTCCTTCTACAGTTTGTAAATCCCAAGATCTACATCTACTGCGTCATGTCGATGGAGGCGTACATCCTCCCGCTGTACAGCGGACAGGTCCTGCCGCTGCTGGGCTTCGCGTTTCTGCTGGCCTTTATCGGCTTCGTATTCACCCTGCTCTGGTCCGCGTTTGGCACCGTTTTCAAGCGGCTCTTTTCCAAACACGCAAAGTTCGTCAATACGGTCATGGCGCTCCTTCTTGTCTGCTGCGCGGTGTCGCTGTTCCTGGCATGACGCTGCCGTGTGCGGGAGGAGGCGCGCCGGCGGCCGCTGACCGGATATTGGGGAGAGGCCGATTTGGACAGGCACATCCCTGCCGCCGCCGGAGAGCCGGACCCCGCCTGTTCCCCGCGGAAAAATATTTTTTCCCTTGCCGCAACATTTTCCCCCGCTGAGCTGTATACAGGGCAGAGCGGCGGACCGCCGCCCAAAATGACCGCAACGGAAAGGAAGATCACTATGAAAAAAATGTTAGCCGCCCTGCTCACTCTGGCGCTGGCGGGTGCCGCCGCCCTCTTCGCCCTGGCCGCGCAGCCGCCCGCGGCCGGGGCCCCTGCGGAGACCCCGGAGACGCCGGAGTCCCCGGCCTGGGGCCTGCCGGTCCTGGTGGACGGGCAGGAGACGGAGATCAGGGCCAGCGTGATGGTCCCCCTGCAGGCTGTGGCGGAGAGGCTGGGGCTCACCGTGACCCAGGACAGCGGCACTGTTCGGGTGGAGGGCAGTGAGCGGTACGTCCGGCTGACCATCGGGGAAAACCAGTATTTTGCCGCCCCGGTCCGGGAGGGACTGCTGGGCGCCAGCCTCTTCTCCCTGAGCGCCGCCCCCTGCGCCGCCGGGGACGTCATCTGCGTGCCCCTGGAGCTCTTCGACGTCCTGCTGGAGGGCGGGGCGGGCACCGCCGTCCAGCAGGACGGCACGGTCACAATCGGCGCGGCCCCGGAGACGCCGGACACCGTACGGCTGCCCAACCCCTTCACCGACCACGATACGCTGGAGCAGGCCGCCCGGGCCGCCGGCTTTTCGCTGACGGTTCCGGAGGAGGCCGGCGGCAGTCTCCGGCGGCACATCCAGACCCTGGACACTGAGATGATCCAGGTCTTTTACGGCGATGAAGACGGGGAGGTCTGCGTCCGCAAGGCCCCCGGCGGCGAGGACATCAGCGGTGACTACAACGTCTATCCCCAGACCACGGCGGCGGATGTGGACGGGGCCGAGGTGGTCATGAAGGGGGAGGAGGACCGGTTCCACCTTGCGCTTTGGACCAGGGGCGGATATACTTATGCCATCCTGGCCCGGGACGGCATGAGCGGCGGCGCCATGACCGCCCTGATCCGCCAGGTCAGATGATGGGATGGACGGGACCGTTCCCGCGGTCCCGCCCGCTTCCCGTGAGGAGGGCGCGCAATGGGGGCTGATCTTGTGATGGCGGCAGCGGCGGGGCCTTCACTGCCGCTGCTGCGGCTTTGGGACCGGCTCCGGCGCCGTATGGCGGCGATGGCGGCGGGCGAGTCCGCCGGGCGGGGACGGGCCGCGGACCGGGAGGCGGTGAACCGCCAGGCGGAGCGGATGCTCACGGACTACGGCGGCAGCGTCCTCCGGCTGGCCTACTCCTACCTCCACAACCTCAGCGACGCGGAGGAGGTCCTGCAGGATACGCTGATCCGGTTTTTGAGGACCGCCCCCGCGCTGGAGAGCGCCGCCCATGAGCGGGCCTGGCTTCTGCGGGCGGCGGCGAATCTGAGCAAGAACCGCCTGCGCTACAACCGGGTCCGCCGGACCGACGAGCTGAACGAGGAGCTGGCGGCGGAGGAGAGGGAGGACCTGTCCTTTGTGTGGGAGGCGGTGCGGGACCTGCCGGTGAAGTACCGGGAGGTCATCCATCTCTTCTATCACGAGGGCTACTCCACGGCCCAGATCGCCGGGATTCTGGACAGAAAAGAGGCAACAGTCCGCTCGGACCTGCGGCGGGGCCGGGAAAAGCTGCGGGAGGTGCTGAAGGAGGCGTATGATTTTTGAAGAGCGCGTACAATGAGATCATGGGGCATCTCCAAGTGACTTCGGAGATGCGCCGGCGGGCGCTGGACCGCGTGGCCCGGGAGGACCTCAGCCTCCGCGCGGGGGCCGCCGGGATTCCGGCGCTGAAAAAGCACCTGTCCGCCGCCGCCTGTCTGGTCCTCCTGCTGGCGGGGGCCGCCCTTCTGCCCCGTGTGCTGGACCGGCGGGAGGCGGAGCCGCCCCCGGTGCTGGCCGTCCCCAATATCGTGGAGGCCGCCTCCCTCCGGGAGCTCTCCTCGCTGGTGGGGTTTGAGGTGGAGGAGGAGTTCTCCCTGCCCTTTGCGCCGGAGGAGACCGTCTATCGCTCCTATTGGAACGAGGTGGCCCAGGTGGAGTACAGCGGCGGAGGACAGTCCGCCGTGTTCCGCCAGTCTCTCGGGACCGGCGACAATTCCGGGGACTACAGCGCCTACCCCGACACCGTGGAAATTACCGCCGGCGATGTGCCGGTCTCTCTGCGGGGGAGCGGCGGGAGCTATGTGCTGGCGGTGTGGACGGACGGGACCTGCGCCTACTCGCTGTCGCTGCCGCTGGGCGCCTCGGAGGAGGAGTGGCGCGGGATTCTGGAATTTAACGGAGGAGCTCACGGCGGCGCCTGAAGACGGGGACAGCTCACGGGGGTTCCGGGCAAATGACGGCGGGGGGGGGGGGGGGGGGCCCCCCCCCCCCCCCCCGCGGGCGGGGGGGGGGGGGGCGCCCCCCCCCCCCCCCCCCCCCAAAAAAAAAAAAAAACCC
>CAMNRF010000028.1 GCA_946551795.1 uncultured Oscillibacter sp.
GGCCCGTTTCTCTTTTCTCTGGCAAGACAGAGAAAAGAGAAATGGGGGGTGCAAATGCACCAGCCATCATCATGGCTGATTCCCGCCCCCGCCCGCCAGGGCGAGTATCAGCCACCCCCGCCCCGCAGGGGCGGCAATCCCCCTGTCCCGCCCCCGTGGGGCGGATTCCGAAGGAATAAGCTCCCCCCGCAACCTCAGGTTGCGAAACTTCCGCCCTGGGTTGCTGGTCAACCCGCCCCAATTCTGATAAGCTGTTCCCATCAAAACAGAAGGGAGGCCATCTATGACCTTCGGCGAAAAACTCCAAAAGCTCCGCACCCGGGAGGGCCTCAGCCAGGACAACCTTGCGGAGCTGCTGAACGTCAGCCGCCAGGCGGTGAGCCGCTGGGAACGGGACGAGACCATGCCGGAGACGGAAAAGGTCATCCGCATCAGCGACCACTTCCACGTCACCACCGACTATTTATTAAAGGACGGCCCGGAACACTTTCCCCCGTCCTCCCGGCCCCTGCCGGACCCGGGGGAGGTGTGGCGGAAGTACGGCTTCCTGCTGGCCTGGGCCGTGGCCCTCTGGGGGGTAATCCTGTGCCTCCGGATGCTCCCCATGGCCGTCGTGGCCCTGGGGGAGAGCGCGTGGCTCCTGGCCCTCCGGATGGCGCTCCTCTGGGCCTCCCCCGGTGCCTCCGTTGCCGCCGGGGGCGTCCTCTGGGCAAGGCACTGGCGGCAGGCGGGCATGTTCCGGCGGCAGGACCTGGGCTGGGCCCTGGCGCTGGGCGGCGGGGTGATGCTCTCCGCCTGGCTTCTGGCCATCCTGGTGGACCTGACCAACGAGGACTCTTCCATCTCCGTCGGTTTCCGCTTTCTCCTCTGGCCCGCTTTGGCCCTGCTCCTGGGCCTCCTGCTGGCCCTCCTGCCGCCCCGGAGGCCCCGGGAGGCAAAAATCAAATAACCCCGTATCCCCTGCGCCCCAGCGGTTACTCGCCGGGGCGCGGAATTTTTTTGAAAATCTCTGATTTTTCCCTTGACAAATCCAAAACTTGTGCTATTGTATTAGTTACATAATACAGGCATACAGATGTACAGGAGGTAAGTGATGTTATGGCAGTTTAGCGGCGACGCCCCCATCTACTCGCAGCTCATCGAGCAGATCAAGGTGGGCATCGTCTCCGGCGTGTTTCCGCCGGGAGAGCGTCTGCCGTCGGTGCGGGACCTGGCCACGGAGGCCGGGGTGAACCCCAACACCATGCAGCGGGCGCTGACGGAGCTGGAGCGGGACGGACTGGTGTACAGCCAGCGGACCGCGGGGAGATTTGTGACGGAGGACAAGGCAATGATCGAAACGGCGAAGCGCGCCCTGGCGGAACGGCATATCAACGCCTTCCTGGACGCCATGACCCGCCTGGGCTACCGGCGGGAGGAAGTCATCAATATGCTGCGGCAGGAGATCACGGGAGGAGGGAACGGCGATGTCAGTCTTGCAATGTAACGCCCTGAGCAAGTGCTATGGGAAGACCCCGGCTTTGGACCAGGTGTCCTTCACCATCGAGCCGGGCCGGATTGTGGGGCTCCTGGGCCCCAACGGCAGCGGCAAGACCACCCTCATCAAGCTGGCCAATGGCCTGCTGACCCCCAGCGCAGGGGAAATCCTCATCTGCGGCGCCGCCCCCGGAAGGGCCACCCACGGCCTGGTGAGCTACCTGCCGGAGCGGACGTGCATCCCCACCTGGATGTCCGCCCGCCAGCTGCTGGACTTCTACGGCGATTTTTACGGCGATTTCCGCCGGGACGCGGCGGAGGAGATGCTCCAGCACCTGGACATCTCCCCCACCCAGCGGGTGAAGCAGATGTCCAAGGGCACCCGGGAGAAGGTGCAGCTCATCATGGTCATGAGCCGCCAGGCGAAGCTCTATCTCCTGGATGAGCCCATCGGCGGCGTGGACCCGGCCACCCGGGACTACATCCTCTCCACCATCATCTCCAACTACAACCCCGAGGCGGCGGTGGTCATCTCCACCCACCTGATCTCCGACGTGGAGAAGGTGCTGGACGAGGTGATCTTCATCAACCGGGGCCAGGTGATGCTCCAGTCCACCGTGGACCAGATCCGGGAGGAGAAGGGCATGAGTGTGGACGCGCTGTTCCGGGAGGTGTTCAAATGCTGAGGAAGTTATTGAAGCACGAGTTCCGGGCCACCGGGCGGATCATGCTGCCCATGATCGTCATTCTGCTGGCCACGTCTGTGGCGGCCAACCTCTCCCTGCGGTATCTTCTGAACAGCCGCGCCTGGTTCTTCAACATGGTGGGCGGCCTGCTGATGGTGGCCTTTGTCGTGGCGATCATCGGCGTGTTTGTAGTGGCCTTTGTGCTGATGGTCCAGCGGTTTTACAAGAACCTTCTCCAGGACGAGGGCTATGTGATGCTGACCCTGCCGGTGTCCATCCACCAGCATATCTGGTCCAAGCTCATTGTCTCCTCGGTGTGGTTCATCGTCACCACCCTGGCGGTGATCCTGGCCAGTTGCATCACGGTCTTTGACATCGGCGTTGTCAAGGAGATCTTCCGGGGCCTGGGGGCGCTGCTTGAGGAGCTGCGGAAGCTCCAGGCCTACTACGCCATCAACGGCACAGCCATCGCAATTGAGCTGATCGTACTGACGTTCCTGGGGCTGGTGGCCATGTGTCTCCAGTTCTACGCCGCCCTGGCGGCGGGCCACAGCCTTCCCAGCCACAAGATGGCCTGGTCGGTGGTGTGGTACTTCGGCCTCCAGTTCGTCTTCCAGATCATCGGCGTCGGCGGCATTCAGATTCTCGATCAGGTAGGCTTTTTCGATTGGAGCATCTTCTACCCCGAAATTCACCTCAGCCACATGGCGGGGATTCACATCGGGCTCCTGATGCTGACCCTCGCCACCGTGGTCTACGGCGCGGTCTTTTACGGCATCACCACGTTTTTCTTGAAAAAGCGCCTCAACCTGGAGTAAACTGTCCATAACACATCCGCGGGCCGGAGGCCCTCTCCGGCCCGCCCTGTTCTGGAGGAACCCATGGCCTTTTTCGAGACCTTTTCACACGAACTCTTTCTGACCTTCGCCATGGCCATGGTGCCGGTGGTGGAGCTGCGGGGGGCCATCCCCCTGGGCATTGCCGCGGGGCTCCCCCCGGCCCTGGCCTGTGCCACAGCCATTCTGGGCAACCTGGTGCCGGCGCCGTTGATCATCCTGCTGGCCCGCCGCGCGGCGGACTTTCTCCGGGAGACCCGGTTCTTCGGCCCCAAGATCGACTGGCTGGAGCGCCGGGCCCACCTCAAGGGGCGGCTGGTGCGGAAGTACCGCCTGCTGGGTCTGGTGATCCTGGTGGGTATCCCCCTGCCGGGCACCGGGGCCTGGACCGGGTCCCTGGTGGCGGCGGTGCTGAACATCCGGATGCGCCACGCCCTGCCGGCGATATTGCTGGGGCTGGTCATCGCGGCGGCAATCACCACGGCCGTGACCCTGGGGTTATTGAACCTTCTGATCTGATGAAAGGAATATACGATGAAAAAACAGCTTGCGATATTCTGCGCCCTGGCCCTGTCCCTGCTGGCCGGGTGCGCGGTGACGCCGCCCAGCGACGAGGCGTTTCAGAGGGACCTGGCGGACTCCATAGAGGAAACCGCCGAGGATTGGGCCCGGGACTGGGAGGCCAGCCTCGAGGAAGCCGCCAGGTCCTGGAGCACCCAGGACGAAAACGGTGTGGAAAAGGACCACTACTGGAAGGTCCTGGACTCGAAGGGCAGCGAGGCGGGGACCGTCACAGACCCGGAGCAGGTCAAGGCCATCGACGCCCTCCTCAGCGATGACGGCCATGACGAGGACCGATTGGCCGAGGCCCCCGGCGACCCGGCTTACAGCTACATCTACTGCCAGCAGGAGACCCTGAAGGCCGGGCAGAAGCCAGAGGACCGGAAGTACGAGGAGCTGGTGCGCTTCACCGTCTCCGCCTCGGAGGACGTGGTGACCCTGGTCATTCTGGAGGACCTCCCCTCCCTGCCGCACGTGGACCTGGGGGACCTTCTGACCTTTACCTTGAAGATTCCGGCGGAGACGGCGGAGGCCCTGCGGGACCCGGCCCCGTTCATGGAGAGCAAATAAGCGACGCGCCCGCCGGTTACGGCGGGCGCGTTTTTTCAGAAGTCGTGCCGGTCCCCGCAGTCGATGCCCAGGTCCTCCAGCAGGCGGACGATGGCCTCGATCCGGTGGAAACAGCTCTCGTCGGAGAGGGTGCTGTCGGCCAGGATGTCCCGGATTCTCAGCAGCGCCCGGCCGCTGGCGTCGGACACCAGACAGCGGTAGAATTCCTGTTCCATTTGATCTTTCATAAAAATCACCTCGCACCGATCCTATCATAAATTTTTTATTTACGCAAGTGCGTATACGCAAATGCGCATCAGCAGATACCATACCAACGAGGTGAATGGTATGGGTGTAAAAGACGCGGTCACAGAGCGGTTTGCGGGCATCTGCCGGCAGCGTAAGATGAAATACAATGAGTTGGCGGTGCGGTCAGGTGTTACACCCTCCACGGTGTACAGCATGATGGACCCCAAGCGCAGGGATGTCTCCATCATCACGATCAAAATCCTCTGTGACGGACTGGACATCTCTCTGGCAGAGTTTTTCTCCAGCCCGGAGTTTGAACTGTTGGAACAGGAAATACAATAACAGTACCACGAAGATAAATAGTATGAATGTAAGAAATGCAGCTGCAAAGCGCCTGGTCGTCCTCTGCGGCCAGCGGGGCTGGACGATCAATAAACTGGCCACCGTCTCCGGGGTATCCCCGTCCACAGTCAAAAGCATTTTGTACGGGCGGAGCAAGAATCCGGGGATCGTGACCATCAAAATTCTCTGTGACGGGCTGGACATCTCTCTGGAGGAATTTTTCTCCGGTCCGGAGTTTGAAGGGCTGGAGCAGGAACTACAATGAAAAGCGGGGAGGCCCAAGGGCCTCCCCGTCCGTATATCCCGTTACTCCTCCTCGTCGGTGACAATGAGACCGTAGCCGCCGGATTTGCGCTTGTAGACGATGGACAGGCTGTCGTCGTCGCTGCTGCGGAACACGAAGAAGCTGTGGTCCAGCAGGTTCATCTGCAAAATGGCCTCCTCGGCGCTCATGGGCTTTACCGCGAAGCGTTTGGTGCGGACGATGGGGAACTCCTTCTCCTCCGTCACCTCAAAGTCGTCCGCCGCGGCGGGGGGCGGGAAGCCCTCGCTCCGCAGCCGCTTGGACAGGCGGGTCTTATTCTTCAAAATCTGACGCTCGATATACCCCACCGCGGCGTCCACGGCGCCGCGCATATCCCCGTCCGGCGCCTCCGTCTGGGCCCGGAGCAGCGTCCCTCCATCCCGGATGGTGACCTCCACGGCGCACAGGTGGTCCTTCTCCACGGAGAAGAGCACATGGGCGGTGGCGTTGTCGTCCCGCAGGTACTTCTCCAGCTTGGAGATTTTCTTCTCGGCGTAGTCCTTGATGGAGTTGTTCAGGGAGACTTTCTTGCAGGTGTAGGTGTACTTCATCGAGATCGCTCCTTTCGTGTGGACGGGAGGCGCGTCCTCCCTTTTGTATAGTATAACATATGTGTCGGTCTTTGAAAAGGGGGTTGTGGTGAAAAGTTACAATTTCTTTCCATCTGCCCCCATTCGACAAAAGCAGTGCCGATCCGCCAAAACCTCCTATTTACAAAACCGCCCCCCGGGGTGTAAGATAATCCAGGAAGCTTTCCAATATCCCACCCGCTTGGGCCGCACGGCGCGCATCGCCGGGCGGCCCCTTTTTATTCGATCCGCCGATGAAAATCAGACGTGATCCTCATTCCGCCGGCTCTGCCGGCGGAGCGCCGCCGCTCAGGCGGCGCGGGGAAGTCCGGCCGCGCGAATCTCTCCAAAATCCATCCGGACCTTGGAAGCCGCGGCAGTTTTGTCAATTCTCTTGTATCGGCCGCTTCCTTTTGATATAATGATGGCAGCCCGCAAATTACGGACGGCGGACCGCACGGGGCGGCACCCGGCCTTTTCCATGTCCGCGGCTTCGAGCTCCGCGGCGGGGCCCGCACATCAACTCTCAGGAGGGACTGCGTATGAAGACCATCGGACTGATCGGCGGAATGAGCTGGGAGAGCACGATTCCCTACTACAGAATCATCAACGAGGCGGTCAAGGACAGGCTCGGCGGGCTCCACTCCGCAAAGATCATTCTCTACAGCGTGGAATTTGACGAGATCGAGCGGTGCCAGTCCAGCGGGGACTGGGAAAAGAGTGGCGGCATCCTGGGCCGCGCCGCGCAGGGCCTGGAGGCCGCCGGCGCGGATTTCCTCCTGATCTGCACAAACACCATGCACAAGGTCGCGCCCCAGATCGCGTCTATGGTCCACATCCCCATCCTGCACATCGCGGACGCCGCCGCCGGCGCGCTTGAACAACACCGCGTCCGGCGGGTGGGCCTGCTGGGCACGAAATACACAATGACCCAGGATTTCTACAAGCAGAGGCTGACGGACAGGGGCATTGACGTGCTGATTCCGGATGAGGCGGACATCGACCTGGTCAACGACGTCATCTTCCATGAGCTCTGTGTCGGGGAGCTGAAAGACGCCTCCCGGAGGGAGTTCCAGCGCATCATCGGCCGTCTGGCGGAAAGGGGCGCGGAGGGCGTCATCCTCGGCTGTACGGAGATCGGGCTTCTCATTCATCAGGCGGATTCCCCCCTGCCCGTCTTTGACACCACGCTGATCCACGCTAGACGCGCGGCCGAGCTGGCGCTGGACGGCTGATCTCATATCCGGCGGCCGTTCCGTGGGGGCGTTTCCCCGCCGCGGCGGCTTCCAACAATTTTCAGCGAGGTGGTTCACCGTGAAAAAATTCTCTCGTGTTCCGGGTCTGGGAGGGCTTCTGCTGGCAGCCTGTCTGATGCTGACCATCCCGGCCCTGGCGGCGGGGCGCTGGCCGGAAAAGGAGCACCTGCCGGTGGACTTCGCCGACATGGCCTACACCGGATACGACGGCGCCGCCCTGCGGTCCGCCCTGGCGGAGCTGGAGGCGCTGGCCGCCTCTCCCGCCGCCCAGGCGGAGGACGCCGGGACCCGGGCGGAAGCGGAATCGCTGTACCGCCAGATCCTCTCGGAGGTGGACCAGCTCTCCACCCAGTCCGCCCTCATCGGCATCCGCTACGACGCCAACGGGGCGGACCAGGCGGCGGCAGATGAGGCCGCCGCCCTGGCGGAGCTGTCCGTGGAGCTCTTCGACGAGTGCTACCGGACCCTGGCCCTCCTGGCGGACACCCCCTACCAGGACATTCTGGAGCGGGACGCGGGGCCGGACATCGCGGAGGAGCTCCGGAGCTACCAGCCCCTGACGGACCGGGAGGCCGCTCTCTACCAGGAGGAGGAGCGGCTGGTGCAGGCCTACGACCAGGCCATGGCCCGGCCGGCCCAGGTGGTCTGGGAGGGGCAGGTGTGGACGGAGGAGACCCTGGCCCAGGACCGGGAGCTGGACGACGAGGCGTACTGGGAGATCAGCGCCCTGCTGGAGCGGGAGCGGAACCGGGCCGCCGGGGAGATTTTTCTCCAGCTGGTGCGGGTGCGGACGGAGATCGCAGAGGAAAACGGCTGCGACAGCTACGCCGACTACGCCTACCGGGAGAGCTATGGCCGGGACTACACCACGGAGGACATCCGCACCGTCCGCCAGGCGGCAAAGGAGTACTGGGTCCCCCTGGAGGCCGCGCTGATGGACGCCGTCTCAGAGCGGGAGGTGCGGGCCCTGGACGTGCGGACCCGGGCCTATGGGGATGAGATCCTGGACACCATCGGGCCCTGCATGGACCGCATCGACCCGGAGCTGGGGGAGACCTTCGCCTTCATGCGGCAGTACCACCTCTACGACATCGCCCCCGGCGAGAGCAAGCTGCCGGTGGGCTACACCGTGGGCCTTCCGGCCTACGGCACCGCCTTCATCTTCGACAGCCCCTACGGGGACCACCAGGATTACGCCACCCTCATCCACGAGTTCGGCCACTTCAACGAGACCTTCCACAGCCCGGAGAACGACCTGTGGTCCTCCTTCCACATCGACGTGGGGGAGATTCACTCCCAGGGGCTGGAGGTGCTGTTCACCGCCTACGCCGAGGAGATGTTCGGCCCGGAGGGCGGCAGGGCCTTCTACTGGTCCACCATCTCCAACATGGTCAGCTCCGTGCTGGAGGGCTGCATGTACGACGAGTTCCAGGAGGCGGTCTATGACGACCCGGACCTGACGCTGGAGGAGGTGAACCGCCTCTTCCGGGACATCTCGGAGGAATACGGCTACGTCTACGGGGAGGACGAGGAGGAGAGCTTCTTCTGGGTGGACATCTCCCACAATTTTCAGAGCCCCATGTACTACATCAGCTACGCCACCTCCGCCCTGTCCGCCCTGGACCTGTGGCTGGTGTCCCTGGAGGACCGGGACAGGGCGGTGGACATCTATCTGGACCTGGCGGCCATGGGCATGTCCCGGCCCTATCGGGAGACCGTGGAGGCCGTGGGCCTGCGGGACATCTTCCGGGAGAAGACCATGCGGCTTTTGGCGGGCAGCATCCAGGACCGCCTGGCGGAGGAGACGGGGACCCGCGCCGGCGGCGGGGCTCTTCCCGTTGTCCTCTTCATGACGGCCGGCGTCTGCGGAGCGGCCGGGATCACCGTCGGCGTCCTGCTGGGATGGCGGCGCAGGCGGTGGAAGCGGGCCGCGGCCGCCGCGGAGGACCCCTGGGAGCCCTTCTGACACAAATTTTTATGGAGAAATTCGGATAAAATCAGGATATGAAAAGGCCCCGGAGACGCACATGCGTCTCCGGGGTCCTTCTCTTTCTTACTTTACGAAAAACCGCCAGGAGGTGGTCTGCCGGTACTCCTCTCCGGCCCGCAGCACGGGGGAGGGGAAGGCGGGGTGGTTCACCGCGTCGGGGAAGTGCTGGGTCTCCAGGCACAGCCCGCTGGCCCGGCCGTACCGGGCCCCGCCCTTGCCGGGGCGGTCCGTCAGGAAGCCGGAGGTATAGAACTGCATCCCCTCCAGGGTGGTGCGCACCTCCAGGGCGATGCCGGTGGCGGGCCAGCAGACCTCCGCCGCCGCCAGTTCCCCGCCGTCCAGGACAAAATTGTGGTCATAGCCCCGGGTGGCCGCCAGGAAGGGGTCCCCTAGGCGCTCCTCCAGCATCGCCCCCCGCCGCAGGTCCAGGGGCGTGCCGTCCACGGGGGCGATCTCCCCGGTGGGCACGTTGCCCGCCCCGCTGGGGGTGTAGCGCCCGGCCCCCAGGGTCACCCGGTGGCCGGCGATGGAGCCGGCGTCATGGCCCGCCAGGTTGAAATAGGTGTGGTTGCTGAGGTTCACCACCGTGTCATGGTCGCAGGAGGCCCGGTAGGCCAGGGTCAGAACGCCGCTGCGCAGGGTGTAGGTGACCTCCGCGTGGAGATTTCCGGGGAAGCCCTCGTCTCCGTCGGGGGAGTCCAGGGAGAAGGTGACGGAATCCTCCCCCGCATCATAGCTCCACAGCTTCTTGTGGAAGCCCTCCGCGCCGCCGTGGAGGGTATTGGCCCCCTCGTTGGCGGTGAGGCGGTACTCCGTCCCGCCGACGGTGAACCGGGCGCCGCCGATGCGGTTGGCGCACCGGCCCAGGGTGCCCCCCAGGGCGGAGTTCCAGTCCCGGTACTCCGCCGGGGTGTCGTAGCCCAGGCACACGTCCACAGGCCGTCCCTCCCGGTCCGGCACCCGGATGGCCCGCACCGCCGCCCCCAGGGGGATCAGCTCCACGGACACCGGTCCGTCGCTCAGCGTCAGCAGGGGGATGTCCCGTCCGTCCAGGCGGCCAAAAATCTCTTGTGTCACCATATTCTCTCCCTCACTTTACCGTCTCGATGAACCGCAGGAAGGCCGCCCGGCCCTCCGGTGTGCACTTGTAGACGCCGGCGTGCTCCAGCACCTGGGCGAAGACGGCGCCCACCTCCTTTTTCAGGATGTCCAGGGCGTTGTCCCGGGTAAACGTATAGCGGGTTTTCAGCTCCTCCGCCCAGTCGGCGTGCTTTTCCAGCGTCTCGTCGGCCCGGAGGTCCCCGCCCCGGACCAGCGTCTCCGCCAGAAGGGTCAGCTCGCCCTTGAGGCGGGCCGGCAGCACCGCCAGGCCCATGACCTCAATGAGGCCGATGTTCTCCTTCTTGATGTGGTGGAGCTCCTGGTGGGGGTGGTAGACCCCCAGGGGGTACTCCTCCGTGGTGATGTTGTTCCGCAGCACCAGGTCCAGCTCGTACTGTCCCTGGCGCATCCGGGCGATGGGGGTGATGGTGTTGTGGGGCTCGCCCTCCGTCTCGGCGAAGAGAAAGGCCGCCTCGTCGGTATAGCCCCGCCAGGCGGTGAGAATCCGGTCCGCCAGCTCCACCAGGCGGTTGTCGTCGCCGCAGCGCAGGCGGATGACGGACATGGGCCACTTGACGATGCCCGCCTCCACGTCCTCAAAGCCGGGGAAGGACACCGCCCGCTCCACGCCGGCCCGCTCCATGGCGAAGGTGTACCGCCCGCCCTGGAAGTGGTCATGGCTCAGAATGGAGCCCCCCACGATGGGCAGATCCGCGTTGGAGCCCACGAAGTAGTGGGGGAACTGTTTGATGAAATCCAGCTGCTTGCGGAAGGTGGAGCGGTCGATTTTCATGGGGGTGTGCTCGGCGCTGAACACGATGCAGTGCTCGTTGTAGTAGACATAGGGGGAGTACTGGAAGAACCAGTCCCTCCCGTCGATGGTGACGGGGATGATCCGGTGGTTCTGCCGGGCGGGGTGGTTCATCCGCCCGGCGTAGCCCTCGTTCTCCCGGCAGAGCTGGCACTTGGGATAGCCGCTCTGGGGGGCCGCCTTGGCGGCGGCGATGGCCCGGGGGTCCTTCTCCGGCTTGGAGAGGTTGATGGTGATGTCCAGGTCACCGTACTCCGTGGGGGCCACCCACTTCATATCCCTGGCGATGCGGTAGCGGCGGATGTAGTCCGTGTCCTGGCTGAACCGGTAGTACCAGTCCGTGGCCGCCTGGGGGGACCGGGCGTACCGCTCCCGGAAAGCGCCGATGACCTGGGAGGGCCGGGGGGTGAGGATGCCCATGAGCCCCGTGTCAAAGAGGTCCCGGCTGGTGATGTCCCCCTGGATGATCCCCCGCTGCACGGCGAACTCCGTCAGCATCCCCAGGATCTCCTCCAGCGGGGGCGTCTCCGCCGGCCGCTCCGCCGGCTCCTGGTAGTCCTCCAGCTTCATGGCGGCCAGCAAAGAGTTGACGGCCCAGGTCCGGTCCGCCGGCTCGATCAGTCCCCTGGCAATGGCGTAGTCCGCCAGGGCGGCGGTGTAGGAATATGTATTGGCGTCCATCTCGATCCTGCCTCCTTCACTTCATCTCGTCCAGCCGGACGCCGCCCACCGGGCGGATGGTGACCACGTGGCAGCTGCCCCGGCCCAGAACGGCCTCGATCCCGGTCTTGAACTTCTCCAATGTCTCCAGCGGCACAAAGGCCTGGATGGTCCCGGCAAAGCCGCCGCCGTGGACCCGGCAGGCCCCCGCCGTATCCAGCAGCCGCTCCGCCAGAGCCAGAGCAAAGGCCACGTCCTGGTGCTCTTTGTACCCGGCGGGGACCACGTTCTGGAGATACCGCCAGCTGGAGAGGCCGGAGCTTCTGACGTGGTCCAGAAAAGCGTCAAAGTCCCCCCGGCGCAGGGCGCCCACCTGGCCGCTGACACGGGCGTTGTCATCGTAGATGTGGATGGCCCGCAGCACCGCCCGGTCGCCGCACTCCCTGCGCAGCTCCGGCAGGGCGGCGAAGAAGTCCTCCTCCGGCACCTCCCGCAGCACCGCCCTGCCGAAATGGCGGCACACGGCCCGCAGCTCCTCCGGGATGGCGGCGTACTCGTCCGTCAGGTCCGCATGGTCCGCGCCGCTGTCGATGATGCACAGGGCATAGCCGCTGGCGGCCAGGTCCAGAGAGATGCTCTCCACCACAGGGCTGGCGGGATCGGCGAAGTCGATGGCCACCACGCCTCCCACGGAGGAGGCGGTCTGGTCCATGAGGCCGCAGGGCTTGCCGAAGAACACGTTCTCCGCGTACTGCCCGATCTGGGCGATCTCCACGGCGGAGGCGTGTCCGCCCCAGAAGAGGCCGTTGAGCATGGTGCCTATGAGCACCTCAAAGGCGGCGGAGGAGCTCAGGCCGCTGCCGCCGGGCACGTCGGAGACCATGTAGGCCTCCAGGCCCCCCACGGGACACCCCAGCTCTTTCATGCGGGCGGCCACGCCCCGGATCAGGGCGGCGGTGGTGTTCTCCTCCCCCTCCACCGGGGTCAGGCGGTCCAGCTCCACTGTGATGAGGGGGTAGCCCTCCGACTGCACCCGGATCACACCGCTGTCATTGGCCGCGGCGGCGGCCAGGATGTCCAGATCCACCCCGGCGGCCAGCACCCGGCCGTGCTGGTGGTCCGTGTGGTTGCCCCCCAGCTCCGTGCGGCCGGGGGCGCTGAACAGCGCCTCCGCCTCTTTGCCGAAGGTCCCGGAAAAGCCCTCCAGGACGCCGGCGCACCGGCCGCGGGCCGCCTCCAGCCCTGCCGCGCCGTAGAGGCGCTCCAGGGCGCCGTCCAGGCCGCCCTGCCCCAGCCGCGTCTTCAAAGTCTGTCCTTCCATAACGGTCTCTCCTTTTATCCAAGTTTTCCGTCTGTATCGTCTTCAGGAGTCCTCCGGCAAAAACTCCGCCAGATTCTCCTTCGTCACCGCCGTGTGCTGCCGCCAGCAGTATTTCTCCCCCTCCAGCTCTACCGCCGTCCCGGGGTCCTCCCCCTGGGCCAGGGCGCAGCTGAGGGCCAGGATGTCCTCCGCCTGACCGGCGGCGTCGTTGAGGACGGTGCCCTTCAAGGTGCCCTCCTCCACCGCCCGCAGGGCCGGGGCCGTGGCGTCCACCCCCACGATGAAGGGCATCTCCTCCACCGTCATCCCCGCGTCAAGGCAGGCGTCGATGGCCCCCAGGGCCATGTCGTCGTTGTTGGCGAACACCACCTCGATGGCGTCCCCCAGCTCCTCCAGCCACCGCTGCATCCGAAGCCGCGCGGGGCCCCGCTGCCAGTCGGCGGCGTTGTTGGAGAGCTTCTCCATGGGCACCCCGGCGGCAGTCAGCGTGCGGACGCTGTGCTCCGTCCGCAGCAGGGAGTCCTGGTGGCCCGGCTCCCCCTCCAGCATCACATACTGCAAAACGCCGTCTCCGTTTCGGTCCAGGGCGGCGGCGTCCGCCCGCCAGGCGTCCAGCACCAGCCCGCCCTGGATGCGGCCCGCCTCGTCCGCCAGGGTGCCCACGTAGTAGGCGTACTTCCAGCGGTTCAGGTCCTCCTCCACCGGCTCCCGGTTGAAAAACACCACCGGCACCCCGGCGGCCTGGGCCTTGTCGATGATCACCGCCGCCGCCGTCCGGTCCACGATGTTCACGCAGATCACATCATATCCCCGGTCCAGAAACTGATCCACCTGCTCGTTCTGGGTGGTCTGGCTGGCCCGGCCGTCCACCACGTTCAGATTGATCTTCACGCCCCGGGCCTGCTCCTCCTCCAAAACCGCCTGCTGGAGGTACTGGGAGAGGCTGGTGATAAAGGTGTCGTCCTGCCGGTACAGGGCCACGCCCACCCGGATGGTGCCGTCCCCCGCGCCGCCGCAGGCGGCAAGGGTCAGGAGGATACACGCCGCCAGCGCCGCGGCAAACCGTCGTCTCAGCATAGTCCCCTCCTCACCACGTCACCGGAAACAGCAGCTTCTGGTTCTCCGGGTCGTACATATTCTCCCGCCGCACCGTGAAAAAGGGCAGCGGCTCCAGGGCCTCCGCCGCCTCCCGGCGGGCCAGCCGCGCCGCGGACTCCACCGCCAGGTACCCGCTGGAAAAGGCGTTCTGGGCCAGGATGGCGGTGATGTGCCCCTGTTCCAGCCCCGCGGTGACGGCCGGCGTGGACCCGGCGCCGTACAGCAGCGGCGGGTCCTCCAGCCGGCCGGCCGCCGCCGCCGCCCGCTCCAGGCTGGACGCCTCAAAGGCGATCACCGCCTGGACCTTCTCCCGGGACAGCGTCTCCGCCAGGGCGTCCGCCGTGCCGGCGAAGTGCCGGACCTTTCGGCCCTCGGATTTCAGCAGCGCCTCCGCCGCCGCCAGGCGGTCCCCCACGCCGCTGCGCTGGGAGGCCGCCAGCACCAGCAGCACCGTCTCCCCCCGGGGGACGCCGTTCAGCGCGGCCCGTCCCAGGGCCTCCCCCAGGGCGGCGTTGTCCACGCCCACATAGGCCGCCGCGTCCGCCATGTCCGTCTCCAGCGTCACCAGCGCGGCCCGGGCGGCGGCGGAGCGGACCTCCTCCGCCAGGGCCTCCCGGTCCGCCGGGAAGAGCAGAATGGCGCTGGCGCCGCTCTCCACCTCCCGGCGGAGGAGCTGGCCCTGCTCCTGGGCGCTGTCGGACTGGGCGGGGTAGAGAAACCGCAGCTCCACGTTCAAATCCGCCGCCGCCTGCTCCATGCCCTGGCGGGCAGTGGCCCAGGCGGAGCCCTCCGCCTCCCGGGAGATGACCGACATCTCCAAAAGCTCCGGCCGCTGCTGGGCCCGGGTGGGATAGAGGATCAGCAGCAAGAGCAGCAGCAGAACCCCCAGCATCAGGAGGGGCAGGACCCACCGGGTAAACCGTCTTCCGCTCACTATCCCCCCTCCTTTCGATACCTCCGGCTGCCCTCCTCGTCCAGGGCGGGCAGGCGGATGCGCACCACCGTCCCGTCGTCCGGCTCGCTGAGGATCGTGAGGCCGTACTCCCGGCCAAAGGTCAGCTGAATCCGGCGGTGAACGTTCCGCAGCCCGATGCCGGACCCCTTGGAGCCCGCGGCTCCGTAGGCGCCGCTCTGATCCAGCAGGCGCGCCACCACCTCCTCCGGCATCCCGGGGCCGTTGTCCGACACCTCGATGATCACGTCCTCCCCCTCCCGGAAGGCCGAGACGCAGATCTTTCCGTCGCCGTCGGCGTAGTCCATGCCGTGGTAGATGGCGTTTTCCAGGATGGGCTGGACAATGAGCTTGATGGTGCAGAGGTCTTCTACACCATCCGCCGCCGATATATCGGCGGAGAACTTGTTCTTGTAGCGCATCTTCTGGATGGTGAGATAGTGCCGGGCGTGTTCCAGCTCCTCGCCCACGGTGATGATATTGCTGCCCCGGCTCAGGGAGATCCGGAAGAACCGGGCCAGGGAGGTGAGCATCACCACCGCGTCCTCCGTCCGGCCGTTCTCCGTCATCCAGATCACCGAGTCCAGGGTGTTGTACAGAAAGTGGGGGTTGATCTGGGACTGGAGCACGTCCAGCTCGCTGCGGCGCTTCTGTTCCTCCTGCTGGAGGATGTCGTCCATCAGGTGCCGCATGGTGGAGACCATGGACTGGACGGACCGGCTCAGGTGCTCCACCTCGTAGGGGCCGTTCACCCGGAGATCCACCGTCTCCTGCCCGGCCTCCAGCTCTTTCACCGCCAGGTCCAGCTTTTTCAGGGGGGCGGTGAGCCAGGCGGAGAGCCGCAGGTTCACCAGCACCAGCAGAAACACGGAGAAGATGATGATGAAGAGGAAGAACAGCAGCAGCTGGCCGTAGTTGTCCCACAGGTTCTCCGAGGGCACCACGCCCACCAGCTTCCAGCCGGTGTAGCCCACGGTCTTCACCGTCACCTGCCGCCGCTGGCCCCGGAAAATCTCGTCGTGGCTTCCGTCGGCGTAAGCGGCGGCGGCGGCGTTGTTCTCCTCCAGCAGTCCCGCGTTGATCAGCTGCTGGCGGGGGTGGTAGACGATCTCCCCGGCGCCGTCCATCAGGTAGAGGTATCCCCCCTGGCCGGCCCCCAGGTCCACGTCCTTGCAGATCTGCTCGATGCCGCTGTAGCTCATGTCCACCAGCAGCACGCCGCTCTCGATGGCGCCGTCCCGGGTCAGCTCCACATGGCGGCTGAGGGACACCACCCAGCGGTAGCGGTAGTCCGGGTCCACGAAGAGGTTCTGCACGTGGGGCGTGGAGAAGTGGAGGTTCTCAATCCGCTCCTGGGCGGCGGCAAACCAGCTCTCCCGCTCCGGCGAGACGCTGTTTTTCAGCGTGCCCAGCGGGGCGGCGGCGATGAGCCCGCCGCCGTCGGAGAACACGGCGATGGACACCAAGGACTCCCGGCTGGTGTAGTACAGCAGCTCCAGGTCCCGGTCGATGTTCCCCTCCGCCAGGTCCGCGTCCTTGATGACCTGGTAGTAGGCGGCGTCCGACACCCGCATCATCTCCCGCAGGCGGGCGTCCAGGTTCAGATTCACCTGGGAGAGCACCCGCTGGCTGTTCTCCGCCAGAAGGGCGTTGTTGGAGGCGGAGAACCGGAGGAACAGCGTCAGCCCCAGAAAGACCATGCCCACCACCGCCACGGCGGTGAAGAACAGCGACAGAATCACCTGGATGCTGGAGCGGTGGTAGAGCTCTCTCCAGCGCCGGCGCAGGGACGCGGACAATCCGGCCATGGGCGGACCTCCTCTCCGGGAAATTTTCGGGCGCCTCTCCGGCGGAATCCGGCGCGGCGGTTCCGCCGTCAGCCGGAGCGGTATTTGGTGGGCGTCACGCCGAAGTGCTTTTTGAATACGTAGCTGAAGTAGTTGGCGTCCTCATACCCGCACCGGCGGGCGATGAGGTAGGTCTTGTCCTCGCTGCGGCGCAAGGCCTCCGCCGCAGCCTCCATCCGGGTGACGGTGACATAGGCGGTGAAGCTCATGCCCGTCTCCCGCTTGAAGAGGGTGGAGAAATAGGCGGGGCTCAGGTGGAGGTGGTCGCACAGCCGCTCCACGGAGAGGCCGCTCTCCCCGTAGTGCTCCCGGATATAGGTCTTCGCCCGCTCCACGGTCTGGCCGGCGGAGTCCGTCCGCTGGCGGCGGATCAGGGCCTGAATCCGCAGACACCGCTCCAGGCACCACTCCCCCATGGCCTCGAAGGAGGAGAAGTCCGTGGCCTGCACCGCGCCGGTGAAGCCGGTGCCGAACACCTCCTCCACCTCCAGCCCGGCCCCCCGGGCCAGCCGCAGCAGGCAGGTGAGCAGCTCCAGGAAGAAGAGGTTGCACTGGCTGGCGGCAAGGCCCGAGCTGCGGACCTTCTCCGTCAGGCGGCCCACCGCCTCCCGGACCTCTGTCTCGCCTCCCAGCTTCACCGCCCCGGCCAGCTCCCGCTCGTCGTTCTCGTCAAAGCTGATGCGCGCTCCCGCGTCCGGCTCCAGGTCCCCGATGTAGATGGCCCGTCCGGCCCCCACCAGTCCCCGGTAGTCCAGGGCGGCCCGGGCTCCCGCCGCCGACTGGGGCAGCTCCCCCAGGGCGCCGCAGGGCGCGCCCACGCCCATGGTCAGCCGCAGCCCCAGATAGCTCTCCGCCAGGGCACACACCCGGTCCAGGGCCTGGATCAGGGCGTACACGGAGCCGCCGGACCGGGAGATGGCCAGCACCGCCGCCGCGTCGCCGTACAAAAAGGCCCGGCAGCTCCAGCCCTCCAGAATCAGATTCTCGTCCAGCAGCTGCTGGACGGACAGCGCCGCCAGCTCCCGATCCGGCGCGCCGTCCACATGGGCCAGGGCCGCCGTCCAGGCGTCCCCGGTGACGTCCAGCTCCAGACGCTGCGCCCGCTCCGCCGCCTGCTCCGGGGGCACGCGGCCCTCCAGCAGATGGGCGCAGAACAGCTCCCGCAGCACCGGCAGGCTCTCCTCGTAGCGGCGGCGGAGGGCCTCGGTGTTCTGCCGCTCCGTGCGCTCGGTGTCCAGCCGCTCCTTGAGCCGCCGCAGCACGTTCTCCAGCTCCGCCGCGCTGATGGGCTTGAGGATGTACTCAAACACGTTCATCCGGATGGCCTGCTTGGCGTACTCGAACTCGTCGAAGCCGGAGAACACCACGAACTTGGCGGCGGGGAGGCGCTCGGTGAGGATGCGGCACAGCTCCAGCCCGTCCATAAAGGGCATCTTGATGTCCGTCAGCACCACGTCCGGCTCCAGCGTCTCCGCCAGGTCCAGCGCCTCCCGGCCGTTCTCGGCCTCTCCCACCAGGGTGAAGCCCAGGGCGGCCCAGTCCATCTTGCGGCTGATGCCCACCCGGATGTCCTCCTCGTCGTCCACCAGCAATACCCGGTACTCCTCCATCCACACGCGCCTCCTCTCCGATTATAATACAGTTTTCCCAATTTGAAAATAGGACCGGCGCGTTCGCGCCGGTCCCTATCGCTTTTTTTGAAAATGCCGTTTACTTCTTGGCCAGGTACTTCCGCAGGTCCAGCGCCACGGCCACGATGATGACCAGGCCCTGGGCGATGTAGGTGTAAGCGGGGTCGAAGCGGAGGAACTGGAGGCAGATCTTCAGAACCTCGAACACCAGCACGCCCACCAGGATGCCGGAGACCTTGCCCACGCCGCCGTTGACGGACACGCCGCCGATGGTGCAGGCCGCGATGGCCTCCAGCTCGTAGCCGGTGCCGGTGGCCGTGGAGGCGCCGCCGGCCTTGGAGCCGATGAGGAAGCCGGCCAGGGCGTACAGCACGGAAGCCAGGATGTAGATGCGGATCAGCGAGGCGGACACGTTGACGCCGGCCACCTGGGCGGCGCTCTCATTGCCGCCGATGGCGTACATGTACTTGCCGTGGCGGGTCTTGTTGTAGAGGAACCACATAAAGAGGCCCACCAGGAGAGCCGGCAGCAGCAGGTAGGGCAGAAGGCGGGCGTAGTTGCCCAGGGCGTTGCTGAAGAAGTTGCCGCTGGCCAGGGCCCGGTAGCTCTCCTTGAAGCCGCCGATGGGCTGGTTGCCGGTGATGATCTGGCACAGGCCGTAGACCAGGGTCTGCATGCCCAGGGTGGCGATGAAGGGGGGCACCTTTAAAAAGGCGATAACGCAGCCGTTGATGGCGCCGAAGATGGCCATGACGGCCAGGGTGATGAGCAGCGCCGCGAACCAGGGCATGTCGGGCATCCAGTCAAACACCCGGGCGCTGTAGTCCAGGGTCTGCTGCATCATGGCGGCCAGGCACGCCGCCAGGCCCACCTGGCGGCCGGCGGACAGGTCCGTGCCCTTGGTGATCAGGCACCCGGACACGCCGCAGGCGATGATGAACCGGGGAGCCACGTTGGAGATCAGATTGCCCAGGTTATCGGGGCTGACGAAGTTCTGGCTGTTGATCCAGGTGTACAGCGCCAGCAGGATGATCAGGAAAATAATGGCGTGATCGGAAACGAATTTGATGACGCTCTTGCCGTTCAGCGTCTTACCCTTTGTCTCTCCCATAGTTTTTCTCTTTCCTCCTTATTCAAACTGGGTGGCCAGGGCCATGATGTTCTCCTGATTGGCCTCCTGCCCGTCGATGAAGCCGGTGACCCGGCCGTCGCACATGACCATGATCCGGTCGGACATGCCGATGAGCTCGCTCATCTCAGAGGAGATCATGATGACGCTCTTGCCCTGCTTGGCCAGGTCCGCGATGATGCAGTAGATCTCATACTTGGCGCCCACGTCGATGCCGCGGGTGGGCTCATCCAGGATGAACACGTCCGGGTCGTTGGCAAGCCAGCGGCTGATGAGCACCTTCTGCTGGTTGCCGCCGGAGAGGGACTGGATCTGGGTCTTGGAGGAGGGCGTCTTGATGGAGAGCTTGGCCACGTTGTCCTGCACCAGCTGCTCGATTTTCCCGTCGTCCAGCATAATGCCGCCGATGAGGTACTGGTTCAGCGAGGCGATGGACACGTTGTCCGCGATGGACAGCACCCCCAGGATGCCGGTGGCCCGGCGGTCCTCCGTCAGCATGGCGATGCCGCTGTTGATGGCGTCCTTGGGCTGGGTGATCTTGAGTTCTTTCCCCTGGTAGGTGATCTTGCCCGTGGTGTGGCTGCGAAGTCCGAAGAGGCCCTCCATCAGCTCCGTGCGCTGGGCCCCGACAAGGCCCGCGACACCCAGGATCTCGCCCTTGCGGACGTTGAAGGAGGCGTGGCGGAAGCTCCTTGGATTGATGGAGGTGAAGTCCTCCACCTCGAAGACCACCTCGCCGGGGACGTTCTCCCGCTGGGGATAGAGGTTGGAGAGCTCCCGGCCCACCATCTTGGTGATGATGAAGTCGGTGGTGAGGCCCTTGGCGTCCCAGGTGCCGATGTACTGGCCATCCCGCATGATGGTGACCTCGTCGCTGATGCGGAGGATCTCGTCCATCTTGTGGGAGATGTAGACGATGGAGACGCCCCTTTCCCGCAGCTCATTGACGATGGTGAAGAGGGCCTCCACCTCCGCCGCCGTCAGAGACGACGTGGGCTCATCCAGGATGAGCACCTTGCAGTCCGCGGAGACGGCCTTGGCAATCTCCACCAGCTGCATCTGGGACACGCTGAGGCTGCCCAGCTTGGCCTTGGGGTCGAAGTTCAGGTGGACCTCCTTCAAAACCGCCGCCGCGTCCTCATACATCTTCGCGTGGTCGATGACGGTGACAGGGCCGTACTTCTTCGTGGGGTAGCGGCCCACGTAGATATTCTCGCCGATGCTCCGCTCCGGAATGGGCTGGAGCTCCTGGTGCACCATGGCGATGCCCCGGTTCAGGGCGTCCAGCGGTCCTTTGATCTGGACCTTCTCGCCCTCGTAGATCACCTCGCCCTCGTCCATGTGATAGATGCCGAACATGCACTTCATCAGCGTGGACTTTCCGGCGCCGTTCTCTCCCATCAGCGCGTGAACGGTGCCGGGGCGGAGGTTGAGCTGCGCGTGGTCCAGCGCCTTGACGCCGGGGAAGGTCTTAACGACCCCACGCATTTCCAAACGATACTCTGACAATTCTCGGTCCCCCCCTTTGATTGTTTCCATCGGTTGACAAGGGACAGCACGCCCGCCGTCTTCTCCCTGGCCGTATTGTCTCTTGTCAATCGATGGTATGATTGCTGAAAGTATGGGGTGCGTGCGCACCTGCGCACGCACCCCTTTGCTGCTCTTCCTTTTTCTCTTAATGCCGGAATCAGCCCATGAAGTCGGCCACGTTGTCGGGAGTGACCTTCACGTAGTCAACGTACACGCTCTGGCTGCCGGAGGAGTAGGTGGCGCCGCCCAGCAGCTTCTCCATCTCCTCCACGGCGGCGGTGGCCTGGCCCACGGCGTCGTTCAGCACGGTGCCGGTCATGTTGCCGTTGCTGACCTCGTTGAGGGCGGCGTCCAGGGCGTCCACGCCCACGAGATAGATGTCCTCGTTGACCTTGCGGCCGGCGGCCTGGATGGACTGCAGGGCGCCGATGGCCATATCGTCGTTGTTGCAGAAGACGACCTCAACCTGATTGCCGAACTGGACCAGGTCGTTGGCCACGATCTCCTGGCCGCGCTCACGCATCCAGTCGCCGCGGGTGAGGTTCAGCTGCTCGACTTCCACACCGGCGTCGGTCAGGGCCTTGACGGAGTACTCGGTGCGCAGCTGGGCGTCGATGTTCTCGGGGTCGCCCTGAACCATGATGTAGGAGACCTTGCCGTCGCCGTTGATGTCGCCCTTATTGGGGGTGTCCAAAATCAGCTCGCCCTGCATGGTGCCGGACTGGGCGGCCAGAGCGCCCACGTAGACCAGCTTGTCATAGGCGGACATCTGCTCGGCGGTGGGCTCGCGGTTGATGAGTACGGTGGGGATGTTGGCGTCCTTGACGGTGGCGATGATCTGGTCGGCGGCGGAGACCATGACGGGGTTGATGATCAGAGCGTCCACACCCTGGGTGATAAAGGTGTTGATCTGCTCGTTCTGCTTGGCCTGGTCGTTGGCGCCGTCCACCACGGTGACGGTGTAGCCCTTGCCCTCCAGGATCTCCTGGAGCGTGTTACGATAGGTGGTCATGAAGGCGTCGGTGAACTGGTAGATGCACACGCCGATGGTGCCGCCGGCCTCGGGGGCGGCAGGGGTGTTCTCCGCGGGAGCGGCGGGCTCGTTCTGCGCGGGGGTGTCATTGGCGGGAGCGTCGGTCTTGCCGCCGCAGCCGGCCAGAACGGACAGCATCATGACGGCGCACAGTGCAAGAGTGAGAATCTTCTTCATCGTTGTTCCTCCTAGTAAATTTTAGGTCGTATGCCCCGGGCGTCTTCCCGAAAGCGATTTCTATTTTATCGGGTGAGGCGGGAAAAAACGATAGAAAAATCTTCGGTCTTGTATAAAAAAACTTTGCTCTTTTTTCTCCATACGTAAATTTTCCGAAAATCCAGGCCGCTGGCAGGCCATATGGGAACGGAGGCCGCCGGCTGTGCCGGCGGCCTCCTCTCAGGGCGTCTCCCCCTGCCGCTCCAGAATCTCCCGGATCTCGCCCACCTGCTCCTCCGTCAGGTCCGTCTGTCCGCCGTCGTGGCGGGCGTAGCCCTCCGTCAGGTTGACGCCGTAGCCCGTGCCGAACTCCGTGTCCACGTTGTACTCCGGCAGGCACCGGCAGACATCCCCGCTGTAGTCCAGATACCGCAGCAGGTCCGTCAGCGCCACGGAGTCATCCCCCCAGAAGGACGCCTCCCAGGGCTCGCCCCCCATCCGGGTCTCCCGGGAGACGGTGGTGACGGTGTTGCCGCAGTAGCCCGCCGCCTCGTGCTCCACGGTGTTGTCCCCCTGGGGCGGCTGGTGGACGCAGGGCTCCGGGAGCGGCACGGCCTCCTCCTCCGGGGCCGGGGCCCCGGAGGGCTCCGGGGAGACGGGGCCGCCGCCCCCGCCGCAGGCGGCCAGGGCCGCCAGCAGAGCCAGCGCCAGGGCAAGACAGACGATTTCACGCCATTTCATCATTGACGTTCCTCCTTCGGTCCATTTACCCTTATCGTCGGAATTTCCGGGAAAAAGGTTTCACCGCTTGCGCTTTTGCGGAAAATTTGTTATACTATAAAAAACATCAAAATTTCCGGCAAACGGGCCGGCCCCTGCAGGGGATCGCGGGGGCCGCCGCCCTCGGCGGCCCGCTGGCGGCAATTTTGAGGATTGCTGTAGGAAAAGCACCCCGGCATGGGGGACAAAATTCACAACAGAAGAAAGACATATCTATATGAAAATGATTTTTTTAGTGGACGGCGACAACAACATCGGCACGGGCCTGAAGGGCATTGAGATGCTCTCCGAGCAGGACACGGTCCTGGTCTTCTACCAGAAGGAGGGGCTGGCCCTCAGCAAGATTCAGAAGCTGTGCGCCGGCACCCCCGCGGACGTGCAGTACGTCGAGAGCGTCCGGGGCGGCCGGAACTCCATCGACTTCCAGATCATCACGGAGCTGGGGGTGCTGGTGGGCCGCCGGGAGGCGGACTACGCCTATGTCATCAGCCAGGACAAGGGCTACGCCGCCTCCATCGACGCCCTGCGGGCCCGGTACGCCGACGCCTTCCAGGAGGTGGACCTGCGGCCCTCCATCGAGGACTGCCTCCACCTGCCCTTTATCCTGAAAGCCGCCAACCGCCAGGACCTGCGCAACGCCCTGGCCAGGGAGTGCGGCGAGGCCCAGGGCAGCGCCCTGTACAACCACCTCAAACAGATCTTCCAGGGAGCGGAAGAACCCGCCGCCGAGGCGGAGAAGCCCGCCAAGACCACCCGCGCCCGCCGGGGCGGGCGGCGGAAGAAATCCGACGCCGTCCAGCAGACTCCCGCGGAATAAGAGGCGCGTCCCGGAGACATCCGTGACGCTCCAAACCGCAAAAGACATCCGCCCCCGGAATCGCGGTCCGGGCGCGGATTTTTTTTGCGGGCACTGCCGCCGCACCGCCCGCGCGGCTTGACAGGAGCCGTTTTTACACTATAATTGTCAGTGATGCCGGGTGCGGTATGGAAAGAGAGATTGAGGAGGAGAGAATATGAACTGTGTAAAGTGCGGGAAGGAGATTCCGGAGGGCACAAAAATCTGCCCCGAATGTGCCGCGGGGCTCTTCGCGCAGAAGAAGGCCCCCGAGATTCCGCCGGTCTCCACCGGCGACTGGTTTGTGACGCTTTTGTTGACATGTATTCCGCTGGTGGGCTTCATCATGCTCTTTGTGTGGGCGTTCGGCGGCGGCGCAAACCCATCCAAGCGGAACTGGGCCCGGGCGTCTTTGATCTGGATGCTGATCGGAATCGTACCGCTGGCAATCCTGGGTGTCGTTGTGTTTGCCGGAGCGGCTGGAATGAGGACCTTCTGAACATACCGGAGCGCCCCGTCCGCGGGACCGAAAAAACGGGACAGGCGTCTGCCTGTCCCGTTTTTCGTCTTTTTACACTTTGAGAAGAGTCTCACTTGATCCGCTCTCCGGCGGCCTCCTTGGCCTTGATCTCCTTCACCGCGTCCTTGTGGCTCAGGTTCACCCGGCCCTTCTCGTCGATGTCGGTGACCTTTACCCACATCATGTCGCCGATCTTGCAGGCGTCCTCCACCTTCTCGATGCGGTGGTCCGCCAGCTTGGAGATGTGCACCAGCCCGTCCTTGCCGGGGGCCAGCTCCACGAAGGCGCCGAAGGTCATGAGGCGCACCACGCGGCCGTAGTACAGCGCGCCGATCTCCGGCACGAACACGATGTCGTCGATGCACTTCTTGGCGGCGTCGCAGCTGGCGGCGTCCACGCCGGCGATGAAGATGGAGCCGTCGTCGTTGATGTCGATCTTGGCGCCGGTGTCGGCCACGATCTTCTGGATCACCTTGCCGCCGGAGCCGATGACCTCCCGGATGCGGGAGGGGTCGATGTGCATGGTGAGCATCTTGGGGGCATACCTGCTCACCTCCGGCCGGGGCTTATCGATGCAGGGCAGCATGATCTGGTCCAGGATCTGGCAGCGGCCGTCGTAGGTGATGTCCAGGGCATTTTTGATGATCTCCATGGTGAGGCCGTCGTTTTTCAGGTCCATCTGGATGGCGGTGATGCCCTTCTTGGTGCCCGCCACCTTGAAGTCCATCTCACCGTGGAAATCCTCCACGCCCTGGATGTCGATGAAGGTGGTGAAGGAGCCGTCGTCGTCCTGGATGAGGCCGCAGGAGATGCCGGCCACCGGGGCCTTGATGGGCACGCCGGCGTCCATCAGCGCCAGGGTGGAGCCGCACACGGAGCCCTGGGAGGTAGAGCCGTTGGAGGAGACCACCTCGCTGACCACCCGGATGGCGTAGGGGAAGGTCTCCACGTCGGGGATCACCGGCAGCAGCGCCCGCTCGGCCAGGGCCCCGTGGCCGATCTCCCGGCGGCCGGGGGAGCGGGCGGGCTTGGCCTCGCCCACGGAGTAGCCGGGGAAGTTGTAGTGGTGCATATACCGCTTCTCCGTCTCCTCCCAGATGGTGTCCAGCTTCTGGTTGGCAGAGAGCGTGTCCAGGGTGACGGCGGAGAGCACCTGGGTCTGGCCCCGGGTGAAGAGGCCGGAGCCGTGGGCCCGGGGCAGCAGCCCCACCTCGGCGCTCAGGGGGCGGATCTCGTTCTTGGCGCGGCCGTCCACCCGGTGGCCCTCCAGGAGCCAGGCCTTGACGATCTTCTTCTGGAACTTATAGGTGATCTCGTCCAGGTACTTGTCCATCTCCGGGAACTCTTCCAGATACTTTTCGTGCCAGTGCTCGATCATGGCGTTCCAGCGGGCCTCCCGGACGTTCTTGTCGTCGGTGTCCATGGCGGCCTTGGCCTCGTCCATGAAGTCCGCCGTGATGCGGTCGAAGAGGACCTGGTCAAAATCGGCGTGGGGATAGTCGAACTTGGGCTTTCCGATCTCGCTGACCATCCGGTTGATGAGCTCCACCTGCTTCTGGTTCTCCTCATGAGCCAGCTGGATGGCCTTGAACATGGTGTCGTTGTCCACCTCGTTGGCGCCGGCCTCGATCATGACCACCTTTTTGCCGGTGGAGACCACGGTGACGTCCAGGTCGGAGACCTTCCGCTGCTCGCTGTTGGGGTTGAGAACCAGCTTCCCGTCCACCAGGCCCACCTTCAGCGCGCCCACGGGGCCGTTCCAGGGGATGTCGGAAATGGCCAGGGCCGCGGAGGTGCCGATGAGGGCGGCGATCTCCGGGGAGCAGTCGTGGTCCACGCTCATGACCGTGGCCATGATGGAGACGTCGTTGCGGAAGTCATAGGGGAACAGGGGGCGGATAGGCCGGTCGATAACCCGGCTGGTGAGCACGCCCTTCTCCCCGGGGCGGCCCTCCCGGCGGTTGAAGCTGCCGGGGATGCGGCCCACGGAGTAGAGCTTCTCCTCAAAGTCCACGCTGAGAGGGAAGAAGTCGATGCCGTCCCGGGGACGGGCGGAGGCGGTGGCGCACACCAGCACCCGGGTGTCGCCGTAGCCCACCATGACGGCGGCGTTGGCAAGCTCCGCCAGCTTCCCCACCTCCAGGGTGAGGGGGCGGCCCGCCAGGTCCATTTCGTACTTGCGGTAGTTGGGGAACTGTCTCTTGGTGATGATGGTAGACATGGTCTTGCTCCTTTATGATTGGATTTCCGCAGGGGAGCCGGACCGTTTAGCACTTGAAAAAACGGCCGCCGTCCGGCCCCTTTTTCAACTGCTAAATGGTGTGTGCGGCCCCCGCGCGGGCTGGGGGAAAATGGAAAGAAGGGCGGCGGGCTGTACTCCCGCCGCCCCAGATTCATTACTTACGAATACCGAGTTTCGCGATGAGGGCGCGGTAACGCTCGATGTCCTTCCTCTGGAGGTAGTCCAGCAGGCTCCGGCGCTTACCGACCATTTTCAGAAGGCCCCGGTTGGAGTGCTTGTCCTGGGGATTCTGGCGCATGTGCTCGGTGAGCACGTTGATGCGCTCCGTCAGAATGGCGATCTGGACCTCCGGGGAGCCGGTGTCGTTCTCGTGGGTACGGTTGGCGTCGATGATAGCGGTCTTTTGTTCCTTGCGCAGCATAGTGTGTTTCCACCTTTCATAAAATGACCCGCAGTACTGTGCCCCGGGCCGGTGAAGCTCCGCGGGACAAAGTACAGGGGCGAAATCGCGGGCGCGGCTTTCCGCGCCTATGGCAATATATCACACATCCTGCCCATTGTAAAGAAGAAAATACGGATTTTTTGGAAATAGACGCCCCTGGCGCAAAATTTCAGCCCGGCGGCGCCGCTTATGGCACAGCCGGCACCCGGCGCCGGCATGCGGGAGTGAAATTCTCCGCGGGCCGCTCTCAGAGACCGGCGGGGCCGGGGGCGCTTCCCACCACGGCGCAAAAAAGAGGGTATCCGTGGTACAAATTTACAGATTTGCGGACGATAATAAATTGAATCTTGTGGAAATTCATGGTACAATGATTCAGACTTGTCCCGTTTTGAATTTGTCGGATGGAGGAGAGACACTATGAACCGATTTGGCGTCAGCGTGGAGCTGAAAAATATCCCCGTTCTGGACCCGGAGTTTATGCCCCTGATGCGCTTCAACCGCGCCTTCCTGGCGGGGGCGAAAAAGCCGGTGGGCATCGCCGTGGAGCGGGCCGACGGCCAGATGGCCGCCTGTCACACGTTCATCCACGGCACCCCCGAGATGGCGGAGGCGGACCACTATTACATCGAGCGGATCGTGAAGACCATTTTGTGGATGAAGGGCGGCTTCAAGGTCTATGTCAGCGGCGACGAGGGGACCTATGCGTACCTGAAGTCGGTCTACTGCGCCGGCGGGCAGCAGGAATTTGACTGGGACTACATGGCAAACGTCTTCGAGCACCCCTTCGAGGTGGTGCTGGCGGACCAGATCCCGGAGGCCAAGGACGCCCCCAAGTCCATGGGCGGCCACCTCAAGGGCTGCCGCATCGGCTTTGACGCCGGCGGGTCCGACCGGAAGGTGTCCGCCGTCATCGACGGGGAGACCGTCTACTCCGAGGAGGTGGTGTGGTTCCCCAAGACCAACGCCGACCCGGACTACCACTACAACGGCATCGTGGCGGCCCTCAGGTCCGCCGCGGAGCACATGCCCCGGGTGGACGCCGTGGGCGTCTCCTCCGCCGGAATCTACATCAACAACCGCACCATGAACGCCTCCCTCTTCCTGAAGGTCCCCAAAGACCTCTACGACAAGAAGGTGAAGGACATCTACATCCGGGCCATCACCGACACCTTCGGCGACGTGCCCTACTCCGTCATCAACGACGGCGACGTGTCCGCCCTGGCGGGGGCCATGAGCCTCAATGACAACAGCGTGCTGGGCATCGCCATGGGCACCAGCGAGGCGGTGGGCTACGTGGACGAGGAGGGCCGGATCACCGGCTGGCTCAACGAGCTGGCCTTCGTGCCGGTGGACACCCAGCCCGGCGCCATGCGGGACGAGTGGAGCGGCGACATCGGCTGCGGCGTGAAGTACTTCTCCC
>CAMNRF010000029.1 GCA_946551795.1 uncultured Oscillibacter sp.
ACGGCCCGTTTTCTCTTTTTCTGCGCCCAGAAAAAGAGAAAATGGGGGGTGCAAAGCCCGGCCATCTTCATGGCTGACACCCCCTGCCCGTCAGGGCAGGTACAGGCCCCGCCCCCGTGGGGCGGTATCCCCCGTCCCGGCCCGCAGGCCGGATTCCGAAGGAATACAATCCCCCGTCCCCCCGCAGAGGGGGACTACCAGAAAGGAACTCTCTATGCGTCTGCAAAGCGCAATTTTCGACATGGACGGCACCCTCCTGGACTCCATGCACATCTGGCGGGACATCGGTCCCAGAATGTTAAGAGCCCGGGGCATCACCCCCGCCCCGGACCTGGGGGAGCGCCTCAAGCCCATGACCGCCTGGCAGGGCGCCGCCTACTGCCGGGAGGCGTACCGTCTCCCGGAGACGGTGGAGGAGGTCTACGCCCAGATCGAGGAGCAGGTGAGGCGTTTTTATGAAAACGAGGTGGAGGCCAAGCCAGGTGTGAAAAAGGTCCTCTCCCTCTTGAAGATGGAGGGCGTCTGGATGTACGTGGCCACCGCCACGGACCGGCACCTGGCGGAAAAGGCCCTCCAGCACGCCGGCATCCGGGACTGCTTCCGGGGACTGGTTACCTCCGCCGAGACGGGGGTGGGCAAGGACGTGAGCCCGGAGATCTACGAACGGGCCATGCGCCGCCTGCGGTCCAACAAGAAGGACACCGTCATCTTCGAGGACGCCCTCCACGCCATCCGCACCGCCAAGACGGCGGGGTTCCGGGTGGCGGCTGTCTACGACCCCTCCGCCGAAGAAGACCAGGAGGAAATCCGGGCCCTGGCGGACTACTACTTCCGCTCTTTTGAGGAGCTCTTTGAGGCGAAATCGCTGGAATAGAAATTTGACGGGCAAGGCCCGTCAAATTTTTTCTCCCGCGCTGTAACGTTTGCCGTCTCCGGGGGACATATAAGGTGAAAGGAGGAGGAACCATGGATGACATGAGCGAGATTTACCGGTGTCACGCCCAGACGGTTTATAAGTTCCTCCTCTCCCAGACCCATGACGCGGACCTGGCGGAGGAGCTGACCCAGGAGACCTTCTGCCAGGCGGTGCGCTCCGCGGACCGGTTCGACGGCGGGTGCAAGGTCTCCGTGTGGCTGTGCCAGATCGCAAAACACCTGTGGTACCAGCACCTGCGCAAACACCGGCGGGAGGCCCCCATGCCGGAGGATTTTCCGGAGCCCCCCGCCCCCTCGGCGGAGGAGGGGGTGCTGGAGCGGGAGGGAAAGCTGGAATTTCTGCGGCTGATCCACGACCTGCCGCCGGAGCCCCGGGAGGTGGTGTACCTCCGGGCCTTCGGCGGCCTGAGTTTCCGGGAGATCGGAGATGTAATGGGCCGGACGGAGACCTGGGCCCGGGTGACCTTTTATCGGACGAAGGAGAAACTGCGAAACGGAGGGACTGACAGTGAAGAATGATCTGACCTGCGCGGTGGTGCGGGACCTGCTGCCAAGCTATGTGGAAAGACTGACCTCGGAGGAGACGGGACAGGCGGTGGAGCGGCACCTGCGGTCCTGCCCGGACTGCGCCGCAAAACACGCGGCCATGGTGGGCCCGGAGCTGGCCGCCAAGCTGGAGGAGGAGCGGAGAGAGCTGGACTATCTCAAGCGGGTAAAGCGGCGGAGCCGGCTCCGTATCCTGACGGCGGTGGTGTGTACGGTGCTGGTGATCACCGGGGGCTTTGCCGCCAAGATCTTTCTGATCGGCACCCCCATCCAGCCCCAGTCCTACGCCCTGCGCCACTATGTGGACGAGGAGAATGTGCTGCACCTGATCATCGACTGCACAGACTCCGGCATGGCGTACTACGGCTGGGACATCGACCGGGGGGAGGACGGCCTTGTGGAGATCTCCGGCCGTTACGTCACCGTCTCCCCGGTCCACGACGAGGGCTGGGGCCGTCTGACGGTGCCCCTGGAGGGCGTCCGGGAGGTCCGGCTCTGCGGGGAGCTGGTCTACCAGGACGGGGTGGTGGTCAGCGGCGGGGCCCTGCGCCGCTGCGAGGCCCGCACGCCCTATGTGGGGGACGCCTCCGCCCTGGGCCGGGCGGCGGAGGCCATTGGGCTGGACGAGACGAGCTGGGGCTATACCACGGAGCTCCACACCAGTGAGCGGCCCTACCGCTGGACCGTCAAATTTCAGAAGCACTGGGGCGACACCAGTATCGACGACCTTATGCGCTGTTACTACGGCCCCCAGATGCTGGCTTTGGTTGACAATCTGGACGAGGTGGGCTGGACCTACACCACCGTCACCTCCTCCGGCAAGACCTTCTGCCAGAAGGTGCTGACCCTGGAGGAGGCCGACGGGCGCCTGGCGGAGCTGCTGGAGGAAAGCGATCTGGACGGGCGGTGGAAGGAGTTGAAGAGCGTGAAGGACTTCGCCGCCACCCCCGCCGGGCTGCAGGTGCTCTATGAACTGCTGTGGGAGGACCTGCAGGCCGCGTTCAATTCCCGCGCGTGGATTGAAACAGTGCCTTCGGAGCCCTCCCCGGACGGAGCCGATTTTCTGGAACACAATTGAAGAGCGGGGCGGCTTTGCCGCCCCGCTTTTCACGTCTCCTCCGGATGGGTCTTTCCGTATGCCTCCAGCAGATGGGCAAAGCCCTGCCGGCGCTCGTCCCGGCTGCGGAGCTGGAGCTTGTCCAGCAGGGGGAGCAGTGCGGAGAGCTCCGCCTCCGTCAGCTCCGACGCCAGCCAGTCAAAGTAAAAGGACTCCGCCTCCACCTTGGCCTCCCGCAGGGCCTCCCCCCTCTCCGTGACGAAGAGCTCCTTGCGCCGCTTGTCCTCCGGGCTGGGCCGGCGGCGGAGATAGCCCGCCTCCTCCAGCTTCGCCGCCCGGCGGGCGATGGTGCTCTTGTCCAGGCAGTACAGCCGCCGCAGCTCCTCCTGGGTGACGCCGGGGCGGTGGCGCACAGTGTGGATCATGTCGTAGTCGCTGAGGCTCAGGTCCGTGTTGCCCAGTGCCTGGGCCACGAACCGCTGGGCGTCCCGGTCGATCTTCCGGATGCGTCTTTTTGTGGGGTCCATGCCGCCGCCTCCCTTCCTGTTCTCCCCTGTATCATACAGGAGCGGAGGCCGCCCGTCAATTCCGGCGGGATATTTTCGACGGAATACACAAATCGTTGCAATATACAACTATTTTCTTGACTTCTCGCCGACCGGGGGCTATGATGGGTGTGTCGGGAGGACTGGGAAGCCTCCCGCGCCGCGGGAATTTTTCAGAATACGCGAAGAGCGCGCCAGGGCCGATCACCCTGGCGCGCCTGGTTTGCTATGCAAAAGCATAGCAAACATCCGGATGCGCCATTTCCCCGCCCCTTTGGGGCAACCGGAAATGATGCGCGAAACTTTATGCGCAAAGGCATTTGCCTATTTTCGCGGCGCGATAAAGCGCATGAAGTTTTATTCCGCGGGGATGGGGAACACCACGCCGCCGACGCTGATGCTCTCCAGCTCGGCCAGCGGGATGATCTCCTCCAGGACCTGCCCCTTGGTGCAATGGGATACGCCGTCCTCCGAATGGATGCTGCCGCCGGAGGTGCTCAGGTCGATCACCGTGCCGTCAGTTTTGGTCAGCAGGATTTCCACGTTCTCCATGAACCGGGCGGACTCCCGGGCGTCCTCATCGGAAATGCGCCCGCTTTCGGTGCTGGTATAAACCATAACGCTGTCTGCCGTATAGGCCACCCGCACGGCGATGGGAGAGACGCTGATAGAGTCGATGGTGAAGTTCAGCCCGTCCTGGGAGAACGTCTCCCCGCCGCCCAAGGCAACGCCGCAATCCTCGAAATCCACTTCATAGCGGAATTTCCAATGGCCTTCATACAGGGGGACTTCCGTCTCCAAATCCGGGTCCCAGTAGGTCAGGTTGTCAAAATCTGCTGTGGCGTTGGCATGGGTCAGGGGTTCATCGGTGACACTCATGGCTTCCACATACTGCACCCGGTCGTCGTCCGGGTCCTCATCCACGAACCAGGCGCTTCCATGGCCGCCGCTTCTGGACCACGTGGACCCGCCGAAACCGCCGATCATCAGATAGGTCCCGTCCGGAATCTTGCCCTCCGGCAGAAACCGCTCTCCGTCGTCACGGCTGATGGTGTAGACGATGACGGCGTTGTACTGATCGCCCATGATGGCGTCGGCGGAGATGGTGATGCCGTTGTCGGTGTCGGAGGCCCCGATGGGATGGCCGATCTTGTCGATGACCTCCGTCTGGGCGACGCTGCCGCCGAAGAGGGGGGCGAAGACGTCCACCGGGGCGGGGAGAATTCCCGCGGCGCTGGAGCCCACCGCCAGCACCAGGGCCATCACCGCGGCGATGACCGCCATGCGGCCCAGGGGCCTGCGGGTGCGGCGGGCGGTCTGCCGCGAGGCCGCGGCGGCGGCCTCCGCCGCCAGACGGGCTTTCTGCTCAGGGGTGAAGCGCAGGGCGTCCATGCTCTGCTGGTATTCAGACAGATTCCTCATAGTCGATTCCTCCTAAAATCTCTTTCAGCTTTGCCCGGCCCCGGGCCAGGCGGGTGTGGACGGTGGCGGTGGGCACGCCCAGGATCTCCCCGATCTCCGCGGCGGCGTAGCCCTCGTAGTAGTGGAGGTAGATCACCGCCCGATAGTGGGGCGGCAGGGTGTTCACCGCCGCGAGGACGGACCCGTCCTCCGCCGCCGGGGCGGGGACCTGGAGGCCGTCCTCCAGGGGGCGGGTGCGCTGGCGCCAGGGGCTTTTCAGAATGTCCTTGCAGGCGTTGGCCGCCATGCGCAGGATGTAGGATCGCTCATGGGCGGGGCTCTGGAAGCTCCGAGGCTCCGTCAGGAGCCTGACAAAGACGGTCTGGCAGACGTCCTGGGCGTCCTGGGTGTTTTTGAGGTAGGTGTAGCTGAGGCGGAGAATGGCGTCGGCGTAGGTCTCCGCCAGCCGCTCCGCCTGCTGGGTGTGGTTCATTTGACTTCAACTCCTTTGAAGCGCGCTCATATAGGGTACGATCAGGGAGGGAAAATACTTTCATTCCGGCAAGATTTATTTTGGGGAGTGCCGGGGATGTGGGAGGATTGGCCTGCATAGGGGTGCAGGCCCCACAATTCTACCGATGAATGGTCCGGCAGACGAGAAAACTGTCCCACACAGTGGAGACTATGCGCGAAGCGCGGGAAGAGAAGAAAGCCCATGCGTCCACGCAGCTGGAACCACCAGCACCGCCGATGAATGGAGAAAGACTCCCACGACCACCAAAAGCCTTCTTTCTCTCTTTTGGACCGTGCACGGCCCGTTTTCTCTCTTTCTTCGGCACGAAGAAAGAGAGAAAATGGGGGGGTGCATTGCCCAGCCATCAATATGGCTGACAGCCCCCCCCCTTGCGCCCCCATCGCCGGAGTGGTAGAATACGGGTATCATACCACACCCTTACCGGAAAAGGAGCGCCTATGAAAAAACTGTTCCCCCTGCTGCTGGCCCTGGCCCTGCTGCTCTCCGGCTGCGGACGGCGGGAGGAGACCCCGCCGGACCCGGTTCAGGACCCGCCGGCCGGGACGGAGGAGCCCTCCGGGGTCCCGTCTGTCACTGACGAATCCCCCCTGGAGCTGGACATCCTGCGGATCGAGATCTGCCGGAGCGGCCTCGGCTCGGACCGGCTGATGGAGGCCGTCCGAACTCTGCCGGAGCTGCTGCGCTCCGCCCTGGCGGATCAGAATATTATTACAAATGCCGTACAGGTCACCATCGGCTCCTCCCCCGCCGCCACGGTCCAGGCCCTGAACGAGGGCACGGTGGACATCGCCATCCTGCCCGCCGGGGGCTTCGCCGGGCAGGAGACGGAGGCGGCGGTGCTGCTGGCCTCCGGCCCCCAGAGCGAAAACGACCACATCTGGCGCGAGGGGTACGGGGCTTTCCGGGGGGCCCTCTATGCCTCCGCGGCCTCCGCGGGCGGCCTGCTGGACAAGGAGGGGGCGCTCCCCGCATGGGCGGAGCTGGACCACCTCCGATGGGGACTGCTGGGACAGGACTCCATCCCGGGCCGCCGGGCGGTGGACCTGTGGCTGGCGGACCACTACGAGGGCAGGACCACCGCGGAGCTGTCCCACGCCGCGGTATATGAGACCTTTGACCAGCTGCTCCAGGCGGCGGAGGCCGGGGAGATCGACCTGTTCCCCCTGGACGACATCACCTTCGAGGACTGGCAGGGTGCGTCACGGTTCTATTTCCTGGGGGAGCTGGAGACCTTTTACGACACGGTGGCCGTTGTCTCCCCTAAGAGAGAGGACCTGTCCGACCCAGAGCGGAATCTGCGGGACCCGCTGATGTTCACCCTGACCCGGCTCTGCTTTTACGACGGTACTCAGACCGACCCCGGCGGCCTGCCCGCCTATCCCGGGAAGGGATATGACCGGGAGACCCGGGAGCTGTGTCAGGACGTCTTCGGCCCGTACCGCTATGGCTGGGCGAGGGATGAGGACCTGGACGCCACCCGCCGCCTGATGGCCCTGGAGGGTCATACGGCGGATTGACAGGCGTGAAAAGGAGCCGCTCTGCGGCTCCTTTTTTCCAGTTCGCCGTTGCGCGGCGGAGCGGTTTGGGGTATACTATTACAATCTATGGAAGCACTGGAGGATCTCCCCATGAAACTGATGGCCATCGACGGAAACAGCATCATCAACCGGGCCTACTACGGCATCCGCCCCCTCACCACCCGGGACGGGCTCTACACCCACGCCGTCTTCGGCTTTTTGACGACGCTTCTGCGCCTCACCGGGGAGGAGCGCCCCGACGCGGTGTGCGTCACCTTCGACGTCCACGCCCCCACCTTCCGCCACACCGCGGACGAGACCTACAAGGCCACCCGCAGGCCCATGCCCGAGGAGCTGCGGATGCAGATGCCAGTTTTAAAGGACGTGCTGGACGCCCTGAACATCCCCCGCTATGAGCTGGCGGGCTGGGAGGCCGACGACCTCCTGGGCACCATCTCCCGCAGGTGCGAGGCCTCCGGCTGGGAGTGCGTGGTGGTCACCGGGGACAAGGACAGCCTCCAGCTCATCACGGACCACACCCGGGTCAAGCTGGTCTCCACCCGCATGGGCCAGACCACAACAAAGGACATGACCCCGGCGGCCTTCCGGGAGCAGTACGGCTTCGACCCCATCCACATGATCGACCTCAAGGCCCTCATGGGGGACGCCTCCGACAACATCCCCGGCGTCAAGGGCGTGGGGGAGAAGACCGCCATGGGCCTCATTCAGATGTACGGCTCCATTGAGCGTCTCTACAGCCGGATGCCGGACATCCTCACCGCGCCGGAGACCCCCGCGAAGCCCGGCCTCATCAAAAAACTCCAGGAGGGGGAGGAGAGCGCCCGCCGCTCCCGGTGGCTGGCGACGATTGTCACCGACGCGCCGCTGGACTTCGTCCCGGAGGACAATCTGGCGCGGGCCCCCGGCCCGGGGGCCTACCCCCTCTTTTTAAAGCTGGAGTTTTCCAAGCTCATCGAGAAGTTCGGCCTGACGCCGGAAGCCGCCCCGGCGGCGGATCGGGCGGTGGTCGCCGCCGCGGTGGAGCGGGTGACGGACCCCGCCCGGGCCGCGGAGCTGCTGGACCTGTGGCGGGGGGCGGAGTGCGTCGCCGTCACCGCGCTGCCGGACCTCCAGGCGCTGGCGGTGGAGTGCCCCGCCGGACCGGACCGCTCCCTTGTGGCGGACCTGCGGTTTTCCTCCTACGCCGGGGACTGGAACGCCCTGCTGGCGGCCGTCTTCTCCGGGGACATCCCCAAGGCCGCCCACAACGTCAAGGACCTCATCCGAACGCTGCTGGAGAACCGTCTCCCGGCGGAGGGGTTTGTCTTCGACACCGCCCTGGCGGCCTACCTGCTGGACGCCACGGCGGGGAGCTACGATCTTCCCCGGCTGTTCGTCTCCTATTACAACGAGGAGCTGCCCCAGCCCCTCTATCTGGCGCCGGACGCCTTCTCCCCCCTGGGGGAGACGCCGGAGGTGGCCGCGTCGCTGTACGCCTGCACCTCCGCCGTCTCGGCCCTGCGGGAGACCCTCTCCCAAAAGCTCCGGGAGAGGGACATGGAGCAGCTCTTCACGGACATTGAGCTGCCGTTGTGCCGCGTCCTGGCGGAGATGGAGCTGACCGGGTGCCGGGTGGACCGGAACGCCCTGGCGGCCTTCGGCGAGACCCTGGCCGCCCGGACGGCGGAGCTGGAGCGGACCATCTACGCCCTGGCGGGGGAGGAGTTCAACATCAACTCCCCCAAGCAGCTGGGGGAGATCCTCTTCGGCAAGCTGGGCCTGCCCCACGGCAAGAAGACCAAGACCGGCTGGTCCACCAACGCCGACGTGCTGGAGAACCTCCGGTACGAGGCCCCCATCGTGGGGGCGGTGCTGGAGTACCGGCAATACGCCAAGCTGAAATCCACCTACGCCGACGGCCTTTTGAAGGCCCTGGACGCCGACGGCCGGGTGCGGACCTCCTTCCAGATGACCGTCACCGCCACGGGGCGCCTGAGCTCCACGGAGCCCAACCTCCAGAACATCCCCACCCGCACGGACCTGGGCAGCGAGATCCGGAAGATGTTCGTCCCGGCGGAGGGGTGCGTGCTGGTGGATGCGGACTACTCCCAGATCGAGCTCAGGCTGCTGGCCCACGTCTCCGGGGACGAGGCCATGCGCGCGGCCTTCCTGGCGGGGGGCGACTTCCACGCCGAGACCGCCGCCAAGGTCTTCCACGTGGACCGGGCGGAGGTGACCCACGAGATGCGCCGCAGCGCCAAGGCGGTGAACTTCGGCATCGTATACGGCATCTCCCCCTTCTCCCTCAGCCAGGACCTGGGGGTCACCACGGCGGAGGCCAGGGCCTACATGGACGGCTACTTCGCCGCCTTCCCCGGCGTGCGGAGGTACATGGACGAGGTGGTGGCCCGGGCCAGGGAGAACGGGTACGTGGAGACCCTCTTCCACCGGCGGCGGGACCTTCCGGAGCTGAGCTCCTCCAAGTTCAACCTCCGCTCCTTCGGGGAGCGGGTGGCGCTGAACATGCCCATCCAGGGGGCGGCGGCGGACGTGATGAAGCTGGCCATGACCGCCGTGTGGAGACGGCTGCGGGCCGAGGGCCTGGAGGCAAAGCTGGTGCTCCAGGTCCACGACGAGCTGATCGTGGAGTGTCCCGAGGCCGAGGCGGAGACCGCCGCGCGGCTTCTGGAGGAGGAGATGGAGAACGTGGTCCACCTCTCCGTCCCCCTGACGGCGGAGGCCCACTGGGGGAGGAACTGGCTGGAGGCGAAGGGATGAAGACCCTCTATATGGTTGGCGGCCCCATGGGCGCGGGCAAGACCGCCGTCTGCCGGGAGCTCCAGAAGCGGCTGGACCGGTGCGTCTTCCTGGACGGAGACTGGTGCTGGGACAGCAGTCCCTTTCAGGTGACGGAGGAGACCAAGGCCATGGTGACGGAGAATATCTGCTTTCTCCTGAACCAGTTTCTCCGCTGCCCGGCCTATGACCACGTGGTCTTCTGCTGGGTTCTGCACCGGCAGGAGATTCTGGACGGCCTTCTCTCCCGGCTGAACACCTGCCGTGTCCGCGCCGTGTCTCTGGTCTGCTCCGAGGAGGCCCTCCGGCACCGGCTGGAGGAGGACATCCGGGACGGAAAGCGATTACCAGACGTTATAAAGCGCAGTATGGATTACCTCCCATTGTATTGGGACCTGTCCACCCGCAGGCTGGACACCACCTCCCTGACGCCCGCCCAGGCGGCGGAGCAAATCATTGCGTGGAGGTGAGCGCCCCAATGGGAACTTTCGGCTTTTCCTATGTGGGCGCGGTCTTCCTGCTGTGCCTGCTGGCCCCCAACCTGCTGTGGACCCGGTGCAGGCCCCGGGGCTACGATCCCTCCGGCGAGCCCCGCGCGCTTTTGGCGCTGGAGCGGACCGGGCAGGTGTGGGTCACCTGCGCCGCCCTGCTCTCCCGGAATCTCAATCTCCGGCCCTGGACGCCCTGGAGCTGGTGGCTGGTCGGGGCGGCGGCGCTGATGGTTCTCTATGAGCTCTGGTGGCTGCGGTACTTCCGCGGCCGGCGGACCATGGCGGACTTTACATCCAGCCTCCTGGGCATCCCCGTGGCGGGGGCGTCTCTGCCGGTGGCGGCGTTTTTCCTGCTGGGCGTCTATGGCCGGGCGGTTTTGCTGCTTCTGGGCGCCGCGGTTCTGGGAATCGGCCACATCGGCATCCACCTGTTTCACAGGCGGGAGATCGGAAAGGAAGCGAACCTATGAGTGAGAATATGCGTGTCCGCATCGTCCCCATGACGGCGGACCATCTGGACGCGGTGGCGGCCCTGGAGCGGATCTGCTTCTCGGACCCCTGGTCCCGGCAGCTGCTGGCGGACGAGCTGGACAACGACCTCTCCGCCTTCCTGGTGGCCCTGGATGACGAGGGCCAGGTGGCGGGCTACGCCGGGCTCCAGGTGGTCCTGGACGAGGGCACCGTCACCAACATCGCCGTGCGGCCGGACTGCCGCCGCCGGGGCGTGGCCGGCCAGCTGCTGGAGGTCTTTTTGAACTTTGCCCGGGGGAACCGCCTGGCCTTTTTGACCCTGGAGGTCCGGGCCTCCAACTACGACGCCATCGCCCTCTACGGCAGCCGGGGCTTTCGCAGCGTGGGCCGGCGGAAAAACTACTACGAGCACCCCCGGGAGGATGCCATTATCATGACACTGGACTTTACCGCCGGGGGAGCGCCGGCGAAAGAGGAGGCACGCCCATGAAGATCCTGGCCTTTGAGTCCACCTGCGACGAGACCGCCGCCGCGGTGGTGGAGGACGGGCGGCGCGTCCTCTCCGACGTCATCGCCTCCCAGGCGGACATGCACGCCCTCTACGGCGGCGTGGTGCCGGAGATCGCCTCCCGGAAGCACGTGGAGGTCATCGCCGCCCTGGCGGAGCAGGCGCTGGAGCAGGCGGGCTGTGCCCGCTCCGACATCGGCGCCGTGGCCGCCTCCTATGCCCCCGGTCTCATCGGCGCGGTGCTGGTGGGATGGAGTTTCGCCAAGTCCGCCGCCTTCGGCCTGGGGGTGCCGTTGATCCCCGTCCACCACATCCGGGGCCACATCGCCGCGGGCTACCTCGCCTTTCCGGAGCTGGAGCCTCCCTTTCTGGCCCTGGCCATCTCCGGCGGCAACACGCTGATTGTGGACGTGCGGGACTACACGGACATGGCGGTGCTGGGCTCCACCCGGGACGACGCCGCCGGGGAGTGCTTTGACAAGGCGGCCCGGGTGCTGGGCCTCCCCTACCCCGGCGGAAGGCCCATGGACGAGCTGGCCCGGCAGTCGGAGGGGGGCGTCTATGCCCTGCCCCACGCCCAGGTGGACGGCGCGCCGCTGGACATGAGCTTCTCCGGCCTCAAGACGGCGGTAGTGAACCTGGCCCACCACGCTGCCCAGGTGGGGGAGGAACTGGACCGGGCGGCCTTGGCCCGGGACTTCACCCGGGCCGTCAGCGACACCCTGGTGCCCCGGACCATGGAGGCCGCCCGGCGGACGGGGCGGCGGACCATCGTGGCCGCCGGGGGCGTGGCCGCCAACTCGTTTCTCCGGGCGGACCTGGAGCGGACCTGCCGGGAGGCGGGCTGCCGGCTGTACCTGCCGCCGCTGTCCCTGTGCGGGGACAACGGCGCCATGATCGGCGCCCAGGGGTACTACGAGTACCTGGCGGGACATACGGCGGGCATGGAGCTGAACGCCTACGCCACCCGGGACATCTCCAGCCCCCTCCCCTCCGGCGGGGCGGAGTGAATATCCAGTAAAGAATTGACGCAGGGGACCTTCCGTGCTTTGCAGGCAGGGCACGGGAGGTCCCCGCTTTCCTGCATCCGCCATTATTTTTTTGGATGGAAAAGGCGCCGTCTATCAGAAAATGGGGAGAAGCGGAGAGAATCTTTGGAGAAGATTGATTTTATGTAAAATAAAAACAAAATTCAAAAATTAAAAAAGTGCGTTACAGGGGATGCGGAAAATTGGATAAAACCCGTATAACCACTGGGCGGCAGTCGGTTTAAGCCTGTGGAAAACTCCGTGGAAAATGTGAATAACTCCTTGTAGAAAAAAGTTATTCTTGGCGTTATGTCAATTAAAATTTTCCGCGGATTCTGAAATTCTCTGCCGGGAAAGCCAAAAATCATGGGATCTTTGGCGAAATTTTCGGGAGAATCCCCCTTGATTTTTTCGACCGTTTTCACGGGGACTCCCCAAAATTCCTGTAAAGATGACAAAGCGCCGAAAATAAAAATGCAGGAAATCCTTCAAATATACAGACGGTATTATACAGCCTCTAGGAACCGCCCCGCCGGCCTCCCGGCCCCATTTCCCCTCCATGAAAGATACGCGGACGGACGCCTCCTGTGAATATCCAGTACTTGACAGTGGTTTTTGGGAGGCATATAATACCTCTATCAACTGTGGGGCCTGAGGGGCACCCACGCAAAACTAAAGGAGGAAGATCATGAAGCACACGAGAAGATGGCTGGCCAGCCTGCTGGCGGTCGTAATGGTCCTCGGCGCCATGCCCATGGCCCTGGCCGACTGGGAGAATGCCAAAGAGGTCAAGACCTACGACGAGTTCACCGCCGCCCTGGCCGACGAGACGGTGGAGGAGATCAAGGTCGTGGGCGAGGTCACCGTCCCCAAGACGGACAAGCCCGTTGAGGCCAACAAGCCCATTCTGGTGGGTAAGGACGGCACCTTCAAGCTGGACCCCGGCGCTGTGGTGACCAGCAATGTGCCCCAGGGCAAGTTCAATTATGAGGACAGGGAGAACACTTGGATCATTGTGGGCGACACCATGGAGACCTTCGTGCTCTATGCCGGCGATGACAGCTGCTACCGCGTCATGTACGGCACCCAGCCCGACGACATGAACGCCCTGGTGAAGGACACCGCCCACGGCAAAGTGAACACACTGTGCTTCAACGGCAAGGACGTGGAGCTCACCGAGAGCTTTGACGGAGCGGTCTTTGACGTGCGGGGCGGCAAGAGCCTCACCATCGCCAAGGACGTCTCCCTGAAGGCTGGCATGTACTTCAACCTGGAGGGCGACCTGGTAATGAACGAGGGCGCCAAGCTGGAGCTTCCTGAGAACCACGACATCGACGGCACCGCCACCTTCGCCACGGAGGACCAGAAGCCCGAGAACCTCAACGCGGATATCGAGGTAAAGGCCGCGGAGAAGCCCGCCGAGGAGGAGAAGCCCGCTGAGGAAGTGGACTCCACCGAGCCCGCCGCCCCCAAGTTCACCGACGTGGCCGCCACCTCTCCCTTCGCCGCCGCCATTGACTGGGCCGTGGGCAAGGAGATCACCCTGGGCAAGACCGAGACCACCTTCGGCCCCGCCGACCCCTGCACCGTGTCCCACATCCTGACCTTCCTGTGGCGCGCCAACGGCAAGCCCGGCGCCGAGGAGGGCGTGGCCGACCGTGACTCCGCCGCCAAGTGGGCCGTGGAGAAAGAGATGATCGCCGAGGACGCCGACCTCACCGCCACCTGCACCCGCTCCATGGCCGTGACCTTCATGTGGAAGGCCGCCGAGAGCCCCAAGGTGGAGACTGAGAAGGAGTTCACCGACGTGGCCGCCGACGCCGAGTACGCCGGCGCCGTGGCCTGGGCCGTCGAGAACGGGATCACCACCGGCACCACCGAGACCACCTTTGCCCCTGACAACAACTGCAACCGGGGCCAGATCGTCACCTTCCTGTACCGCCAGCTGGCGGAGAAGGAGACCACCCCCGCCGCCTGATTTCCCAAGATACTTATCAAACGAGGACCGGGAAAACCCCGGCCCTCGTTTTTTCGCATAAAGCCGGCAAAACGGCGCAGACTTCCCAGTGAAAACAGAGAAAGGAAGTCATGCCATGCCGGAGAGAATCGTCATCGCCCTGGGGGGCAACGCCTTACAGTCCAAGGACAGCGGCGCCACCGCCGAGGCCCAGCTGGAGGTGGTGAAAAAGACCAGTGCCCACATCGCCCAAATCAGCCAGCGGGGCTATGAGATGGCCGTGGTCCACGGAAACGGCCCCCAGGTGGGCCGCATCGTGCTGGCCAGCGAGGCCGCCAAGGACGTGGCCCCGCCCATGCCCTTCGACGTCTGCGGAGCCATGAGCCAGGGCTATATCGGCTACCACATCCAGCAGGCCCTGAAATACGCCCTGAACAGCCGCAACCGGAACTACCCCGTGGTCACCCTGGCCACCCAGGTGGTGGTGGACCGGAACGACCCCGCCTTTCAAAACCCCACCAAGCCCATCGGCGCCTTCTACACCCAGGAGGAGGCCCGGCGGCTGGAGGCGGAGCGGGGCTACACCATGCGGGAGGACGCCGGCCGGGGCTGGCGGCGGGTGGTGCCCTCCCCCCAGCCCCGGCGGATCGTGGAGATTGAGGCCATCCGCCTCTTGTGGGACCACGCCATCGTGGTGGCCTGCGGCGGCGGCGGCATCCCCGTGGTGGAGAATCCGGACGGCACCCTGGAGGGCGTGGCGGCGGTCATCGACAAGGACTTCGCCGCCGAGCTCCTGGCGGAGGCCGTGGGGGCCGACGTGCTGCTGATCCTCACGGAGGTGGAGAAGGTTGCCATCCGCTTCGGAAAGCCCGACCAGGAGGACCTGAGCCGCCTCAGCCTGGCGCAGGCGGCCCAGTACGCCGCGGAAGGCCAGTTCGGCGTGGGCAGCATGCTGCCCAAGGTGGAGGCCGCCATGCGCTTTGTCCGGGCCAACCCGGGGAAACGGGCCGTCATCACCAGCCTGGACAGGGCCCTGGACGCCCTGGACGGCAAGACCGGAACCCAGATCACCTTCGCCTGAGCGAACGAGACCCCCGCGGGCTGTGCCCGCGGGGGCCGTCTTTTTCCGTCGATATGTGTGCAGGGGCCGCCCCCTGGGCGGCCCGTTGCCCCCCTGGGCGGCCCGCCGTCCTGTCAGCTCACCAGCACCACCACATAGGCGGCGTAGGCCGCCAGCATCAGCACGCCCTGCCAGCGGTAGAACCGCCCCTTCACCAGCGGCGGCAGCACCGCCAGGCAGCAGATCCCCAGGCACACCGGCAGGTCCAGGGCCGTGGTCTGGCTGCCGATCACCAGATGTCCCCCGGACACGGCGGAGCACACCGGCAGGATCATGGTCAGGTCGATGACGTTGGCGCCGATGATGTTGCCCACGGACATGGACGCCTCTTTCCTGGCGATGGCCGTCAGGGTGGTCACCAGCTCCGGCAGCGAGGTGCCGATGGCCACCATGGTGACGCCGATGATGCTGGAGGGCACCCCCAGCAGCAGCGCCAGCTCGCTGCCGTAGTCGATCAGCAGCCGGGACCCCACCACGATGGCCGCGATGCCCACGGCGAAGAGCCCCAGCTTCATGAACATCTGCCGGTGGGAGGTGGTGCGGCGCCTGGGGTTCGCCCCCCGGCTCTCCGCCATGCCGGACCGGGCGTCCATCACGTTGTTTACCAGGTAGACGGTGAACACCGCGAACAGCAGCAGGCTGGGCAGCACCGGCAGCACGCCGCCGCGGCACAGCAGAAACAGCAGTAGCGCGCCGGAGACCATCAAAATGGCCTTCACGTCAAACTGCTTTCGGTTCACCACCGAGGGCAGGCACACCACGGACAGCCCCAGGATCAGCCCCAGGTTGGCGGTGACGGACCCCACGGCGTTGCCCACCGCCAGGTCCACCTCCCCCTGGAGCACGCCGGTGACGGACACCGTCAGCTCCGGCAGCGTGGTGGCGAGGGAGACGATGGTGGCCCCGATGATGAACCGGGGCACGCCGGTGGCCTCCGCGATCCACACCGCGCCGTCCAAAAACCAGTCGCCGCCCTTGACAATCAGCGCCAGTCCCACCAGAAACAGCAGTACCGTTACCCAAATACTCATTTGCTCACACATCCTCCGTTTTCAAAAGATAAACGAGACCCTCATCGTACACGGAACACCAGACGGAACTCCCCCCGTCGGCGCCGCGTACAATAAAAGTCTCGCTTTTTCAGGCAGGGCCCGGACAGTCTCACGACCGTCGTGCTGACGAGCCCCGCCGCATCCCGAAGGACACAAGCTACTCCCTTTTACAGGACTTGTTTTCGAGGGGTATTATATGGAAATCATACCCCGTTTGTCAATAAAAACTTTGTCAGAACCTGGCTGTCCCAAAAATTATTGTCAGGAATTAAACGCCGGGTCGAAGCCGATGTCCTTTTCCCAGCGGGTCCCGTCCGGTCCGGCCGTCTCCGCGGGGGCGAAGCCGCAGCCGGCGAAAAACCGCTCCGCGGCGCAGCCCTCCGGCAGGGTGATCCGGAGGCGCTCCACCCCCAGGGGCCGCCAGTGGTACACCGCCTGACCGATGAGCTGCACGCCGAAGCCCCGATTCCGGCAGTCCCGCCGGACGCAGGCCAGGGAGATCTCCCCCTCCGCCGGGCCGAACTGGACAAATCCCACCGGCTCCTCCCCCAGATACCCCACCAGGGCGGGGAGGGCGGCGTCAAAGGCGGCCTCCGTCAGGTCTCCGCCGGCCAGCGCCGCCGGCAGCCCCTCCTGCTCCGGCAGGCGGAGCGGCGCGAAGAACAGCCCCGGCTCCAATCCGTTGGCCCGCCGGCGCACCTTCTCCCCCGCCAGATACTCCGGCGTCAGCAGGTGGCTGGTGTCGTTCTGCCAGGCCACCCGGAAGGACTTCCCGTCCCACTCCAGCAGGGAGACGGCGGTGTTGTCCCCGGTGGGGGTCCGGTCTCCGGTGTCCCGCAGGGAGATGCCCTGTAGATTCGCCAGCACCAGACGGATGGCGTAGCCGTGGGAAAACACCGCCGCGGTCCGCCCCTCATTCTCCGCCGCGATTTTCTCCAGGGCCCCCAGGACCCGCTCCAGAACCTCCGACGGGGTCTCGGCCCCCTCCATGTGCCAGCGGTCCATCCGGCGGCCGAAATCCGCCATCTGTTCCGGCCAGCGGCGGACGATCTCCCCCCAGGTCTTCCGCTCCCAGACGCCCACGTGGATCTCCCGCAGCTCCGGCACCAGATGGGGCGTCAGGTTCCTGGGCAGATACAGGGCGCTGGCGGTGGCCCGGGTGCGGTAGAGGTCGCTGGTGTAGACCGCGTCGATCCGGACGCCGTCAAAGCGCCTCTCCAGGGCCCGCACCTGCCGCCAGCCCCGGTCTGTGAGGGCGCTGTTGTCCTGGCCCTGGGCGATGCGGTACAGATTTCCCTCCGCCTCCGCGTGGCGGATCAGATAGATGGTGGTCATAGAAGCCTCCAGAGACAGTTATTTTTCTCAAGTATACTCCTTTGGGGAGTTTTTGGCAAATGCGAAAACGGCGGTTTTTTTGCGAAAAGGGGGCCATACTACCTCCGTGCCGAAAAGGAGTGACTTGATAATGAAAACATGTACCGGATTTTGGGTCGGTATGAGCGCGGGCCTGATGGCCGGCGCCGCGGTGGGGATGATGACGCCTCACGGCCGGGATTCCATGAAAACGCAGGTGGGTAAGAGTATCCACAAGCTGGGTGTCGCTGTGGACCACGCCGTGGACAACATCGTCTCCGAGATGCGCTGACGCGCTGAAAACAGAAGGCGGAGGGCCGAAGCCCTCCGCCTTTTGCCGCGAGAGAGCGGACATCATCTCGCCCAAGACTGCCATTATACATTGTAAGGGCCGCCGCCCTCGGCGGCCCGCCCGATTGAGCCCCGGCGATTCCGCAAAACGGGCCGCCGAGGGCGGCGGCCCCTGCGGCCCAAAAGAAATTTCAGGAATTTTCCGTTTCCCCCTTGACATACTGTTCATACTGTGTATACTGTATATGTACAGTACGAACGGGAGTGATTCCATGGAGCTCATTATCCGCAACGTCACCAACCAACCCATCTACGACCAGATCTACTCCCAGATCAAGGCCCAGATTATCGCCGGGCAGCTGAGGCCCGGGGAGGCGCTGCCCTCCATCCGGTGTCTGGCCAAGGATCTGAAGATCTCCGTCATCACCACCAAGCGGGCCTACGACGAGCTGGAGGCCCAGGGCCTCATCGACACCGTGGCCGGCAAGGGGTGCTTTGTGGCGGAGCGGAATCTGAGCATGATCCGGGAGCAGCAGCTGCGGGAGCTGGAGGGGCACCTCTCCGCCGCCGCCGCCCTGTCCAAAAGCTGCGGCCTGTCCCGGTCGGAGCTGGACGAGATGCTGAACGTCCTTTTAGAGGAGGAATCCACATGAACGCCATTGAACTGAACCATATCCACAAATCCTTCGGCTCCTTCGCCGTCCAGGACCTGTCCCTGGCGGTGCCCAGCGGCACCATCTGCGGCCTGGTGGGGGAGAACGGCGCGGGCAAGTCCACCACCATACGCCTCCTGATGGGGGCCCTGCGGCCCGACAGCGGCACCGCCGCGGTGCTGGGCACCGACGTCTCCTCCCCGGCGTTTACCGCCGTGAAGGAGGACGTGGGCGTGGTGCTGGACGAGGCCTACTTCCCGGAGACGCTGAACGCCCTCCAGGTGGGGAAGATCCTGGCGTCCACCTACCGCCAGTGGGAGCCCTCCGCCTACGACGGCTACTTAAACCGCTTCGGCCTGCCGGAGAAGAAGCCCTTCAAGGACTTCTCCCGGGGCATGAAGATGAAGCTGGCCATCGCCGCCGCCCTGAGCCACCGGCCGAAGCTCCTGGTGCTGGACGAGGCCACCAGCGGCCTGGACCCCATCGTCCGGGACGAGGTGCTGGAGATCTTCAACGAGTTCACCCGGGAGGAGGACCACTCCATTTTGATCTCCTCCCACATCGTCAGCGACCTGGAGAAGCTGTGCGACTACATCGCCTTCCTCCACCAGGGGCGGCTGCTGTTCTGTGAGGAAAAGGACCGGCTGGTGGAGGACTGCGGCGTCTTCACCGGCACGGCGGAGCAGGCGGAGAGCCTGCTGCCGGAGGCGGTCATCGGCCGGGAGGCAAAGGACTACGGCGGCGTCCGGGCCCTGGTGCGGCGGAGCCTGGTGCCGGAGTCCCTGGCGCTGGAGCGGCCCACCGTGGAGGAGATCATTCTGTTTATCGTGAAAGGGGAGGAGACGCGATGAAAGCCCTGATTCAAAAGGACGTATACGTGCTGTGGAAGCAGATGAAAATCTTTATCATTGTGATGCTGGTAATCATGGCGGGCAACGGCTCGTTCGGCAGCGTGTTCGTGGTGATCTGGTGCGCCATGCTGCCCTACACGGCCCTGGCCTACGACGAGCGGTGCAAGTGGGACCAGCTGGCGGCCATGATGCCCTACTCCCCCCGGGACCTGGTGCTGAGCAAGTACGTGCTGGGGTGGCTGTGCGCCGGGGCGGCGGGCGTGCTTGTCCTGGCGGCCCAGGCGGTCATCCGGGTGCTCCCTCTCCCGCTGGAGACCAGCTCTCCCCTGGCCGTTCTGATCAGCTTCTGCGCCAGCGTGTGCACCCTGGCCATCACCCTGCCCCTGATGTTCCGTTTCGGCGTGGAGCGGGGGCGCATGGGGATGTTTCTGATGATCTTTCTGGTCTGCGGCGGGGCGGGTGCCCTGGCCGCCATTGTGGACCCCGGCGGTGCGCCGGTTCCCGGTAATATGGCGGCCCTGCTGTCCATGGCGGCGGTCCTGGCCCCCATCGCGGCGGCGGTGCTGACGGCGGTCTCCATTCCGCTGTCCCTGCGCATCTGCGCCGCCCGGCGGTAAGGAGGCGCGTTATGGCGGAAGAGAAAAAGGACCTCACCCCTCTGGACTTCGCGGCCCTGCTGACCCTGCTGGGGCAGGCCCTGCTGCGGGAGAGGGGGAGGAAATGAAAAACGGAGCCCCCTGTCCCAAGTGCGGCTCCCGGCAAGTTGTCCGCGTCCCCGACAACCCCGGCCGCCACGCCAGCGGAAACAACATCTACACCACCCGGGCCACCCTCCTGGGCAAGGTCCCCGTCATCCGCTACGTCTGCTGCGCCTGCGGCTATGTGGAAAACTGGGTGGAGACCCGCCGGGACCTGGAGAAGCTCCGGGAGACCTTCGAATAGAAACGGGAAAAGACCGCCCTCAGGGCGGTCTTTTCTCTCAGGTGTCCTCCGCTTTTGGGGACGCGGGCTCCGAGAGCCGGTCGATGCAGAGGGCAAAACAGTCGTGATTCACATGGAACAGCAGGCTGTACCGGGGCGGACGCTCCGCGAACAGCCGGCGGTACTCCTCCTCCTCCAGAAACCGGTCCCCCTCCAGCTGGTATGTGCCGGAGTCCAGGCCGAAGGCCGCCGCGGCCCGCTGGATCAGGTTCTGGGCGATCTCCTGGACGGCGAACCGGACGATCTCGTTTCGGGCGTAGAAATCCACTCCGAACACCAGGCCCGCCGCCCGGAGCAGCAGGGGTTCCCCGATGACCAGCACAAACCGCAGGCGCTCTCCGTCCCGGGAGGCGCAGACCAGCTCGTAGTACCGCGCGTCCCCGATGGACTCCTCCGCGGTAAACCGGCCCACAAACCGGATGCCGCATCCGAACATCTCCTCCAGGGGGGCCAGGATCAGCGCCCGGATTACGGAGGACTCGTCGCCGGGGTCCGCCGGAGGCGTTTCGCTGGCGGCCCGCCCGGTGATGGCCCGGTCCTCGATCATGATGTGTCCCGTGAGCCAGCCGGTGCAGACGCCGATAAACCGCTGCACCGCCTCGGTGGAAAAGTCGGAGGCGTAGAGCGCCCGCTCCAGGGCGGGCAAGGTCTCCCAGCGCATCCGGTCGTGGAGCCGCTTGTGGGCCCGGTAACCGGGGTAGCCGATCTCCTTCATATAGGCCTCTTCCTCCGCAAAATGCTTGAGGGCGTAGGCCTTGAAATACTTAATTCCCTCCACGCAGGCAAATTTGTTCTCATGCCGTTCGACGTAGAGCTCCATGATTTTCTGCACAATGGCGAAGAGATTGCGGTGGGCGTGATCCACAATCTCCACGCCGATATTGAACCGATCCTGCCATTGGATCTGCTGCATAGAATCCCCTTTTCTTCCGCCGCCCGCAGGATCTCAGGCGGCAGAGGGCTGTGATATTTGATCGAATCGCATCAAACGGCCCGCCGCCGGGGCAGGATGTCCGTTTCAGACAGCCGCTCCGCGGGCCACCCCATTCTATGCCCGCCTCCTTCCGGAGGTCCCTTTATTCCGTCCGGACAGCAAGAAGAGACACGCTTGAAGCGTGTCTCTTCTTGTGGAGCGATGGAGCAAATACCCACTTTTCATGCAGGGCACTTTCAAATCCCGCAGGGAGAGGGGATTTCCATCAGCCCGCCGCAGCAGCCGTCTTTTACCGCGGGTAAAAGACGGGGCACCCCAAAAGAGAGACAGGCAATGCCTGTCTCTCTTTTGGGGAGTGGGTGTCCGCTTTTGATATATGCTTCGCATCCCCCGTCCCCTCTCCGCCGCGAGTCCAGCGGAGCGAGTCGCGGTGGAAAGCGAAGAAATCCCCACCAGAGCGCAGTTTTCGCCGCAAGGCGGAAACGCAGCGGTGGTGGGAATTTCTGAGCTGGAGCGGCTGATGGGAGTCGAACCCACCTATGCAGCTTGGGAAGCTGCCGTTCTACCGATGAACTACAGCCGCGTCAACGGGGTCTATTATAACAGCTCTTTCTGGAAAAAGCAAGATGAAAATTGACGGCTTTTCCATTTCGTCCCGGCGGGGCCGCTCTGCGGCCCCGCCGGGACGGGCGGTCACTTCTTCTCCTCCACTTCCTCCAGCCGGTCCAGATAGGGGCTGGCGGTGCAGCTCTGCTCCGGCGCCTCGCCCTTGAACTGGGAGACGGTGAGGGTGCTCTCCTTTACGGGGCGGATGGTGCCCGCGCCGGCCACGCAGCCGCCGGGGCAGGCCATGCCCTCCAGCAGGTAGCCGTCCCGCTTGCCGGCCTTGGCCATGGCCAGCATTTTGCGGCAGTTCTTCAGTCCGTCGCCGTACTCGATCTGGATCTCCCGCTCCGGGTCGATGTGCCTGACGGCCTCCACCACCGCGGCGGCCACGCCGCCGCCCACAGCGAAGCCCCGGCCCATGCCGGTGCCCTCGTTCATCTCGTCCTCGGGGTTGGGCCGGAGGGCCGCGAAGTCGATGTCCGCCGCGTCAAAGATCCCCTGGAGCTCCTCGAAGGTGAGCACGTAGTCCACGTCGGAGCGGATGGTGCGCCGGTTGGCCTCCAGCTTCTTGGCGGAGCAGGGCCCGATGAAGGCGATCTTGGCGTCGGGGTGGTCCTTCTTCACCATGCGGGCGGTGATGACCATGGGGGTCAGGGCCATGGAGATATAGTCCGCGAACTCCGGGTAGAGCTTCTTGGCCATGACGCTCCAGGCGGGGCAGCAGCTGGTGCCCATCCAGGGCTGCTTGGCGGGGACCTCCTCCAAAAAGTCGTGGGCCTCCTCCACGGTGCACAGATCCGCGCCGATGGCCACCTCCACCACGTCGTAGAACCCCAGCACCTTCATGGCGGCGCTGAGCTTGGCGGGGGTGGCGTCTTTGCCGAACTGGCCCACGAAGGCCGGGGCCACGCAGGCGATGACCTTCTCCCCCCGGCGCAGGGCCTTGCCCAGCTGGTAGATCTGGCTCTTGTCGGCGATGGCGCCGAAGGGGCAGTTCACCAGGCACATGCCGCAGGAGACGCACTTGTCGTAGTTGATCTTCGCCCGGCCCAGCTCGTCGGACTCGATGGCGTCCATGCCGCAGGCGGCGGCGCAGGGGCGGTCGATGCGGCTGATGGCCCGGTAGGGGCACTGGTTGTAGCACTTGCCGCACTTGATGCACTTGTCCTGATCGATGTGGCAGTGCTTGTCCTTGTCCAGGTAGATGGCGTCCTTGGGGCAGACGTTCATGCAGGGGTGGGAGATGCAGCCCTGGCAGCTGTCCGTGATGCGGATCTGCTTGGGCGGGCAGGCGTTGCAGGCGTAGGGGATGATGTTCACCAGGGGGTTCTGGTAGTGCTCCTGGAATTTCTCGGCCCACTGGATGTCCTCGCTGATGGGTACGCCGTCTCCGGCGTAGCGCATGTTCAGGCCCAGGGCCAGGCGGACGCGCTCCTCCACAATGGCCCGCTCCAGAAACACGTCGTGGCGGTGGTGGGCCACGTCGCCCTGGATCATCTTGAAGGGGATCTGATCGGCCTGGCGGGGATCGCTGCCCTCAAAGGCCAGCCGGGCGACCTCCTTGAATACGGTGCGGCGAATATCGTCTACCGCGCTGTGAACTCCTCGCATAGCTCATTCCTCCATGTTCCCCGGGTCCGGTCCCGAAAACTCTCTGTAGCGACATTATATAGAATCTCCCGGCCTTTTGCAAGAGCGTCTTCCAGGAAACGCGGGAAAACACTGGCGTTCCGCCGCCCTCTCCGGGGGCGGCGGAACAACAAACACGGCGGCGCGCCCGTCCGCCGGGTCCGCGCCGCCGTGTTTGGAGAGAAAAAGAAATGAGAGGGAGTTCTCCTCCTTGGAGGATGGGATCATCATATCCGGAAAATATGAAGAGAATCCTGAATTTTTTTGAACTTTCTGTAAATATCCCTCTCCCGGGGCCCTCTCCGCCCCGGTTTCCGTTCCCGGCGCGTTGACGGGAGCGGGGAATGTGCTACAATACCATGGACCGGCAGGAGGCTCAGGGCGCGTCCCGGCCCTCGCCCTCCACGATCTCCGACACCGACTGGCCCTCCGTCAGCCACAGCAGCAAAAAGCCCAGCAGCGCCGCGGCGCCCCCGGCGTACAGCAGCAGGGCGGACAGGCTCTCCCCGTCCGCCAGGGCCGTCAGGCACAGCGCCACGCCCTCCCCGGCGTACAGGGCGAAGCGGCGGGTCTTGGCGGCGTGGTAGGCGAAGGAGGACAGGCGGTAAAGGGCCAGGGTCAGAAACGTCAGGGCCAGGATCTCCACATAGTAGGCCTGGAGAGCCGGATTCACGGAGTCCACCCGATAGGCCAGCACCAGCCGCGCCACCATGCACACCGGCGGAATCAGCAGCAGGGCGGGGCTGGCGGTTCTGGGCCGGACGCCGGGACGGCGGCGGCAGCAGGCGGCGGCGGGGAAGAGGCTCACGGCGGAGACCAGCGTCAGCGCCCCGGCCAGCAGCCGGGCCCTGGGGGTGAGGGTGAGGCCGGAGGCCGGCCCCCAGACAGACCAGATCACCGTGGGGCCGTCCGGTCCGGCCACCGCCTCCAGGGCGCTGAGCTCCGCCGCCCCGGCGGCGATGTCCAGGGCGCCGGAGGCGGCCATGAGGAAGATGCCCAGGATGGGCAGCGTCACCAGTCCGGCGTTCACGGTACGGAAGTCCTCGGGGAAGAAGGGGCCGTCCTCACTCTCCGCCGGCAGCCGCCGTGCCAGCAGGACCAGCACGGCGGCCAGCAGGACCAGAAACACCGCCAGAGCCGTCCCCGGGGCATTGCCGGGGATGGGCAGCCCGGTGGCGGGGTCAAAGCCGGTCTTGTTTTGCAGCAGCCGCAGCACCAGTGCGGCGGCGCCCCCCGCGGCGGCGGCCAGGGGGACCAGGAGTTGTTTTTTCATCACACAGAATCCTTTCGGATAAAAAATTCATCTGGAAGTATACCACGGTTCGGGGCATTTGTCCATGGTGGGAATGATCATTTTGCCCCGGTCACGACTATCCGCCCCCTCCCGGCGCATAGAGTAATGGAGAGGACAGGCCCGCAGGGCCGCGAACAAAGGAGGAACCCCATGAGAAGGAGAAATCAGGTCCGGCAGAGCGTAGCCGTGTCTGCGGCGCTGCTGGCGGCGCTGTTTATCCTGCCGCTGCTGGTGGTCGTGCCCTTCCGCACGGCCCTCTTCGGGCGGGAGACCCCGATGGACGAGACGGAGGGTGCGCCCTTCGTCAGCGGCCGGATGGACGGGGAGTTCGCGCTGAAGGTGCTGGACGGGGACACGGTGCTGGAGATGGACCTGGGGGAGTACCTCCTGGGGGTGGTGCGGGCGGAGATGCCCGCCTCCTTCCAGCCGGAGGCCCTGAAGGCCCAGGCGGTGGCGGCCCGGACCTACACGCTGTACAAGCTCCAGACCGGAGGCAGCCACGGCGATGCCGCCGACATCTGCACGGACCACACCTGCTGTCAGGCCTACATCGCCGAGGACCGGGCCAGGGAGAACTGGGGGGAGGACGCGGACGTCTATGAGAAAAAGATCGAGGAGGCCGTGACGGCCACCGACGGAGAGGTGATCCTCTATGGCGGCGTGCCCATCCTGGCGGTGTTCCACTCCTCCTCCGCGGGGCTGACCCGGGCGGCGGGGGAGGTGTGGCTCAGCGACCTGCCCTACCTCCAGGCGGTCTCCTCCCCGGAGGCGGCGGAGCGCGTCCCCAACTATTACAGCCGGGTGGAGTTTCCCGCGGAGGAGCTCCGGCAGAAGCTCCTGGCCGCCTTCCCGGAGGCGGACCTCTCAGGCCCCCTGGAGGGGTGGCTGAAAGACGCCCGGACGGACAGCGCCGGCAGCGTCTCCACCCTCTCCGTGGGGGGCGTGGAGGTGAAGGGGACCTCCCTGCGCGCGGCCCTGGGCCTCCGGTCCGCCTGCTTTACCTGGGAGGCGCAGGAGGGGACGCTGGTGTTCTTTGTCACCGGCTACGGCCACGGCGTGGGCATGAGCCAGTACGGCGCCGACGCCATGGCGGCGGAGGGAGCGGACTACCGGGAGATCCTGACCCACTACTACACCGGCGTCACCGTGGAGCCCTACCGCTGGGAGCTGCCCGGATGAATGAGGGGAACCTGTGTGCCCGCCATTGCGCCGTGTCCCCGTCAAAAATACGCGGCGGAAGCCGCTCCGCCGGACGGCGGACTTTACAACCCGCCGCGGATCGTGGTATAATAAATGCTCCATTTGGAAGACGTCAGAATTCCCGACAGACGGGCCGGCCCCTGCCGAGGGCGCGGCGCACCCCTTGCGGGCGCCCGGCGGCCCGCTGGTGGAAATTTTGGGAATTGCTCATAGTAAAGAACTTGAGAGGGGGCGGAGGGCCATGAAAAAGAGGGCGGCGGCGCTGGCGCTGTGCCTGGCGCTGGCATGGAGCCTGGTCCCCATGGCGGCGGAGGCGGCGGGCAGCGTCTACTTCACCGCGGCGGGCAACGAGATCCTCACTCTGGACGACGCCACCATGCCCTTCTGGTCCGACGGGTATCTGTACGTGGCCAGCTCCATCTTCACCGGGCAGGTGAACCGCTCCCTGGGGGTGGCCTGCCTCCCCAGCAGCGTCTCCAAGCCCAACCAGTGCATCCTGTACGGCCGGGAGGGCTCGCTGATGTTCGACCTGAACGGCAATTTTGTCCGGGACACCGAGGGCAATATCACCTACCGGGGGGCCATCCGGCGGGGCGGGGAGATCTTCGTCCCGGCGTCGGTGGTGGCGGAGTTCTTCAAGCTGGAGTACTCCGTGACGCCCCTGTCCCTCAAGACCGCCGACGGGGACAATTACGGCGCCCTGGTCTGGCTGCGGCAGCCCAACTTCGGCCTGTCGGAGAAGGACTTCATCAACGCCGCCTTCAGCCAGATCGCCATGCGGTATGAGCAGTACCTGCGGGAGCGGCAGCCGGAGGACGGCGGAGGAAACACCCCCGGCGGCGCCCAGGTTCCGGCCGGGGACGGGAAGACCGTCTACCTCTGCCTGGAGGCGGGAGAGGACACGGCGGCCCAGCTGGACGCGCTGGACGCCCACGATGCCCGGGCGGCCTTCTTCTGCTCTCCGGAATTCCTGGAGGGCCAGGGGGACCTGCTGCGGCGCATGGCCGCCACGGGACACGCCGTGGGCCTTTTGGCGGATGCCGCCGACCCGGACAGGACGGCGGCGGAGCAGCTGGAGGCCGGGAACCGCCTGCTGGCCCGGGCCACCATGGGCAAGACCCGTCTGGCCCTGGTCCGAAACGGAGACGAGGGGGCCCGGCGGGAGGCCCGGGCGGCGGGCTTTTCCTGCCTGGAGACGGAGCTGGACCGCTCCGACACGGGACTGCGGGACAGCGTCCAGGCCGAGAGCCTCCTGCGGCAGGTCTCCGCCCAGCGGGGAGACGTGCGGATCTGGCTGGGGGACGCCGCCGGCGCGGCGGGCCTGCGGGCCTTCCTCACCGCCGCCGCCCAGGCGGGGGACCGGTGCCTGGCCCTGACGGAGACCCTGCCCTGAAGAGCGCCGTCTTCCGCCGATTCCTTAAGGAATCACTGAATCAATCCCCGACGCGTCTTTACACCATAAATTTCCGCTGATCTGCCTCAGAAAATTTTGGAATCCGTCAGGATTCCCGTGATTTTCTTCCTTGCCAGCAAAAACTTCTGGTGCAAATCCGCGCACGTTGATTGAATCAGTGTTTCCTTAACAGAAAATTCAACATCCCGGGACAGAAACCGGTATAATAGAAATCAGATTTTGCCAGAATTGGAGGGAGCGCCATGGGACGCAATATCCTGGTAGTGGAGGACGACCGCAACATCTCCGACCTGATCCACATGTACCTGGTAAAGGAGGGCTTTGACGTCCGCATCGCCGGGGACGGCGGGCGGGCCATCGAGGAGTTCCAGCGGGAGGCCCCGGACCTGATCCTGCTGGACATCATGCTGCCGGTGATGGACGGCTGGGCCGTCTGCGCCAAGATCCGGGAGACCAGCAAGGTGCCCATCATCATGCTCACCGCCAAGAGCGAGGTCTTCGACCGCATCCAGGGCCTGGAGATGGGGGCCGACGACTACATCGTCAAGCCCTTCGAGATGAAGGAGCTCATCGCCCGGATCAACGCGGTCCTGCGGCGGACGGAGATCCCCAACGACACCAGCAAGCGGCTGACCTTCGACAAGCTGGTGGTGGATCTGGACTCCTACGAGCTGATCGTGGACGGGAAGAAGATCGACACGCCCCCCAAGGAGCTGGAGCTCCTCTACCACCTGGCTTCCACCCCCAACCGGGTCTACACCCGCAACCAGCTGCTGGACGAGGTGTGGGGCTTCGACTACTTCGGCGACAGCCGCACCGTGGACGTCCACATCAAGCGCC
>CAMNRF010000030.1 GCA_946551795.1 uncultured Oscillibacter sp.
CATGACAGAGAAAAGAGAAATGGGGGGTGCATTGCCCAGCCATCATCATGGCTGAATCCCCGCCCCGCCCGCCAGGGCGAGAACCATTTTAAAGCTCCGGCAGCTCCGCCGGATCAATCGCATCCTCTACCTCCGCGGCAGCGGAAACCGCCCTCTCCAGCCCTGGCAGCCCCAGCACCAGCCGGATGGCCCAGGGCGGCACCCGCACGGACATGGGCGGCTCCTCCAGCAGCACAAACGCCGTCTCCCAGGGCGGCCGCCGCTGGGGATAGATTCCCATGCCGTCGGTGAAGTAGATCATCCCCCGCAGACTGGTGAAGGCCCCCTCTTTCCGCAGACGGGCCACATAGTCAAACACCGGCCGGAAGTCCGTGGCGCTGCCGCCGGCAAGCTGGAAGTCCTCCATGTAGCGCCGCAGGTCCTCCAGGCCGCGGATCACCGTGTCGGCGCGCACCTGGTCGTCACACTGGATGATGCGGATGTTCACCTTCCGGGTAAAGGTCTCCGTACTGCGCAGAATGGCGTAGGTGCAGGCCAGAAACTGCCGCACCAGCTCCCCGGAGGTGGACATGGAGGTGTCCACGGCGATGACGAAATCCTCAATGCGCCTCTCCTCCCGGGTCTCCGGGGGCTCCACCAGGGGAAGGTTCCCGTAGAGCCGCAGGCCGTAGGCGTAAAAGCCGTAGTCAAAGGCGTCGCCGTCCACCGCCATGACCTCCCGGGGCACGGCGAACCGCCTGAGAAAGGCCCGGTAGTCCACATCGTCCCGGACCGCCACCCGGATCTGCTCCAGCACTGCCTCCTCGCCGGTGGACTGCCCCGCCAGCACGGTCTCCATGCCGGTTCGGGTCTTCTCCGAGAGGTCCCTCCACCGCTCGTCCTGCCGCCGGCTCTGCTCCTGATCGTCCTGACGCTCCATGTCCCACAGCCCGTGGTCGTCCACCAGAAAGGCCCGCTGGAGCCGGGCCAGCTCATACTCCGGCAGGGCCAGCCGCAGCAATCGGCGGTAGATGCCCTCCGCGGTGAGCACCGGCATGTCCATGCGGCACTCCCCGTAGAACTTCCGCCGCAGCGGCGCGCCGTCCCCCGCCAGGCAGGGGTAGTCCAGCCCATCCAGAATACTCTCCACCGCCGCGTCGCAGGCGAGGTCCCACAGCTCCGGAGCCCTGCCCCGCTTCTTCCCCAGGTGGCGGAGCATGCAGTGGAGCAGCACGTGGAGGTACGCCCGGTTCACCGCCGTCCGGGAGCGGAGGTACCGCTCCGCCAAAAAGGCCCCGTCGTAGTACAGCGTCTCCCCGTCGGTGGCCAGGGACAGCGTCACCCCGCCGCCGGGCTGAAAGGCCAGGGCGCACAGCGCCGCGTCCAGATAGGGCAGGTTCAGGTACAGCTCGTTCCGGGCGGCGGCGAGGATCTCCTGTCCAATTTTCTCATAGCCCCGCTCCAACAAAACACCTCTTTTCCAAAAGCCCTCACAGCGCAAAGTCCCGGGCAGCTCCGGTGGGGAACCGCCGGTGCTGTTCCTCCAGCAGCAGCGCCAGGGCGGCGGCGTTCCCCCGCTCCCGGGCCAGGGCGCAGGCGGCTGACAGCGCCGCCCGGTCCGGCGGGGCCTCCGCCAGCAGCAGCCGCAGGTCCCCGGTGTCCTCCAGGGACAGCAGAAATGCCACGGCCTCCAGGACGTGGGACCGGAGATAGGCCCGGTAGTCCGCCGCGGCCCGGTCCGTCAGCTCCGCCGGGTACCGCAGGCGCCACCAGGCCAGCCGCAGGGCGCACCCCGCCTCGTGCTCCATGGCCAGCATGGGCCTCCACAGGGCGTCGTAGGCCTTGAGGTCCAGCTTTTTCCCGTAGAAACAGTGGTGGTAGCCGTAGCCCGCGCCGTAGATGCTGTAATCAAAATGGTGAGCGGGGCAGTTCTCCTCGTAGACCTCCACGTACTCCGGGAAGATCAGCCTCGCCGCCGTCCCGCCGCCCCGGCGCAGCGTCACGTCCAGCTCCCCCGGCAGCTCTCCGGCAAAGTAGGCCAGCAGCTCCCCCTCCCGGCCGGCGCAGTCCACCTGGAAGGTGTCCAGACGGCGGCAGTTCATAATGGCCCCTCCGCCCCAGTACCGCACGCCGTCCCCCAGACGCAGGGTTTTCAGCTCCCCGCAGTTGAAAAGGGCGTAGTCCCCCACCCGCTCCAGGGAGGCGGGCAGGGTCAGGTCCCGGAGGTCCCGGTTGTCCCACTGGACGTCCGGCGGCAGGGGCCCGCAGGCCACCCGCACCTCTTGTCCGGGAACCGGCCCGGCGCCGGGCGCCAGGGCGTGGTCATCCAAGGCCGTTACCGGCTGGCCCCACAGCGCCTCCGGCAGAACGGCGGATTCCTCGCAGGTCACCGCCCGCAAAACGGCGATTCCGTCCCCCTCCCGGCGGACGGTCAATTTCCAGCTGCTGACCCCGCTGACGGTCTCCAACGCCCTCACCTCTCCCCGGCCCCTCCGCCGTTTCTCTCAAAAATCTGGTATAGTATATCACAAACCGATCCGATTTCCTAGAAGAACCTTTAGATTTCGCGGCAAAAATGGCGGGGCAGGCCGGCAGATGTCCGAGGCTGGTGCCGGGCGGACACGTGTGGATTATATGGGCGGAGGCCGGAGGATGCGCGTCTGCCGGAGCGCGGCGGCAGCTGCCTCCGCGGCTCCTCCGCCGGTCTTCGCAATTTTGGGTGCCATTTTTTGAAAATCTTGAAAATAGGGACTTGACTTTGGGCAAAGCTCTGCTATAATAATAACGCTGTCATTTTGACAGCGTGCAATCACATATGCGGAAAAGCACTGGAACAGCTATGGAGAAGTCGCCTAGTTGGTCGAGGGCGCATGATTGGAAATCATGTAGGCCCCTAAAGGGTCTCGAGGGTTCGAATCCCTCCTTCTCCGCCACAAAAAGGCCGTGAAATCGATGGTTTCACGGCCTTTTCAGCTGTTGGCCGAGAGTTTCCACACATTTTCCAGCTGAGGGTCATCTCTATGGAGACGCGCGGTGACGACGGGGGCAGACCGCCAAAACCGGCTTGACAGTCACAACGAGATCAGCCCATTTTCGAAACAAACCAGCTCCCTGGGTCCCTCTCAGGGAGCAAATAAAAAACAATCAAAGGAGGAGCAGATGATGGAATTTGTACTGCCGGCCTATCACGCGCCGGACTTCACCCAGCCGGCACTGGCCGGGGCGCCGGACGTGAAAGTGGAGCGGGCCCAGATGGACGGCGTCGCGCCGGAGGGATACCACAGCACGTCCATGTATCCGGAGTATTTCAAGCTCAACGGCCAGTGGAGACTGGCAGAGGAGAGCCGGATGGACTGCTCTGTTCTCCTGCGGAGCGACGGCCGTCTGGATGTGGTGGAGATGCGTAATATCAAAAAAGGCGATCTGGTTCTTTTGGGCCGCACGGAACAGGGCGAGGAAGGCATCTATGTGCATGACAGCGGATTTGTCCAGGAGACGGGCAAAAAAGACGTCTTTGCTTTCCGCACGGGCCGTTCCCGTGAAACCGCGTATTCCAGGGACTATGACGAGCTCTATCCCCTGCTTCAGCACGAGCGGGAGCACGGCAATATCGTCTGGGTGATGGGCCCGGCCTGCGCCTTTGACAGCGACTCCCGCACCGCCATGCAGCGGCTGATTGAAAACGGCTTTGTCAGCGGACTGCTGGCCGGAAACGCACTGGCGACCCACGACCTGGAGGCGGGCTATTTGAAAACCGCCCTTGGACAGAACATCTATACCCAGCAGCCCCACTATAACGGGCATTACAACCACCTGGACACCATCAACGAGGTGCGTAAGTGCGGATCGATCCCCCGCTTTATCGAAGAAAAACAGATCTCCGACGGGATCATTTACGCGTGCGCGAAAAAGGGGGTTCCCTTTGTTCTGACCAGCTCCATCCGGGATGACGGCCCCCTGCCGGAGGTGTATGCCGATTCCTACGAGGGACAGTCCGCCATGCGCGCTCTTGTCCGCCACGCGACCACGGTGATCTGCCTGGCCACGCAGCTGCATACCATCGCGACGGGAAATATGACTCCCTCCTTCCGCGTGGTGAACGGCGCCATACGGCCGGTGTATCTGTACGTTGTCGATATTTCGGAGTTCGTGGTGAACAAGCTGAAAGACCGCGGGAGTCTGAGCTCCGTCGGTATGATTACCAACGTGCAGGACTTCGTGGTAAATGTGGCCAGGGGCGTCGGGGTGTACCACAGCGATCACTGAGCCAATTGAAAATTGAACCAGCCTTGATTTTCGAACTGCTTTATCGAGAATCAAGGCTGGTTTTTCACTTAAAGCCCTGTAAATGAAGGACTTTGGAAAGCTGGTTATTGGGGTTAAAATCAAAAAACGCTGAAAAAGTGAAAATGAAAAAATTTTAGATTGTGGTTTTTTCAGATAAAAACAAGAAATCTCCCATTTCTCATATAACTCTTCAAAATGTGCCGCTGTCTCATATGCCAGTGTTTTATGGGGACAAATTTCATTATAAAACTGGATATATTCATCTACACTTTTACGAAAGTCCCGCTCAGATAAATAAAAGATCGACCATACATCAGTTCCAAATGGCTGGCTTAAACATTTTTTTGCCTGCGATTACACATTTGCCGGATGCAGAGGGAATACGACCGAAACGGCGGTGCCGCGGCCGGGTTCGCTCCGCAGTTCAATGGCCGCGCCGTGATACTGCGCAATGTGCTTGACGATGGAAAGCCCCAGCCCGGTGCCGCCGGAGGCCTTGGACCGGCTCTTATCCACCCGGAAAAACCGCTCGAACACCCTGGACTGATACTCCGCCGGGATGCCGATGCCCGTGTCCCTGACGGTCACAACGGCCTCCCGCTCTCTGCTGGAGACGGTAATCTCCACACAGCCGTTTTCCACATTGTATTTTATGGCGTTGTCACAGAGATTGCAGATCATCTCATATAAAAAGCTCCGTACACCGCTAATGGAAACGCTCTCTCCCGAGACGGAGACATGGATTCCCTTTTCAGCGGCGCTGTCACGCAGGGCAGACGCCGCATCCTCCGCCGTCTCCAGCAGATCAACCGTCTCCCGATCCGGCGCCGCCCCCTCGTCCAGCTGGGAGAGGTGGATGATGTCGTCCACCAGAGTCACCAGGCGCGCGGCCTCCGTGCGGATCATGCCGGTAAACCGCGGTATGTCCTCCGGCTTGACCAGCCCGTTTTCCAGCAGCTCGGCACTGCCGGTGATGGACTGTAGCGGCGTTTTCAGCTCGTGGGACACATTGGCGGTAAATTCCCGGCGGTTCCGCTCGGCAAAGGCCTGTTCCGTCACGTCGAAGGCCAGCAGCACCGTTCCGATGACCGCGCCGTCCGATTCGATCCGGCTGATGTCAAACTGTATTTCCCGGCCGTTTCTCTCCGCCCGAATTTCGCTGTGTCCGCTTTCCAGAGCGGACTGAATCGCCCGGCTGATCTCATGGCCGCGTTCCACCGTCAGAAAATCCCCTCTGACGCAGGATGGGTCCGCGCCGAACAGCTTCCGGGCCGCCGGATTGATGCTCAGGATGGTCCCCTTCTGATCCAGCACCACCAGGCCCTCGTTCATGTGGCCCGTAATCTGCTCGAACTCGTCGGTTCTGGCCCGCAGCTCCCGCAGCTGTTCGCTGATCTGGCCGCGCTGCTGCTGGATGCGCCGCAGCAGGGGGGACAGCTCCTCATAGACATCGTTCTCCAGCGGATGCGCCAAATCCAACGTGTTGAGCGGCTGAACGACCCGCCCAGCCATCCGGTTGGCCAGAACCGCGGAGAGAATGACCGCGAGAATCCCCACCAGCAAAACCGGCCGAACCACGACCAGCACCAGAGCCAGTACCGTTGCCTGGCTGACGGAGATGCGCAGCACGGTTCCATTGTTCAACGCCCGCGCGTAATAGAGCGTCCGCTCCGTCAGCGTCTCGGAGCAGCGGACGCTGCTGCTCTCCCCCGCGGCGAACGCCTCCCGAACTTCCGCGCGGTCCCCATGATTCTCCAGGTTCTCCGCGGGCTCCGCCGTATCAAACAGCACGCTTCCGTCCGAGGCGATCCAGGTCAGCCGGTAATCCGGCGTCCAGGTATAGCGGTAATCACGGGCCGTCAGCTGTTCCAGATAGGCCCGTCCGCTCTCCTCCACCGCATAGGCCGCCAGCCGCAGCTCATCCTTGAGCTGGCTGACCCGCGCTGTGCTGAAATACTGATACAGACAGCCCAGTACGATCACGAGGTTCGCCAGCAACACCGCCGCCGCTGTCGCAAGCGTGGAACGAAAGATTTTCCCTCTCATGGCTTTTCCTCCAGCCGGTAGCCCACATTTCGGACGGTCTCAATCATCGCCCCATAATTCCCCAGCTTCTGCCGCAGGGTGCGTATGTGCATATCCACGGTCCGTGTCTCACCGGAATACTCCCCTCCCCAGATATTCGCCAGGAGCCTTTCCCTTGTGAACGCCGTACCGGGGGCGGAGAGAAACAGCCGAAGCAGCTCAAATTCCTTGAAGGTGAGCGCGACCCGCTCGCCGTCCGCCATGACGGTATGCTCCACTAAATCCACCACCAGATTGCCCGCCGCCAAAATCTCCCGGTTCCGCACGGGGCGGCACCGGCGCAGCACCGCCTTGACGCGGGATACCATCTCCATCATGCCGAAGGGCTTGACCAGATAGTCGTCCGCCCCCAGATCCAGGCTCTGAATTTTGTCGTATTCCGCGCCCTTGGCTGTCGCCATGATGACGGGAATCTCACGGGTATGTTCAGATGCCTTCATTTTTTTCAGCAGCTCCACGCCGCTCTCCCCCGGCAGCATCACATCCAGGATGACAAGCTCCGGCCTTTCCGCGCGGAGCGTTTTCCTGAACGAATCGCCGTCCGGGAAGCCCTCGGCCTCAAAGCCGGCGGCACGGAGCGTATACAGTTCAAGGCTCCGGATGCTCTCGTCATCCTCTACGCAAAAAATCATACCGCACCTCTTTATGGCTGTTTTGGGACGGCTCCATCATAACACAGGAACCGCCTTCCATCAACCTCATCCCTTTTTGCTGCCGGTCACAGAGAAGATCACCCACTCGGCGATGTTGACCGCGTGGTCGCCGATCCGCTCCAGATACTTGTCGATCATCAGCAGGTCCAGAACATGCTCCCCCGAGGAGGGCTCCTCCGCAACGTTCTGAATCAGCACCTTCCGCACCTGGGCGAAATAGCGGTCAACAACATCATCGTGGGTGATGACCAGCCTGGCCTGATCCGTATCCTGCCGGACGTAGGCGTCCACGCTCTCCGTGACCATCCGGATGGTCTCCGCCGCCATCTCCCGGATGTGGCCCACGTCCTCCGGGGCATAGCCTTCGGAGAGCATCGACAAGATGATCTCCGCGATATCGGCGGCCTGGTCTCCGATGCGCTCCATATCCGTGATGATCTTCATGGCGGCGGAAATCTGCCGCAGGTCCCTGGCCACCGGCTGCTGCTGGAGCAGGAGTTTCAGACACAGGTTCTCAATGTCCCGCTCCATCTGGTCGATCTCGGCTTCCAACGGCTCTACCTTTTCCGCAAGAACCCTGTCACCGTCGCTCAGGGCCTTGGCTGTCAGGGAGATGGCCTCCTCACACAGCGCGCCCATCCGGATCAGCTCGTTTTTCATCAGCGTAAGCTGTTCGTCAAATTTGCTCCGCATTTATCCGAACCTCCCTGTGATGTAGTCCTCCGTCTTTTTGCGCTCCGGCTGGGCAAAGAGATGTTCTGTGCCGCCAAATTCCACCAGCTCTCCCAGGAGGAAAAAGGCGGTATAGTCCGAGATACGCACGGCCTGCTGCATATTGTGGGTGACGATCACAATGGTGTACCGTTCCTTCAGCCGCATGGCCAGCTCCTCGATCTTGGAGGTGGAAATGGGGTCCAGGGCGGAGGTGGGCTCGTCCATCAGCAGCACCTTGGGCTCCACCGCCAGGGCCCGGGCGATGCACAGCCGCTGCTGCTGGCCCCCGGACAGGCCCAGGGCGTTTTTCCTCAGCCGGTCCTTCACCTCCTCCCAGATGGCCGCCCCCCGCAGAGACCGCTCCACGATTTCGTCCAGCCTGGCCCTGCCCTTGACGCCGTGGGTGCGGGGACCGTAGGCGATGTTGTCGTAGATGGACATGGGAAAGGGGTTGGGCTTCTGGAACACCATGCCGATCTCTTTCCTCAGCAGGTTCACATCCAGGCCGGGGGCATAGATATCCGTTCCCTCATAGTTCACCTCACCGGTAATCTTCACGCCGGGGATCAGGTCGTTCATCCGGTTCAGGGTTTTCAAAAAGGTGGATTTGCCGCAGCCGGAGGAACCGATCAGGGCTGTGATGCTGTTCTCCGGAATTTGTATGTCGATATTTTTCAGCGCCTGGGTGCCGCCATACCACAGGCACAGATCTTTGGCGGTGATGATACTGCTCATAGCGCGCTCCTTCTCTTGAAATACCGGCCTGCCAGTATGGCGATCAGGTTGATTCCCAGGGTCAGCGCCATGAGAATGGCGGCGATGGCGAAGGATGCCTCCGCCCCGCCGGGGCCGGGCTCCTTGGCGTAGAGGTACAGTGCCACCGTGAGGGCGGCCCCCGGACTGGCCAGGCTGGCAAAGAAACCGTTCAGGGTGTGGGCAAGACCCGCCGTGAACAGCAGCGCCGCGCTCTCCCCCAGAATACGGCCAGCCGACAGGACGCACCCGGTGACCACTCCGTCCACGCAGCCGGGGAGCACCACCGTGCGCACCACGCGCCACTTTCCCGCCCCCAGGCCGAAGGCGCCCTCCCGGTAACCTGCCGGCACCGTTTTCAGGCTCTCCTGGGCGGTACGCATGACGGTGGGCAAGTTCATGATCACCAGGGTCAGCGCCCCGGCCAGCAGGCAGGAGCCGAAGGTATTGGCAAAGAGCAGCATTCCCGCCAGGCCAAAGATGATGGACGGGATGCCGGACAGGGTCTCCGCCGCGTACTCAATGACCGCCGCCAGCCGCTTGTTTTGGGCGTACTCCGTCAGGTAGATGGCCGCGCCTACCCCCAGGGGAAGGACGATCAGGAGGGTGGCGATGATGAGGTAGACCGTGTTGAGAATATCCGGCAGAATGCCGATGGTGCCCGCCAGATAGCTGGGCCTGGTGGACAACAGCTCCCAGGTGATGCTGGGGACGCCCTTGAAGAGCACATAGCCGATCAGGAACAGGGCGATCCCGCAGGTGACGGCCGCCGACAGGAGACACAGGCCTTTCATCAGGGCAATATAGGCCTTCCGGCCGGTAGAAATCGAGTTGTTTTCCATCATCCCCCCTCCTTGTTCCGTTTCAGGAAAAAGTTCAGCGCGGCGTTGATCAGCAGGATAAACAGGTAGAGCACCAGGGCGATGGAAAACAGGGCCTGCCGCTGCAGGCCGCTGGAGTAGGCCATCTCGCTGGCCACCGCCGTGGTGAGGAACCGGACGCTCTGGAAAAGAGCGGGCATATTGGGCACATTGCCGGAGACCATCATCACCGCCATGGCCTCTCCGATGGCCCGCCCCACCCCCAGCACCACCGCCGCTGCGATGCCGCTTTTGGCCGCCGGGGCGGAGACCCGGAAATAGGTCTCAACGGGCGTGGCCCCCAGAGCCAGGGAGGCGTCCTCGTATTCCTGGGGCACCGCCTCCAGCGCGGTGACCGACACCTTGATGATGGAGGGCAGGATCATGATGGCCAGCACCACAATGGCCGCCAGCAGGCTGGCTCCGTCGGGGACACGGAACAGTGTCCGGATGCCCGGCACCAAAATCAGCATTCCAACCAACCCGTAAACCACAGACGGAATGCCCGCCAGCAGGCTGACGGCGGATTCCACCGTGGCTTTGATCCGGGCCGGAGCCATCTTTGCCAGGTAGACCGCCGCGAAAAATCCCACAGGCACCCCGAAGAAAATGGCCCCAGCGGTTCCGTACACGCTGGTGAGGACAAAGGGCAGGATGCCGAAGGAGGGTTCCTTTGCCGTGGACTCCCAGGTATCCCCCAGCAGAAAGGGCACAAGCCCAACCTGCCGAAGGGCGGGGATGCCGGAGAGAATCAGATACACCGTGATGAGCAGCACGCAGCCCACCGTAACCAGGCCCAGTAGCAGGAATATTCCGTGGATGATCGTCTCCACAAGTTGTTGACGCTTTCGTATCATCGTTGCCTCCTGTTATGGGAAAGCGGCGGCTGTCTGTCCGCCGCCGCTCCCCGGTGGGTTTCAGTGGACCGCCACCGCACCGGCCTTGGCAATCAGGGGGGCGGCGTCGGCGGAGGTGGCAAAGTCAAAGAACGCCTGGGCCGCGCCGGAGAGCTTGGCGTCTGCCTTGGTCACCAGGACGAAGGGCCGCTGGATCACATAGCTGCCGTCTTTCACCGTGTCCTCTGTGGGGGCCACGCCGCCCACGGTGAGGGCTTTCACGTTGTCACTGAGATTGGCCAGGGAGGCGTAGCCGATGGCGTCCGGGTTCTGAGCCACGGCGGTGACCACGTCGCCGGTAGAGGTCAGCTCCTGGCGGTACTGGCACTTCTCAGAGGTTCCGGTGATGGACTCAAAGCCGTCTCGGGTGCCGCTGCCCGCCTCCCGGCCGATGAGGACTACCGGCGCGTCATTGCCGCCCGCGTCCCTCCAGTTGGTAATCTCGCCGGTGTAGAGCTTGGCGATGGTGTCCACGTCCAGGTCGGAGACCGGGTTGTCCGGGTGAACGATCACCGCGATGCCGTCCAGGGCCAGAATCGTCTCGGTGAGGCCGCCGTTCTTCTCCTCGTCCTTCAGGGAGCGGCTGGAGAGGCCGATGTCGCAGCGGCCCTCCCGCACGGCTGTGATGCCGGAGCCGGAGCCGGTGGGGTTGTAAGTAAAGGCCACGCCGTTGTTCTCGTTCTGGAAGGCCTCGCCCAGCGCCCCGATCACCTTCTCCATAGAGGTGGAGCCGTCGGTGGTCACCGTGCCGGACATGTTCGCCCTCCGGGAGCAGCCGGACAGGACTGAAACCGCGGCAATGGCGGCCAGCGCGATGCCCATCCACTTTTGCATCTTTCTCATCTTGAATTACTCCTTGTTCTTATTTTCGTTTTCGGGAAGGACACGAAGTCCGCCCACAAGAACAAGGATATAACCTGAATGTAAAGTCCGAAAGAGAACTTTTGTAAAATGTATGTAAGGTTCCAGATCCTGGCGCACGGCTCCTTTCTTTCGGAGGCATACAGGTGGTCCGTTCAATGCGTATTTCCGCTGATATTCCTTGAATCGCTGGCGGAAATCCCCGCTCCCTCTCCTGATAAGGCCGAGGCCGCTCCCGTCGTGGACGGGAGCGGCCTCTTTTATTGAGAAAGTACGAGCCGGCAGTTACTTTACAGCCAGCATCACGGTCAGCTTGGTGTAAATTTCCGTGTTGTCACGGTCCCTGTTGAACTGCTCCGCATTCACGCCGTCCGCGAGCATGACCACCGGCAGTCCGGTGTGACTGTAGGAGGTAAACGATACGCCGGACTTGTTGTTGAGAATATGAGTAATAGTCACGGTCAGGGGCTCATAGGTGCCGTAAGCCACATACTCCGCCTGGGCGGCCATGCCGGTGTCTTTTCCGTTCACACTCTTCTCGTAGTCGGTCAGCATCAGCTTGTCGCTTTCAGGCCCTTTGGCTTTCAGCTCGAACAGCTTTTCAATATCGCCCAGAACCACGTTAAAGGAGGTCTTCTTCTCCTTGCAGGCAGAAACATCGTCTCTGTTGAACTTTGCGAAAGAGAATTTCATTAACGATTTTCCGACTGTAGCATACCATCTAATGCCTCCAGCAGGTGGGCCCGGATTTGATGTCGGCATTCCCACAGTTCCGCCGCCCGCTCCGAAAGTTTCTCACTATCTTCCGCAGGAATGACCCACCGCTCCATTCCCAGGTCCAGTCCAATGCCTCGGGATTTGACAGAATAACCCATCACCAGTGTGGGTACTCCGGTCGAGTATCCTGCAATAGACGCATGGGTGCGGCAGCAAACCAGTATTTCACAGCATGAGATCAGATATTTTCTCTGGGCCGCGTTGGCATATTCAGGAGCCCGGCAGATCCGACTGCATTCCTCCGGCGACAGGTGCTGGGCCAGCTTTTCCAAAGCCTCCCGGTCATCGTCCGCCGGCATGGTGACATGGGGCAGGAGGAGCAGCGTGTCCGCCTTTTTCAAAAGAAGACGGGCGGTTTCCACGAAGTCGCTCAACAGCCGGTCAGACCGGCGCAGCATCAGCGGGCTGAGATTGATGGCGGCGGCACAGCCCCGGAATCCCTCGGGCAGCGGCACCGGCTCCGCGGGAAGGGAGAACGCCGGATCAAGCATTTGTGTTACCCGCACAATCCCGTGGCCCCGCAGAGCCCCCGCCGTCAAGCTCTCCCGGGCAAATATCCGGTCATGTGTCCGCAGGACCTCCGCCATTTGTTCATCGATCATCTCCGGCTGGATGGAGCAGCCCCACAGGATACTCTGTCCGCCCCGTTCCCGGGCGGCGTGGTGAAAGAGCGCCTGCCGGTGCCAATTGGGATAGCAGTAATTGTCGCCCCCCACGCCGACGCAGATGGTATCCCTGTCGATCTCCGCCAGGGCCTCCCGGTAGATCCTCGCGGCAATCCGCTCTTTTTCCTCAAATGTTCCGGCGGCCCGCTCCTCCGGCACCAAGGACAGGTCCGCCGGAATCAGGCGGTCCACCAGTTTGTCAAGACCGAACGCCCGGTCCTGTTCCGGAAAGTGGGTGGACAGCAGAATTGGGACGCCGACTTTACGGAATAAGGGGATGCTGGAACGCAGGATGGCCTCCGCCCCGTGGTTATAGGCTCCGCCGTGGCCGTAGAGCAGCAATTTTTTTATTTCAGGTCCCTCCCTCGCCGAAAAACGCTTTCCGAAGTTTTGCCAGCTCTCTGTCCTCCGGCAGGATCGCTTCCCACTCCGTCAGCTCCTGTTCCGCCTGCTTCAGGTCTCCTTTCCGCAGCAACGCTTCGATCCACAGCTTGGAACAGAGGATATATGCGCCCTGGTCCCCCAGCAAAGCGGCCAGAGTTCTGGCCAGTTCCACCGGGAAGTCCTCCCGGCAGCCGGACTCCACGGCTTCCATCAAAAGGTGGAACGACTCCGGATATTTCCCCAGAGCAAGCGACGGCATTAGGCCGGGAATATGCTCCATATACCACCCCAGACGTTCCGGAGGGACCAGCGTCTCAAAATCCGGATTCCACAGGGCACACACCGCGCACAGGCGCGGGATATCCGCCGCTGCGCAGCCGTACTTCTCAAGGCTCTGAAAAATCGCCTGGAGGAGCTCCCGTTTCTCCGCCTCTCCAACGCCGTACTCCTCCATATCCGCCGCCAGCGTTTCCCTCATGATTTCCTGGGAGAAAAGGCGGTGCAGGATCTCCAATTTCTCCGAGAAGGGAAGATTCGCGCCGGCCCAAACCGCCAGGGTGTCTTTCAGTGCGTTAAAATACACCAAATAGAGAAACCGCAGGTTTCGGACGGAGACCTTTCCGCACTGATGCCGCAGGAACTCAAGGGTCTTCTCGTGGAGCGTTACATCGGCAGTCTCCCGTCCGGGGATCCATTGATGGGACACGGATTTTCGAGATACCGTATATCGATGAAGCGCCTTGCCGTATACGCCAAAAGATCCCGCCGCCTTGACACACTCCATCACGTTAATCGTGTCGCCGCCGTAAGCCCTGGGCCACCAGTCCGGAATATCCGTCTCATACCTGGCCGCCGCCGCCCTGGAGGAATAGAGTTTTCCCCAGACCTGCCGCAGGTTCCAATGAATGATGGGAAAATACGCGTCCATCCGCTTCGGCGTGTTTACGAGGACGCTCTGCGGCAGGACCCTGTCTCCTACAACCCGACCGGAATCTCCGTCCACGAATACCGTGCCGCAGGCCGCCATCTCCAGACGGTTTTCCGCCATGAAATCCAGCATCTCCTCAAAAAACGTCTCTTCATAACAATCGTCCGCGTCCAGAATGCAGAAATAATCCCCGTCTGGTATTTTCTTTGAGAGATTCCAAAAGTCCGGATTTTCCTCAAAGGCGCGGTTGACCTTGTTGTAATACGGCACAATCCGGGAATCTTTTCTGGCGTACTCTCTGATCAGCTTTCCAGTCTGGTCAGTAGACCCGTTGTCCAGGATGTGATACTCGAAATTCTGATATGTTTGACTTAATATGCTGTCTACCGCTCGTTCCAGGGTTTTTTCAGCATTATAGGCATGTGTTCTGACGTAAATCATAAGCGTCTCCTCAGCGGACCCGGACGTGCCGGGTCAGGCCGGAAATTCCGTTGTGGATGCCGCAGTACACCTCGTCAAACACGGCGGGATCAAAGGCCTCATAGGGCACAAAGCCTCTCACTCGAGGATTGTGAAGAAAGATCTCCCGATACTTTTCCTCTCCGATTACCGTGAATTGTGTAAAACGGTTGTGAACATACAGTTCATTAAGAACAATATCGGTCACGCTGGGCAAACAGCACTGCAGCACGGCCGCCTGCTGACAAGGCACCACCATTGGTAAAAGCCGCTCCTGATTGACCAGGCCGCGATTAAAAATATCCTCTACAAAACCCGCCCGTCCATCAGGAATCCGGACACCCATCAATTCCAACAGTGTGGGATATACATCCAGCGTCCGCATCTGCTCTATCACTGTATGACGGATGTCATGTCCGCCTGCAATAAAAGTCCCTTTTAAGGCGTGAGCAGTGAACAATATCGCTCCATTATGAGCTTCGAAAGCAATGTATCCGTTTGGCAGCCAGATTACCTCATCCCGGGCCGCGAAAGCCTCCCGGCGGACGGCCTCATCCTCACACTGGACCAAGTCCTTGAAGTTGCACATCCCGTGGTCTGACAGTACCACGGTATTTTCCGGCTGGAGTGCGTCAACCCATCTCCCCACATACTGATCCAGCAGCTGGTAGGCGGCAGTCAGTGTCTCACTGTCATCCCGGTACATGGCACAGTGCCCGATCAGGTCCGTGGTGGGCGTGTAAAAATACAGCACGTCTACCGGGCACCGGCGCTGAACTGCACAGATGGACTGAAAGAAAAACTCCAGTTCCTCCCTGAAATTCTCCAGGGCATCCTGAAAATGATATGCCTGTACCGCCTCCCAAGCCAGTGCGGGGCTTCGGCGCAGATCCTCAAAGATATAGCCCTGCTGGGCCAATGTGCGGGGATATAGCCTCGGCGGAGCCTCTTCTGAAATCATGTCCAGAATGAGCTTGTCTTTTTCGCATACTTGCAATGTCCTTTTTACAATTCGGTTCGATTGGGGGGATTCAAGAGGAACCGCGGTGGACACTACTGTATATCCGTCTAACTCCACCGGGTCTGCACAACAAATGGGAGTCCATAGGCCCACAGAGAGGCCATGATTATTCAATATTTTCCAAAAGGGGGAAAGAGTATCAAATTGTCCCATAGTAGCCGCACGACGGCAGCCATCTTCAAGAAGCGCAATTCGGTGTTCCCAAGGCGCCAAGCCTGTGTAAATCGAAGCCCAGTTCATCTCGCTGAGATAAGAGTCATGGTAGCCCTTCTGCACATAGGCCGAATAGGCTCCGCTGGCTCCGCCGGACGCTAAAGCAGAGAGATTCGGATACCGCTCCGGATGGTCGAAGATGTATTCCGGGCAAACCGCGTCTGCCCCGATAATCAGCGTTTTCAACATTCCAACTGTTCCCCCGCCGGGCGGCGCTCCGCCGTATCCTCTGTGCCGTAGAGCCCGCCGCAGTAGTCGCACGCGGCGATGGAGCGAACGGCCATCAGCGTCTCCAGCTGCCGCCGCTTTTCCTCCACGCTTGTCCCCGGGTCCAGGAGATCCAGATAGTCCTCCTGCCGCAAGGGCACCTTTCCCAGTTCTGTACCCCGGATGGACCGCCCGCACCAGTGCATCTGCCCGTGGCGGATATACCAGGACCCGCCCCGGCACACGTGGGAGCAGGCGGCAAAGACGGCCTCGTTCTCCGCCCGCGGTCTGTGGTGGGGGACGAAGTCCCCGTTGTCCACCCAGCCGTCGCAATACTGGTCCTCCCCGTAGTATTTCAGGTACTTATGCCGGATACCGGCCTCCTCCAGCAGCCGGAGGTTCCGGGCGGACACCTCCGGGCGAACGCCGTAGTCCGAGCAGTGGACCATCACTTGGTCCTGATGGGCGGCCAGGACTTCCAGCACATCCTGCCGGAAGGGGACCGCGCAGTTGCTGAAAAACCAGAGTTCATCGAAGCGGTCCCCATAGCGGAAGCAGTCTGCCAGCATGGAGGCCAGCTCCGGGTGCAGCAGCGGCTCTCCGCCGGTGATCTGGAGCCGCCCCACCCGCTCCACCACAGCGAAAAGGGCCCCCAGCGTTTGGGAAAACTCCTGGACCGTCATATGGGGACGGTATTCATATTGCGGCACCAGCACGCCGCAAAGCGCGCAGCGAAGGTTGCAGCGCATGGTGGGGGTAAGGTTTACGTTTGGCAGAGTTACGTTCATGCGTTTTCCCCCCTTCAGGTCAGCTTGGGAAATGTCAGCAGTTCTTTTGTCTGCACGGCCACCGGGACCTTCTGCTCAAATTGCACGCAGTGATTTCCGGAGCAGTACCGGCACGCGTCCAGATATTCCCCCGTATGCCGCCTTTTTAAGAAGCGGGACAGCCGCTCCGAAAAATCTGTCTTGTCTGTCAGGTCGATATAGTTGGAGGGGTGCTCCGGAAAGCCGCCCATATTGCATACCGCACTGGCGGTGCTGCAGAGATACCCCCTTCGGTTAATCAAAAACAGGATATTACACGATGTGCAGAGACGGAACTTGGCGGCCAGCTCCTTTTCTGAATCGTTTGTAGCCCCGATCCCGCTATGCCGGTCCCAATAGGCGTAGTTGGCAATCTCATACGGGATTTTATATCGCTGGAGGGCATCAACGAGCTGGGGCAAATTTCTGGAAATCTCTCCATAGTCCGAAATGCGGACCATAAACCGCTCTTCCTCCGCCATCGCCCGGAGAACATCCTCATTTGGAACGATGGTGCCGTTGGTGATGATCGAAATTCGATCCACCCGGCTGTCCCTCCGCAGGCCGCGGATCATGTTAGCCAGATCCGGATGCAGCAGGGGCTCTCCGCCGTAGAAATTGACGATCCTGGTGTACCCCATATTTGTCAGAACCGTATTCAAATCCTCCATGATCTCCTCTGCCGGAAAATCCATCGGATCGGTCACATAGGGGATAAACAGGGAGCACTCCCGGCAGCGCAGGGAACAGTGCGTTGTAATATTGAGAAAGATCTGATCGACCCAGCCGCTCCGGGTCTTTTCTTCCAGCAGTGCGGCCAGACACTGCTCCACATTGCGGATGGCATAGGACTCCTCCATCCAAAAATCATAGCCGGAAAAATCGATCTCCATAAACAGCGACGCGCAGTCGTAGATCTCCCGGAACCCCCGGGAGCGGAGCATATCGTAAATGCTGTCGTAAAAGACCGCCGTAATGAGGACCGCCGCGCCGGGGTACCGTTCCGTCAGCTCCTGCGGAGAGATCACCGGGTGTTCACAAAACCGGGTCCCCCACTTGTCGGAGGCGATGTCACAGAACGCCGCGTACTCCACCCCCTGCCGCTTGAGGCAGTGCGCCGCAACGCCGCCGATCTTCCCGGCCCCCCACAGGATCAGCGGTCCCTTGACATGCCTAAAATCCGGCCTGTCCCAATCCCGAAACCACTCCGGGTGAGGATAGTGATATACCATCGTTATTCCCTCCAAAAATCGTAATCGTCCCGGCAGGCGGCAATTCTCCTCTCCGCATAGCGCAAATCCTCCGGCGTGTCCACCTCCAGGCGGTCCACCACCAGCGCCTTTGTGGGCAGGTATTTTTCCAGCTGAACATAAAAATGTGTCTTTTGATACGTCAGCCCTTTGACATCGAGAAGCGCAGCATTAGCCCACTCGTATGATGACGGCCTGTCATAAGAAAACCATTGGACCCGACCATCCTCAAGACCCACATAGACGGGTTCCTCAGAGAGTTCCCGGGCTACGCCAATGAAATCCTCGCCCCGCTCATATGCCTGATGAAGCGCCTCTGAGGTCCTCCGGCTGATGACCATGTCGCCGTCTATGAACAGCGCCTTCCCCTCCATATCCCGGGCACCCAGGAAATTGCTCTGCAGCGTGGTGGTGCCGGCGTAATCCTGGTTTTGGACAAACACCACCCGGCTGTCCACGGCGGAAACCCGGGCGATGACCTCCTCTGACCGGTATCCCACCACCATCCGGATTTCGTCTGCCCAGTGGAACGCCCGGAGCTGGTATTCAAAAATAGCGTGGCCGTTCACCTCCACCAGGCATTTGGGAAGCCCTGCCCCAAGACGGCTCCCCTTTCCGGCGGCGGCAATGATTACCGTTTTTTTCATAGCGGCCGATTCCTTTCAAATTTCATGATGACAACCCGCAGGTGATAGTCGTGGGCCTCGGTCAGCGTGAAACCCAAATTCTGCATCTCCAGAATGATCTGATGGTTGAAAACGGCGCTATTTCCGGTAAAATGGGTCCGCCGGTATTCCCGATTCATCCGTGTAAAATCGTTATGGACACAGACAACCGTATCGCCAGTTTCAGCGATTTTCCGCAAGAGCCAGCGCCAGTCCGGGGCACATTGGATGACGCTAATCAGAAACACACATGTGGACGCGGGGTCCAGCTCCAGCTCCGGAAATTCATACTTTGTCAGATCACATACCACCGTTTCTTTGGAATAAGGGATGTAATCCACGGGAATATAGTGGATGCCCTCCGGCAGGAGCGTCTTGAGCCTTCCGTTGGCGGCACCGATGTCCATCACTGTGCGAATCCTGGAGAAGTCCACCGGGCGGGCCGCCATCCGCAGGCGGTTTAATGCCTCATCGCTTTTTTCGATCATATCCAGACCGGCTTTGTTCTCCGCGGTGTCTTTCCACTCCACATGCTTCCACAGCCTGGGACAGGTCTCGTCCCCGCAGAAGCCGATGGCCCATTTGTAGTGGACGTCCTCCTCAAATCCCATGTCCTTCAGTTGAAACTCAATCTCCAGGTGATAGATGATGGAGCCGATCAAAATCAGAATGTTGTCCCGGTCCTCCTCCAGCAGCTTTTCCGGGCCATAGACGGGCTTTCCCAGGTAGGTGGTCCCGATCAGGTTAGGGTCGTTGTCCACAATATAGTCGATTCCCCGGTATACCGCGTCCTGGTCCATCTCCCAGCTCAGGGCATAGTCAAACCCCCCGAACAAAATGTGCTTTTTCATGATTCACAAATCTCCTTTACGTACAAAATCCCGCGCTCAACTGGGGTCTCGGTTTCCGCTCCGGTTCCACACCCTCCGACAGGTGGGGCGGCGATGTACCGCTCCACCCACTCCCGCTCAAAATCCAGAATCTCCGGGCAGGACAGGAACTCTCCCCGGTCCGCACTCAGCGCCGCCTCCAGCCTCTCCCGTATGGCATCGCAGTCCGTCAGCTCCAATCGCATGATCTTCTCCACCATGGAGATCATAAAGGACCACTCAAAGTACCGCCAGGTGGCCGTGCGGTCCGGAAACAGGCCGCTGAGCCACGCTGTCCTTGTCCGGTAGGCCGTCAGGTACTCGTCCAGGGTCTCTGGTGTCAAAAGCCGATGGTCCGTGGTCCAGGCGGAGTTGTTTCCCTCATGGCGGTAAATATGGTATTTTGGCAACCCGTGATATGCTACGGTCTTCGCCTGGGCAAAAGTGCGGTAAATTAAGCCAATATCATCGTAGTGGTCAGTCTCGGAGAAACGCAGCCGCTCTATCAAGGTCCTGCGAAACAGTTTCATAGGAAATCCAGAGGTATAGTATTTCCGCCACATGAGCTCGATCAGGGCCTCCTCCGGGCCCATGACCCTTTTCTCGTCGAAAGCTTTGCTCTCTGCGCCGCAAATAGCCGCGTCTGCTTGGTTTTCCTCTAACAGGTCCACAAGGAACGCCAGAAAATCCGGCTCTGCCCAATCGTCGTCGTCGATGAAAGTCAGGTACTCGCCTTTCGCAGCGTCCAGCCCCGTGTTCCGCCCCGCGCCGATGTTTCCCCGCTCCCGGTGGATCACCCGGACCCGGGGGTCCCCGGCGGCGTATGTATCCGCGATTTCTCCGCTTTTGTCCGTGGACCCGTTGTCCACGATGAGAAACTCAAAGTCCCGGTACGTCTGGGCCAGAATGCTCTCGATTGCCCGGGAGACCAAGTGCTCCCGGTTATAGGTCAGCATGATGACGGAGATCATGTGACGTCCCCCCAAGCCTTCCACGGCGCCTTTCCGGCGCTCCAGAGATTCTCCAGCAGTCCCCGGTCCCGCTGAGTGTCCATACACTGCCAGAAGCCGGGGTGCTTGTAGATGCCCAGTTTCCCCTCTCCCGCCAGCGTCTCCATGGGTCGCCGCTCCAGAATACAGCCCTCCTCCGGGCTGAGATAGTCAAACACCTCCGGCTCCATCACCATGAAGCCGCCGTTGATCCAGCCGCCGTCCTCCTTGGCCTTCTCCCGGAATCCCGAGACGGTGGTCCCCGCCTCGTCCAGGTCCAGCACGCCGAAACGGCCTCCCGGCTGGATGCCCGTCAGGGTCACCGTCTTGCCGGAGGCGCGGTGCTGCCGCAAAAGGGCGTTCAGGTCCACGTCGCTGACTCCGTCGCCGTAAGTAAGCATAAAGGGCCCGCCCCCGATGTACTTCTGTACCCGCTTGATCCGTCCGCCGGTCTGGGTGTTGAGGCCGGTGTCCACCAGCGTCACCCGCCAGGGCTCCGCCACGTTGGCGTGGACGGTCATGCGGTTCTCCGCGGAGAAGTCGAAGGTCACGTCGGAGCGGTGGAGGTAGTAGTCGGCGAAATATTCCTTGATGATGTGGCCCTTGTAGCCGCAGCAGATCACGAAGTCGTGAAAACCGAAGCTGGAGTAGTACTTCATGATATGCCACAAAATAGGCTGTCCGCCGATCTCAATCATGGGCTTGGGCCTGAGGTGGCTCTCCTCGCTGATGCGGGTACCCAGACCTCCGGCCAGAATCACGACCTTCATACGCCGCCCCCCTCAATGAGGTACGCCACCCGCCGGTAAACCGGGCTGGCCTTGATAGCCGCCACCGCCGGGTCGTTGGGGTCATAGGCCGCCAGCATGGTCCGCACCTGCTCCGCCAGGGCCAGCAGCTCCGGGCTGGGCGGCGGGGGCTGGAGCTCCGGCGTGTGCTTCGCCAGAAACTCCGCCATGGGCTTCATCTCCGGGCAGGAGGCCAGCCCCTCCCGGAGGTACCGTGCGTACATCGCGGCGTCCCCGGCCTCCAGCGCGTCAAACGCCTGGGCACAGTACCACCCGAAGCGGTGCAGGAGCGGCAGGAGGAAGAGCCCCTCCTCCGTCAGCGCCTCCGAAGTGTAGCACAGAGAAAGGAATGCTTTCTCCACCGCCGCAAACCGCCGGGCCAGGGCCAGGCCCCCCTCCTTGTCAAAAGTGTCCTCTTTCCAATCGAAGGCCCGCACCGCCGCCAGGAGCAGCGCCCGGGCCCAGCAGAGCATCTGGGGCACGTCCCATTCCACGGTCCGGGCCAGGCGGAACAGCGCCTCCGGCTCCCCCGCCAGCCGGGCAGCCAGCAGGTCCATGGTCTCCACATTCAGCGGCTTTTCGGGCAGGGGGAAGCGCACGCTGCGGCGCAGGGCGTGGTCCAGCGCCTCCGGCGGGAGGGCCGTCCAGTCCTCCACCGTGGTGAGAAGCGATTCCAGCCGGGCGGCGTCCTCCGTCTCCAGCATGGCGGCGGCGGTGCCGGGCTCGCATTTCCCGCGGAGGGGCAGAAGCAGGGTGTACGTATGCCGCAGGGCGTCGGGCCGCTCCTCCTCCGTCTCCCGGGTCGCCGCATGGAAGGCCGGAAGCACAAACTCGCAGAAATGCTTTCTCCGCTGCCGCGCCGTCTCTTCGTCCGGGGCCGGAGCTGAGATTCCCTCCCAGGCGGCGGTGACCAGGTCCTCTGTGTCCGCATTGGTGAGCATCCGCAGATTCATCAGCGCCTGGGCCAGTTTCTCCGTTGTGGCCGGGTCCAGGACGGAGAAGTCCAGACCCGCCAGCAGTCCGCGGGCCTCCTCCAGCCGCTCCAGATTGCGGTAGACATCCGCCAGGGAAATCTTTAACGCCTGCTCCTGCAAAGCGGAATCCATCTGGAGAACGCTGCGCAGACGGGCCTGGGGGTCCAGCGTCCCCGCCCGGTCCTCCGCCAGCGACTTGAGGTAGATTTCGCCCCGGCGGGCGGCCTCCTCAAACTCGTCCTGCTCCAGGAAATAGGCAAACGCCACAAAAGCCACGTCGATACGGGTGAAGGCCGAATCCGGGAACCACTCCTCCGCCTTTTGAATCCACTCCCCCACCTCCGGCAGCTTCTCGATCCTGCCGATGGCCACAGCGTAGCGCAGGATGGGCGGCCCCATCACCTGCCAGAGGGGCTTCCGCTTCTCCACCAGCTCCACGGCCTGACGGAGGATCTCCAGAAAATCAGGCTCGTGCTTCCCGCTCTCCACCATCTGGAGGAAGATGGCCAGGTTCTCCGGCTCCCGCTTCGCCTTCTCCCGCAGCAGCGCCATATTCCGCCGTTCCTTCTCCCTCCCGGCCGCACCGTCCCGGTTGAACTCCACGTAGCCGTCATGGTGCAGTACCGTCCGCCGCAGAATGATGTGGCGTCCCGAACAGCCGGGCCAATTCCAACGCTCGTGGACGGCCCCCACATAGCGCGGATGCACCTCCATGGAGACCAGCCGGCCCGCAAAGAAATCCATGTAAGGGCCGTTGAAATCATAGGTGGTGTAATTCCGCACGACCACCGCCCCCGCGAAGTTCTTCTCCCCGCTCCGGCTCTGCAGGAAATCCGTCAGCTCCGACACGTCCCCGTCCATCCACTCGTCGGAGTCTATGGTGAGAAACCACTTCCCGGAGCTGCGGTCCAGCACCGCGTTCCGGGCTGCGGCGAAGTCGTCGATCCAGGGGAAGTCAAACACGATGTCGGCGTACCTCTCCGCCACGGCCCGGCTGCCATCGGTAGAGCCGGTGTCCGCCATCACCACCTGGCAGGGAATCGCCTCCCGCAGGGGCTGGAGGGACTTCAGGCACCGCTCCAGACAGCGGATCTCGTTTTTGAAAATGATGCCGATGGACAGCAAGGGCCTCTTCTCCATAGGAATCTCCTTTCTTTCTCTGTACTTGGGAAAAACGGGGAACCTTCCCAAACGTGCCCACCGGCAGGCATCTTTCCCAGGTACAGGGAAGCGGGGGCGGGCAAAAGCCCGCCCCCGCTTTCATTGGGTGTTATGCGATTTTTCCAAAAGCAACCCGTGCGCAGATTAGCCCAGCAGCTGCAGCACGCCCTGGGGAACAGCGTTGGCCTGGGCCTCGTCGGAAGAAACTCCGTCGCTTCATTTTCGGCTTCGCCGAAAATTTCGCTTTCGCTCCGTTCCTTCCTCCTCTCCCCACCGCGCAGGCGCGGCGGGGGCCCCAGATTACGGCCATGCTGTCCCAGGCAGGTTAGCCGCTACGCCGCTCTTACCGGGATTAGCCCAGCAGCTGCAGCACGCCCTGGGGAACAGCGTTGGCCTGGGCCAGCATGGCCTGGGCGGACTGAACCAGGATGTTGTTCTTGGTGTAGGCCATCATCTCCTCGGCAACGTCGGTGTCGCGGATGGTGGACTCGGCGTCCTGGATGTTCTCCTTCATGACGCTCAGGTTGTTCTGGGTGTGCTCCAGCCGGTTCTGGGTGGCGCCCAGATCACCGCGGACGCCGGAGACGTAGTTGATGGCGTTCTTGATCTTCGCGATGGCGCCGGAGGCGTCCTGTGCGGTGCCGATGTTCAGGCCGTTCAGGCCCAGGGCGGCACGGTGCATATCGCCCACGGAGACCTGCAGCTGGTTGAACGTGTCGGAGGTGTCGCCGATCTGCAGCTGCAGGGACTTGGCGTTCTGCTGCTGCGTGGAGAGCGGGGTGGTCTCCACCTTGATGGTGGTCGTGCCGGTCTTGATGGTGCCGGCGATGCCCGCGGCGGTCGAGAAGGTCGTGTTCTTGGCGGTGTCGGTATCGCTCGTCTGGGCCAGGGTCAGAGAACCGGCGGTGTTGACGCCGGCGCTCCACACGGTGCCCGCCGAGTTGATGGCGTTGGCCAGCTTCTCCATCACCTTCTCGGAGGTGTCGTCGGCCTTGACCGTGACCTTGGTGGCGCCGGAAATGGTCTCTTTCGCCAGGTCGCCGCCCTCCTTGACGATGACGAAGGTCTTGCCGTCGATCTCAATGGTCTTGCCGTCCGCTGCCGCGCCGGTGCCGCCGAGGCCCAGGTTGGCGGCGGTAATGGCGGTATTGGCCAGGGCGCCGTCGCCGGGTTTCACGCCGCGGACCATGTTCAGCGAGCCGTCGTTCCACTGGGCCTTCACAGTACCGTCACCAGCCACAGTGATTTTCCAGCTGGGGTCCAGATCGCCGTCATCGGTGTTGGCGGTGGGAGTATCCTTCATCTCAAGGGTGATCTTGCCGGAGGCATAGGTGACATTGAATACAGACTCGCCAGTCTGGACTGCGGTGGTGGTGCCGGCGGGGATCGCCGTGGTCAGGGCATTGCCAATATTGACCTTGCCGTCGGCGGCCATGTTGGCGCTGGTGGCGGTCAGAGTGATGGTCGCATCACCGATTGTGATCGTCATTTCGTCGCCAGCGGTAGTGGCCGTCCACTCCAGCTTGGAGGTGTCGATCTCCAGCTTGGTCTTCGTGGCGTTCTCGCCCTTCTTGTAGACTATGGTATTGGTACCGATGACGCCGTTGGTTGTGGTGGGCAGCAGCTTATCCGCAGTGAGCCCGGTCATGGTGCCCTTCTCAACGGTAGAGGTGGTCTTGGCGTTCGCCAGAGCATCGGTGTCCAGGGAGCCGTCCAGCAGCTTGATGCCGTTGAAATTGGCGGAGTCGGCGATACGGTCGATTTCGGAGAGGAGCTGGTTGACCTCTTTCTGGAGGTTCTCACGGTCCACATCGTCCTGATAGGTGCCGTTGGCGGACTGGGTGGCCAGGTAGTCCATGCGGTTGAGCATGTCCTGGATCTCCTGCATGGCGCCCTCAGCGGTCTTCACCAGGGAGATGCCGTCCTTGACGTTCTTCTGGGCGGCGTTCAGGCCGGTGATCTGGGCGCGCATCTTCTCGGAAATGGCCAGACCGGCGGCGTCGTCGCCGGCGCGGTTGATCTTGTAGCCGGAGCTCAGCTTCTCCAGGTTCTTGGAGAGGGCGCTGGTGTTGGTGTTGTAGTTCCGGTAGGCGTTCATGGCCATTATGTTATGCTGAATCCTCATTTTATAGTCCTCCTATAAATAAAATGATTGCTGGGGTAATCCGGCGCTTCGGGACTTCCTGTCCCTCAGCCTGGGTGGAGTACCATCCGATTGACCGCTGTGCGCACGGCGGAGAATCCTCCGGTACGGAACCATATTTCCCCCGGCTCGTCAGCCGGTTGAAACCTCTTTATTTCTGGGGCCCCTCGGCCCCGGTGGGCAGAAACCCCGGCGGAAACAGGCTGTCCAGCTGCCTGCGCAGGGTGCGGACCTCATCGCTCTCGCCGTCCATCTGACTGAGCAGAGACCGCATGGCGGATACCGTCTGGGTCTTCCCCCGGTTCCAGCTGATCTCCTGCCGGTGGCGGCGGGGAGCGTCAAGCACACAGTCGGGGCGTTCCCCCCCGGTCCGCTCCAGAACCTTTCCCCGTACAATGGGAACCTCCCTGGGGGCCTGGATCATCAGCTTGCAGCGGTCGCCGGAGATGTTGTCCAGCTGTACCACCACATCCTCGCCAATAGTCATGTAATCTCCTGTTTTCAGCTGTAGGGACAGCATGGCAACTCCTTTCGCCACTTGCTCATCGTCATAATATTTTGGACGCACGTCGTCGCAAAGTCCGCTAAGCTCCGTTTCCGCCTACGGCGAAAACTGCGCCCGCTCCCTTGCTCCTCCTCTCCCCGCAAAATCTGCGGATTTTGCGGGGGCCCCAACAGGGGACGAAGTACGGCGAGCTTCGGCCGCGGCCCCAGAGGGAGGCGGCCTCTCGTTTCCTACTCGACGGTCCGGAAAACGCTGAGCAAAACGGAACATCCTCTATTCTGCTTTGCTCAACGCTTCCCATAACCGGAATCATAGGCTTTCCCCGGCGTCCTAACCGGTATAGCTGGGCTTATGCTTTAAGCGGCTTCCCGCTTTTGCATCCTTTGATACCGGGCCAATCCCTCGGCCTTGTTGTTTTTCGCGGCGTTGACCTCCCGGTCGTGGACCGCGCCGCACTTGGGACAGGTCCAGAGCCGCTTTTTATAGCTGACGGCGTCGTCCAGGACCATCCCGCAGGCGGAACAGGTCCGGCTGGTGGGAGTATAGCGATCCACCTCGATCAGCGCCTTGCCCTGCCGCTCCAGCTTGTAGCGGAGGCACTCCCGGAAGGCTCCGTAGCCCTCCCGCATGCCGTTTCCAAAGTTGGACTTCCGAGACAGCTCCGCCAGGTCGTCGCCTCTCACGCACACGGCGTCCCAGGCGTTGGCTATCCGCCGGGATTCCTTGTGGATGAAGTCGCGCCGCTGGTTGACGATGTGCTCGTGGAGCAGGCGGTACTTCTGAACCGTTTTCTCATAATTCCTGGAGCCGGGCTGCATCCGGCAGAGCTGCCGCTGGATCTTGGCCAGCTTCTCCTGGGACTGCCTGAGCCATTGGGGCGGGTCCGTCAGCGCGCCGTTGTCCGCCGCGCAGAAATGCCGCATGGAGTATTTCAGCCCCAGTGTGGTCTCCGGTGCGGGAACGACAGGTTCCGGCTCCTTCACGGTGTACGCATATAAAATGTAGGCGTAGTATTTGCCGGTCCTGGTCCGGTCCACCGTCACCCGTTTCAGCTTCCAGCCGCTGCGGGGGCGGCGGGGGAACTTCGCCTTGACGATCCCCGCCTTGGTCATGCGCAGGCCGTCTCCGGTGATGTAGATGGTGGGCCCGGAGGTAAACTCGTGGTTGCAGGCGGTGAAGGAATCCCGGTCGTCCTTCTTGCGCTTGAAATTGGGATAGCCGAAGCACTCGGGATTTTTGAAGAACACCCGAAACGCCTGGGAGAGCTTGTTGTGCTCCTGGATCAGTGCCTGGTTGTCTACCTCGGTGAGGAAGGGGGCCTCCCTCTTGTACTTGGCCGGGGTGGGAATGAAGTGGGCGCCAGTCTCGATGTAAAACCTCTGCTGGTCGGAGAGCATCCGGTTCCAGATGTACCGGCAGCAGCCGAAGGTCTTCTCGAACAGCTCCGCCTGGGCCGCATCGGGATAGAGCCGGGCTTTGATGGTGGTATATTGAATGACCCGCCCCTCCGCGGCCTCCGCTTTCCGTGGCATTCCCGTTCGCACCTCCGTCCGCTCCGGTCAGGTTGTATACAACCTGGCCG
>CAMNRF010000031.1 GCA_946551795.1 uncultured Oscillibacter sp.
TTTTTTTTTTTTGGGGGGGGGGGGGGGGCGGGCCCCCCCCCCCCCCCCCCCCCCCCCCGTCTCCCTCCGGCAGATGGTTTCCCGGGGGCGGCGGATTCAGTGCCCTCTGTGCTTCTCCCGCCGCTTCTCCCGGCGCAGGGCGAACTGCCGCTCCCGCTCCGCCTCCCGGTCCTCCCGGGCGCTGCGCTGTTTCGCCTCTCTGCCCTGCTCCCGCTGGGCCGCCAAGGCCTGCTGGGCCCTGGTGCCGCACCCGGGCCGCTCCAGCTCCCGCCGGATCTGGCGCTGGCGCCGCTTGGGGTTGGCGGCCTCCGCCGCTGACGTTTGCCCCTTCAAGGCCGGACTGAATTGCAGGCGGCGGTGGTTCTCCAGCAAAAAGGCGTACACCTCGCAGTCCTTTGGCTCGGGACCGAAGGTGACCTTACAGGCCTCCCAGGTCCCGCCGCCGCCCCGCTCGAAGAGCCCCACCCAAAAGGGGTCCTCAAAATAGACCGTCAGTCTGGCATATCCGGTTTCCATGGCAGCTTCCTCCTTAAAAGCCGGGGCCGGAGCCCCGAAAAATCCGGAGAACGGACAACCAAGGAGGCAGGTTACTGAGCCCCGTCCGGGGCCGCCCGGACTACCGACCGGGCCGTGTTTTTATCTCCGTACGCTCTATGATAAAAGATTTTTCCCCGGCGGTCAAGTTGTGCTGGCAATTCCCCGGGAAACATGGTATGATACACCAAATCAAACTATGAAATGGAGGAACGCCTGAATGCGCACTCTGTTAAAAGGCGGCAGCGTGGTCTCCGCCGCCGGCGTGAAGCACGCCGACGTCCTGATGGACGGCGAGAAGATCGTGAAGGTGGGCCGGAACGTCCGGGAGGACTGCGACGCGGTGGTGGACGTGGAGCACTGCCTGCTGTTTCCCGGCTTTATCGACGCCCACACCCACTTTGACCTGGACGTGTGCGGCACCACCACGGCGGACGACTTCTACACCGGCAGCCGGGCCGCCCTCCGGGGCGGCACCACCACGGTTATCGACTTCGCCTGCCCCAACAAGGGGGAGAGCCTCCACTACGGGCTGGAATTGTGGCACAAAAAGGCCGACGGCCGCACCTTCTGCGACTACGGCTTCCACATGACCATCGACGACTGGAACGAGTCCATCCGGGCGGAGATCCCGGATATGTTCGCCAAGGGCGTCTCGTCCTTCAAGATGTATATGACCTATCCCGCCATGATGGTGGGGGACCGGGATCTCTACTGGGCGCTGAAGGAGCTGAGGCACCTGGGGGGCATCTGCGGCGTCCACTGTGAGAACGCCGGGATCATCGACGGCATGACCGCCGAGCGGAAGGCCGCCGGGGAGCTGTCCCCCGCCAGCCACCCCCTGACCCGCCCGCCCCTGGCGGAGGCGGAGGCGGTGGGACGGCTGCTGCGCGTCGCCCAGGCGGCGGACTGCCCGGTGGTCATCGTCCACCTCACCTGCCGGGAGGCCCTGGAGGAGGTGGAGCGGGCCCGGCAGCGGGGCCAGAAGGTCTATGTGGAGACCTGCCCCCAGTATCTGCTGCTGGACAACAGCCTGTATTTTGGCGGCGACTACTCCACCGCCGCCCGGTATGTCTGCGCCCCGCCCCTGCGGGAGAAGTGGGAGCAGCACGACCTGTGGCGGGCGCTGCGCCACGGGGAGATCCAGACCGTCTCCACGGACCACTGCTCCTTCACCCTGGCCCAGAAGGACATGGGCCGGGAGGACTTTACGAAGATCCCCGGCGGTCTGCCCGGCGTGGAGACGAGGGGGGAGCTGATCTACTCCTACGGCGTGGCCACCAAGCGCATCACGGAGGCCCAGATGTGCAGGGCCCTGTGCGAGAACCCGGCCCGGCTCTACGGCCTCTTCCCCCGGAAGGGCGTGCTCCAGGCGGGCAGCGACGCGGACATCGTGGTCTACGACCCCGGAGACAGCCATGTCATCCGGGCGGAGGACTGCGTGGCCAACGTGGACTACAACCCCTATGAGGGCTTTGTCACCTCCGGCGGCATCCGGCAGGTGTGGCTGCGGGGCGGCCTCGCCGTGGAGAAGGGGAAGGTGCTGGACGGGTCCCCCCGTGGGCGGTACATGGCCCGGGGGAAGTGTTCTCTTTGACAATCGGCGCGCAAAGCGGCGGGAGCTTCTGCTCCCGCCGCTCTTCCTATCCGGAGATCTCCGCCAGGTACTCCTCCAGGCAGATGCCCCGCTCCATGATCTCCGCCGCGGCCTCCACTCCCACGTAGCGGTAGTGCCAGGGCTCGTAGTTCACGCCGGTGAGGGCGGACTTGTCCGTGGGGTAGCGGAGGATATAGCCGTACTCGGCGCAGTGGGCCATCAGCCATTGCTGGACCGCCGTCTCCTCCTGCCCCCGGTCCAGGAGCTGGTAGGACTTGTCCACGATGTCCACCGCCAGACCCGCCTGGTGCTCGCTGGTGCCGGGGCGGGCCACCCACATGGCGGCCCGCGCCTCCGCCTCCTTCCGGCCATACCCCTCCGCCAGCAGCGTCTGGATCTTGTTCTCAAACAGCTGCGTCTGCTTTTCCCGGGTGCGGTAGGACGAGCAGATGGTGGGCTGGAGCCCCGCCGCCCGGGCATCGTCCATCATGTGCTGGAGGTCGGGGTAGGCCCGGCTGTCGATGGCGTGGCCGTTCGCCAGCTGGGTCAGCCGGGGGACGGAGAAATCCTCCGGCAGGGGGTTCTCCCAGTTCACCAGAATCAGGTTCCAGTCCTCCGGAGAGGAGGAGGGATCGGGCTCCTGTGCCAGAGACACCCAGTCCGGCTCCTCCGCCCCGGCGGAGAGCTCCGGCATCGCGCCCTCGGTCCGCCCGCCGCCCGCCGGGTCCAGGATGGAGACAGGGGTGCCGCATGCCTGGGACGAGGGCTCCCGGGCCAGGGCGGCGCGGCCCAGCGCGAAGCCGCCGCAAAAGAGGACGAGGCCCAGCAGCAGGAGGGGCAAAAGGGAGCGGCGCCGCCGCTTGCCCCGCCGGGGCGGTGTGCAGTATGTCCGGCTGTTGACGCCCGCGTTCCAGCAGCGGGCGGGGGCCACGCGGTACTCCCGGTCCGGGAGGGGGAATTCCTTGACAATGCAGCGGCTGTTGGTAGACATGAGAACAGCTCCTTCTCTTTTGGATTCTGTTCCCATGGTACCGGCTGTCTCCGTCAAAACCCCCGCGGTTTTCCATCAAAGAGGACAATTTTTCCCATCAAAGCGGCATCAACTCCCGCTGACAGCGGCGTCGGTGGGGAAGCCCAGGGCGGCGCCCTGGGAGAGCTCCGGCGCCTCCCAGTCCAGCCAAGGACCGATGCGCAATGTGGTGCGGCCAATGGTGGCGTAATACAGCACCGGGGCCCCCTGGAGGCGGAAGCAGGCCCAAAGCGGGCTGTTGTCCACAAGCTGATACGCCACCCCCAGCCGGTCCAGAAAGGCGGCCCCGGCCTCCGCCGCGTCCAGGGGCTCCTTCAAAATCCACGCGCAGTCCAGCTCCAGGTCCACCAGGAGCCCCGTCTCCGCGTCCAGCACCAGGGAGCGGTACTCCCCGGATGCCTTGTCGTAGCCGCCCAGATTCACGAAGCCGGCGCTGGAGAGGTCCGCCTGGTCCCGCAGGTAGAGCTTGCTGCCAAACAGCTGGGCGTTGTCCGAATCCAGGGCGTCCGGCAGGACCCCGGCCTCCACCAGGGCCGCCAGCTCCCCACGGGCCAGCTCCACGTTTTCTGTCAGGGCCCGGCCCTCCAGTTCCTGGCCGATGATGGTGAGTCTGTCCGCCAGCTCCCTCTGCTGGGCCAGCAGCTGGAGGCGGCGGATGAGCTCCGGGGGCTTCGCGGGGAAGTTGCTGTTCTCTGCCAGCGCCTCGGTGTGGACGGTTCCGGTGAGCTGCTGGTCCCGGAGGGTGGACAGCCGCAGGGGCAGCAGCGCCAGGGCCGCCACCGTCAGCCCTGTGAGGATGGGGGCCAGCCAGTTTTTCCAGTTTCTCATGGCGTTCCTCCTCTCAGGCGAACGGTGACCCGGGTGCCCCGGCCGGGCTGGCTCTCCAGCTCCAGCGCGCCGCCGTGGAGATCCACGATCCGCCGGCACAGGGCCAGCCCCAGCCCCGCGCCCCCCTGGGCCCGGGAGCGGGACTTGTCCACCATGTAGAACGCCTCCGTTACCCGCTCCAGCTCCCCGGCCGGGATGCCCTTGCCGCTGTCCGTCACCCGGATCACGGGGGTGCCCTCCTCCAAAAGACCCTCCAGCAGGAGGTCCCCGCCGCCCTCCATGGCCTTGCGGGCGTTGTCCAGCAGGTTGAGGCACACGGTCTCCATCAGGTCCGGCTCTATCAGCGCCGGCACCGGCTGGGCCCGGAGGGTGAGGCGGATGCCCGCCTGCTCCAGGGCCGGGGCCATAGCCCCGCTCACCCGGCCCAGAAAGACGTCCAGAGGCACGGGCCGCAGGGGGAAGTCCTGCCGGTCCAGCACCACCAGGTCTAAGAGCTTCCGGCTCAGGGCCTCCAGCCGCCGGCCCTCGCGGAAGATGTACCCGGCGCTCTGGCGCACCTGCTCCTCTGTGGCGGGCCGGGAGCGGAGGAGGTCCGCGTAGCCGATGATGGAGGTCAGGGGCGTCTTGATCTCGTGGGCGAAGCTGCCGATGAAGTCCTCCTGCCGCCGGGCAGCCTCCTGGAGCTCCCGGACCTGCCGCTGAATGCGGTGGGACATGACGTTGAAGTCCGCCGACAGCTGGGCGATCTCGTCGTCCCCCCGCACGGCCACCCGCTGGTCCAGCTCCCCCTCGGCCATGCGCCGGGTGGCGGCGGAGAGGCGGCTGAGCGGCCGTAGCAGCATGGCGCTGACGGCCAGGGACAGCGCCCCCACGATCCCGGTGAGGATCAGCACCAGGGTGAAAAAGCTCTGGTACTGCTCTGACCGGTCCTGAAAGAGCCCGCTCACCTCCCGGCAGTTCTCCAGGTACAAAACGCCGTCCTCCAGGGCCAGGGGGCTGGCGGCGTGGAGGTAGATGCGCCCGTCCGCCAGGGCGTCCATCACCCAGCCCCGCTGGCCCTGGGGCAGGGAGGCGGTGAGGGCCCCGGCCTCCACCGCCAGCTGTCCGCTGCCGCCCAGGGTCTCGCCGCCCTCGCCGCTGAGGCGGAAGGCCACGGTTCCCCGGCTGGTGGAGATGCTGATGCCCTTGGCCGCGGCGGCCAGCTCCCGGCGGCTGTACAGGGGATGGAAGGCCAGCTCCTGGGCCAGGGCGTAGCGCAGCAGGTCGTTCTCCTCGTACAGCGCCGAGACCTCCCGCTCCAGGGAGGCGCGAAACTGGGTGTCGATCAGCACGTATCCGCCCACGTCGCAGGCCAGGGCGGTGATGAGGACCATGCTGCAAAAGAGCTTCCAGAAGAGCTTCATCCTGTCACCCCTTTTCCCAATCAGGCCTCCAGACGGTAGCCCACCTTGTAGACCGCCACCAGCCGGTTCTCCAGGCCCAGCTTCTTCCGCATCCGCTGGATGTGAAGGTCCACCGTGCGGCTGTCCCCCAGGAACTCCTCGCCCCACACCCGCTCGTAGATCCGGTCCCGGTAGAGGGCGATGTTCTTGTTCTGCATGAAGAGGAGCAGCAGGTCATACTCCTTGGCGGTGAGGGGCACCGGCTGTCCGCCCCGCCGCACCACCCGGCTGGCGGTGTCGATCTCGATGTCCGGCGGCAGGGAGAGGACCCGCCCCGTCTTGCCGCACCGGCGGAGCACCGTCTCCACCCGGGCCAGCAGCTCCATCAGCTCAAAGGGCTTGACGATGTAGTCCTCCGCCCCCAGCCGCAGCCCCTTCACCCGGTCCTCCAGCTGGCCCCTGGCGGTGAGGAAGATCACCGGCACCTCCAGCTGCCTGCAGTACTCCAGAAGCTCGTAGCCGTCGGCCTTTGGCAGCATGATGTCCAGCAGGGCCAGGTCGAAGGGCTGGGACTCCAGCTCGTCCGCGGCGGCGGCGCCGTCCGCCGCCCAGACACAGCGGTAATCCGCCCCCTCCAGGGCCGTCTTGAGGAGATTGGCGATGGGGGCCTCGTCCTCCGCGATCAGGATCTTGTTCACAGTGTCCACCTCGTTTGATTGGCGTTTTCTCCAGTCTGCCGCGTTGTTCCATCATTTTTGTATCATACTCCAATTGCGCCGGGGACGCAACCGCCCCTTGTGTCCGGCGGGAAGCTGTGGTAAGATTATGGCAGGCACGAAAAGAGGAGGCGGATGAGCTGTGAAAAAGGTTCCTCCCCGCAGTATGCTGATCGTGGTTCCCCTGATGCTGCTGGTCAACTGCGGATTCTTTCCCATCGTCAATTTCAATCCCGATAACCCGGTGGATTTGGGGCTTGTTATGCGGGTGATGATCTTCACCCTTGCGGCTTCGGCGCACTGGAATTTCGGCAGGCTGGAGGCCCGTGTCTTTCCTGGGTGGTCCCCGCTTTTCATCGGGCTCTTCAACGCCGCGGTGGTGTGCGGCGGGCTGCTGGGGCGGTACCTGCTGGAATTTGGCGAGGTGTCCAACACATACAATTTTACGCCGGGCAACACGGTATTTCACGTGTTGTTCCTCACAGCGGCGGCCACCGCCGCCTGGAAGCTGGAAACGCTCTCCCGCCGCTCCGGCAGCTGCCCGGCGCGATAGGTACGGCGGGCTCTTTCACCCGGCCATCTGTGTTTTGAGCAGCCGCTCCGGCGCTTTTTTGCGCCGGGGCGGCTGTTTTCCGCTGTCTCACGGGATTGGAATTTTTTGTGTATTTTGGGTGTGACAAACCGCGAGAGGTGTGGTAGAATGTCATACAGGACAAAAAATACATCATACAGGAGGGCCCCGTGTGAATCAGAAACTGACCATCCGCCAGCTGGCGTTGATCGGCTCCATGCTCTTCGGCCTGTTCTTCGGAGCGGGCAACCTCATTTTCCCCATGATCCTCGGCGCCAGGGCGGGGACCTCGCTTCCGGCGGCCCTGACTGGGCTGCTGGTCACCGCCGTGGGCATCCCGCTGTTGGGCATCGTCTCCATGGGCATCTCCCGCAGCGAGGGGCTGATCCATCTCTCCGGGCGGGTCTCCAGGCGCTTTTGCTATCTCTTCACCTGCGCCCTCTATCTCACCATCGGCCCCCTGTTCGCCATCCCCCGGTGCGCCGCCACCAGCTTCACCATCGGCGTCCGGCCCCTGGTGGGGGAGAACCCCATCCTGCCCCAGGTGATCTTCACCGTGCTGTTTTTCGCGGCGGTGCTGTTCTTCGCCCTGAGGCCCTCCAAGATTCTGGACTCCGTGGGGAAGTTCCTGAACCCCGCCTTTCTGGCCTTTTTGGGCGTGATGCTGGTCACGGCTCTGATCAAGCCGGTGAATCCCCTCTCGGCGGTGCCCGTCAGCGGGGGCTATGAGGACGGCGCCTTCTTCGCCGGCTTCCTCCAGGGCTATGACACTCTGGACGCTCTGGCCAGCCTGGCCTTCGGCATTATCGTGATCCGCACCATCCGCCAGCTGGGGGTGACGGAGCCGGGGGCCGTGGCGGGCAGCACCGTCCGGGCCGGCGTGGTGAGCATGGCGCTGATGGCGCTGATCTACGCCGCCACCGCCCTGGTGGGGGCCCAGAGCTATTCGCTGTACGCCGCCCGGCTGGCGGAGCCCGGCTTCAACGGCGGCGACGCCTTCGCCATCATCTCCCACCACTACTTCGGCCGGGGCGGCAGCCTGATTCTGGCTGTCACGGTGACCCTTTGCTGCATGAAGACCGCCATCGGCCTGGTGACGGCCTGCAGCGAGACGTTCCTGGAGCTCTTCCCCGGAAAGCTGGACTACCCCAGGTGGGCGGTGATCTTCACCGCCGGTTCGCTGCTGATCTCCAACATCGGCCTGTCTCAGATCATCGCCCTCTCCGCGCCGGTGCTGTACTTCCTGTGCCCTCTGGCCATCGTGCTGATCCTGCTGGGGATATTCGGGAACGGGTTCGGCCACGCCAAGGTGGTGTACGTCTGCACCATGGCCGCGGCCCTGGCGGCGGCCGTGCTGGAGCTGGCCCGGGTGGTGGGCGGCCCCGTGCAGCCCCTGGTGGACTGGACGGCCCTGTGGCTGCCCCTGTACGGCTATGGTCTGGGCTGGGTGGTCCCGGCGGCCCTGGGCTTTGGCCTGGGACTGCTGCTGAGAGCCAGGGGAGGAAGGCGCGCGTAAGAGAACAATGCCCGGCGTTTCTGCCGCGAAAAGCGCCCGGGGGCAGATGCCCCCGGGCGCTTCATGTTCTCGTTTTACAGCGGCATCCAGCTGCCGCTGGCGATGGCCAGCAGCTTTCCTGTGTCCGCGTCCACCAGCTCTCCCCGCTGGCGGATCAGGCTGCGCCCGGCCTTGACGATGTAGACCGTCAGTTCCACGTTCATGCCGTACTCCACGCCCCGGATGAAGGAGACGGTCATGTCCGTGGTGGTGGCCTCGTTGGGGCCGGCGGTGAAGTTGGCCACCACGCCGAAGGCGCTGTCAAACATCCCCAGGATGGCGCCGCCGTGGATGCCTCCCTTCTCGTTGATCTGCCACTTCTGGGTCTCAAAGGCGTAGGTGACGCTCTGCGCCTCGTAGTCGCACCGCACCAGGCGGACGCGCATCTTCTCGTCAAAGCCGCCGTCCCCCAGGTTCAGGTAGTGGGCGGACTTCTCCTCCACCAGCTTGATCCAGGTCTCTTTTTTGTCCATGGGATCTGTCTCCTCTCTGTATATTAATAATTGTGGAATTGCAATTCTACTGCGCTAGTGGCGCACTATTCAAATAGTATCCCTTGAGAAAGCGGTTACAGAAATAAGTCAAAAAAGTGGGACTATCTGCCTTTTTTGGAGCGCCGGCGCTTTATTGCGAGGCGGATTATGCAAACTATTATAATAGTAACAAGAAGGGCCGCAGCCAGGGCCAGCAGGGTGATCCAGTTGGGGGATCTCAGCAGCTCCGCAGGATTCCAGCTGTGGCTCACCGCCTTGCGGCCGTCCGAAGCGGAGTAGCGGGCGGGGACTGTGCCCAGGGATCGGAGGTAGGCGGCCAGGGCGTACCACTCCTTGATCTCGTTTCCTTTTTGGTCCCGGAGAATGCAGTCGTTGAAGTCCGTCACCGGCGTCCCGTCCGCCATCTTGGGCTCCAGGGAGAGCAGGCCCATGGACTTGCCCTTCACCGTCCCCAGCATCTGGGCGGAGTACATGCCGGTGACCACCCGGTAGAGCTGGCGGTCGTCGATCTCATGAAATACGGTGTCCGTGTGGGTAACCGTATAGCCGTATCCCCTCTGGCCGCCGCCGGAGCCGGCGACCGGCTCGGTGCGGAGGGTCTCCTCATAGAGCAGGGCGTCCGTCACCCGGTTGAAGAACATCCGGTGGGTGTTGAAGCCGTACCGCACCCCGGCGCAGTACAGCTGGGCCGCCGGCATGATGGGGGTGACGGAGGCGTCCACCTCCAGCGCGTCCCGCAGCTCCGCCCCGGTGAGGTACACCGCCACCAGGGGAAAGCCGGAGGTGCCGTCGCCGCCCACGCCCATGGACAGCACGTCAAAGGCCTGGGAGACGGTGATGTCCCCGGCGGACAGGGGAGCCCGGAGGACGCCGTCGGCTGTGACGGCCACGGTGAGAGGTGTGTCTTCACGGCCTGCTGCCCTGTCCGCGGTTTGGGCGGCGTACAGAAAGGCGTCGGCCACCAGCTCTCCCAGGGCGCTGCCCTCCTGGACGCCGGAGCGTGGGGTGCTGAGGCTGAAGTCCGACTGGGCCAGCATCTGGTCGTAGGTGAGGCCGTACCGCTTCAGATATGTCTCGCCCACCTGGGCCTTCCAGCCCTCCACCAGCGCGGCGGTATCCGGGGCGTCGGGGAGGGTCCCGTCAATAGGGGTCAGGTGGTAGTCCGTCAGCCGGTACCCGCCAGAGCCGGACGCATCCCGCTCCAGCGTGATGGAGCCCAGGTTCTGGCAGTAGGGTCCGGCGGAGACGATATAGGTGTCATTCACCACGATGGGCTGTGCCAGGGTGGTGTGGGTGTGGCCGGAGATGATGACGTCGATGCCGTCCACAGCCCTGGCCAGTTCATAGTCCTCCCCCTTGCCGCCCTCGGTGCCGGAGTGGGACAGGCAGAGGATGAACTCCGCCCCCTGGGCCTCCAGGGACTCCACGCACCGCCGTGCTGCCTGGGCCATGTCCTCCAGCGTGAAGCCGGAGGTGGGGGCACAGGCGTGGGAGTCCACCCCCATGAGGCCGAAGATGCCGCAGGTGACGCCGCCCCGCTCCAGAAGCAGGGTCTCCTGTACGCCGTAACGGTCCATAGCGGAGAGAATGGCGTCCCGGTCCGGGTTGTCCGCCGCGGGGGCGTAGTTGGCCTCTACCAGGGCGGGGAGCCTGTCTCCGCTGTCCGCCGCGGCGTTCAGCATCTGGGCAAGGCCGGTCCCGGTATGGTCAAACTCGTGGTTGCCCAGGGTGGCGGCGTCGTAGCCCAGGGCCCCCATGGTCCGCAGCTCGGCGGCCTGGGTGGTGTAGAGGGTCTGGATCAGCGAGCCGATGGAGAAGTCGCCGCCGTCCACCACCAGCGCGTCCGGGTGCAGGGCCCGCTCCCGGTCGATGGCAGTTTTCAGCCGGGCGTAGCCGCCGGACTCCCCGCCGTTCTCCGTACTCTGGGGCAGGAAGTGGGAGTGGAGGTCGTGGGTGAAGAGGATGGTGGTCTCAAAGGGGGAATCAGGCGGCAGCGCCTCCGCCCTGGGGACGCAGAGGACCGTCAGCAGCAGGGCCAGGAGGAGGGAACAGAGCTTTTTCATAGGCAGGGGCCTCCTTCTATATGCTCCGTCATTCGGGTATAGGTTGAATTGACAATTTCATTATAGTGCAGAAGGGATGATTTTACAATCCCCCCTTCTGCCGGAGTATATTCCAGCAGTTTTGCGATACCGCTTGACATCGGTACGAAATCGTACTATACTGTCACCGGCGTAATCAGTACGATTTCGGACGGATAATTCGGGAGGCGGGACATGGGATACGGACCTTCAAAGGAGATGCGGCGGTACAACCATCTGCTGGGGGAGATGGACGGGGTCTACCACGAGATGTCCCTGCGGCTGGGGCTGTCCGACAGCGCCATGATCGTTCTCTACACCATCTGTGACAGCGGCGGCTCCTCCTGCCCGCTGCGGGATATCTGCCGCCGCTCAGGCATCAGCAAACAGACGGTGAACTCCGCCCTGCGCAGGCTGGAGGCGGCGGGGGTGGTCTACCTGGAGCCGGTCTCCGCCAGGAGCAAGAGCGTCTGTCTGACGGAGGCGGGGAGGGCGCTGGCGGAGAGGACCGCCGGAAGGGTGATCCGCATAGAGAACGACATCTTCGCCTCCTGGCCCCGGGAGGATGTGGAGCGGTACCTGGAGCTGACGGAGCGGTTCCTGCTGGCTCTCCGGGAGAAGGCGGAAGAGCTGTAATGAAGTTTAGGACCGGACCGGCTCCGGGATCGTCCGCATAATGGCATATGATAGAAAGGAGATTCGGGCCGGGAGGCCCTCTTGATGCAAGTCTTATGATCCAGAAGAATATGATCCAGTTATCCGATCATTTTACCTGCCGGCTGCTGCTGCGCTATACGTTTCCCTCCATTGTCATGCTGATCTTCACCTCCATTTACAGCGTGGTGGACGGCTTTTTTGTCTCCAACTTTGTGGGGAAGACCCCTTTCGCCGCTGTCAATCTCATCATGCCCTACCTGATGATCCTGGGGAGCATCGGCTTCATGTTCGGCACCGGCGGCAGCGCCCTGATCGGCAAGACCATGGGGGAGGGAAAGGCGGAGAAGGCCAATGAGATCTTCTCCCTGCTGGTCTATGCCTCGGCCATCGGCGGCTTGGTGCTGGCGGTTTTGGGTATCGCGTTTTTGCCCCGGGCGGCGTCGCTGATGGGGGCGGAGGGGCAGCTGCTGAAAGACTGTGTGGTCTACGGCACCATCAACCTGCTGGCCGTGCCCTTTTACATTCTGCAGTTTGAGTTTCAGTGCCTCTTCTCCGCCGCCGAGAAGCCAAAACTGGGTCTGTGCGTGACGGTGGCGGCGGGGCTCACCAATATGGTGCTGGACGCGGTGTTTGTGGGTCTGTTCCGCTGGGGGCTGGAGGGCGCGGCGGCGGCCACGGCCCTGAGCCAGCTGGTGGGCGGCGCGGTGCCTCTCTTCTATTTCGGGCGGGAGAATACCAGCCGTCTGCGGCTGGTGCGCTGCGGGTTTGACGGAAGGGCCCTGCGGCAGGCCTGCGCCAATGGCTCCTCCGAGCTGATGAGCAACATCTCCATGTCCCTTGTGAGCATGCTGTTCAACGTGCGGCTGATGAAGTACGCCGGGGAAAACGGCATTGCCGCCTACGGTGTATTGATGTATGTCAGCATGATTTTCCAGGCGGTGTTTCTGGGCTACTCCGTGGGAGCGGGGCCGGTCATCAGCTATCACCACGGCGCCGGGAATTACGAGGAGGGCCGGGGGCTGCTGCGCAGGAGCCTGGCGATGATCGCCGTCTTCTCCCTGCTGATGTTCGCGGCCGGGCAGACCCTGGCCCGGCCCCTCTCCCTGCTGTTTGTGGGATATGATCCGGAGCTGATGGACATCACCGTCCGGGCTTTCTCCATCTTCTCCTTTTCCTTCCTGTTCTCGGGGCTGGCGATTTTCGGCTCCTCCTTTTTCACCGCCCTGAACGACGGGCTCACCTCCGCCCTGATCTCCTTTCTGCGGACGCTGGTGTTCCAGTGCCTGTCGGTGACGGTGCTCCCCCTGATCTGGGGGCTGGACGGCATCTGGCTCTCCACGGTGGCGGCGGACGCGCTGGCGGTGGCGGTGACGGCGCTGTTCCTGGCGGGGAAACGGAAGAAATATCACTATTAAAAAATAGGAAAAGAGGCGGAGCACTTCGGCGCTCCGCCTCCTTTTACTTCTTTGGCACAATGGGCAGCCAGACCTCGTTGTGGTAGTTGTCCGCCGAGTAGACCTCGATGTCCGGGGCCTCGGCGTACTCGTAGCCGGAGCTGGGCAGCCACTCGCTGATGATCCGCCGCTGGAGGTCCTGCATGGCCTGGGGGATGGGGCCGCAGCAGGGGAACACCGCCCAGGTTCCCGCGGGGACGCTGTACTCCTCCATATCCTCCGGTGCGGGGCGCCGGGTGGCCGCGGCGATGTAGTACCCGGAGAATCTCCCGCCGTCATAGGCGGAGACGCCCAGGACCCCCATGGGGCCGGAGCCGTCCATCAGCGGCACCAGCCGGGGGATCTCTCCGGAGGTCCGCGCCCAGAACCCGGGGACCTTCTCGAAGCAGTCCTCCAGGGTCATGGGCTCTTTCATGGCGAAGCCGACCGCCCGGAAGGCCTCCCGCTCCTCAATCCGATACTCCATAGCTTCCTCTCCTTTGATAGACAGAGTAAAGGTGATGCGGGGGAAGGACCGCAGCGCCGCACCCCGGACCTGCGCGGCGCTGGGCGGCAGGCCGTGGACGGCCTGGAACGCCCGGTTGAAGGCCGTGGGGGATTCGTAGCCGTACCGCAGGGCGGTGTCCACCACCCTGGCGCCCTCCGCCAGCTCCATGGCGGCGGCGGTCATCCGCCTCCGGCGGACATACTCGGAAAAGGGAATCCCGGTCATATAGGGGAACATCCGCTGAAAGTGGTAGGCGGAGCAGGCGGCCCGGCGGGCCGCGCCCTCCAGGGTGATCTCCCCGGCCAGGTTCTCCTCCACATAGGACATGGCGTCGTTGAGCCCTCCGATCCAATCCATTCGCATCGCTCCTTTCCGGCTGTATGATAGCGGATTTTCCGGCGTCTGTCCTCGCGGTTTCCCTGCGGAAAAAGCGAGGCCGGAAAACCGCGCCCATCACGGAGGACGGACGCGGTTATTGTGTCAGTTCAGAAAGTCCTTCAGCTTCTTGCTCCTGGAGGGGTGGCGGAGCTTCCGCAGGGCCTTGGCCTCGATCTGGCGGATGCGCTCCCGGGTGACGTTGAACTCCTTGCCCACCTCTTCCAGGGTCCGGGTGCGTCCGTCCTCGATGCCGAAGCGGAGCTTGAGGACCTTCTCCTCCCGGGGGGTCAGGGTGGACAGCACGTCCATCAGCTGCTCTTTGAGCAGCGTGAAGGAGGCGGCCTCGCTGGGCTCGCTGGCGCCCTCGTCGGGGATGAAGTCTCCCAGGTGGGAGTCCTCCTCCTCGCCGATGGGGGTCTCCAGGGACACCGGCTCCTGGGCGATCTTGAGGATCTCCCGGACCTTGTCCACCGGCATGTTCATCTCCGCGGCGATCTCGTTGGGGGAGGGATCATGGCCCAGCTCCTGAAGGAGCTGACGGCTGACCCGGATCACCTTGTTGATGGTCTCCACCATGTGGACGGGGATGCGGATGGTGCGGGCCTGGTCGGCGATGGCCCGGGTGATGGCCTGGCGAATCCACCAGGTGGCGTAGGTGGAGAATTTGAAGCCCTTGGTGCAGTCGAACTTCTCCACGGCCTTGATGAGGCCCAGATTGCCCTCCTGGATCAGGTCCAGAAACAGCATCCCCCGGCCCACATACCGCTTGGCGATGGATACCACCAGGCGGAGGTTGGCCTCCGCCAGCTTCTGCTTGGCGGTCTCGCCCCGCTTGTAGTCCTGTTCCCAGGCGGCCTCCTCCTCGGCGGCGGCGGTGACGGCTCCGCCGCTCTCCCGCTGCCGCTTCAGCTCCGCCAGCCTCTCAGCGGCCTCGTTTCCGGCGGACATGGCCTGGGCCAGCTCCACCTCCTCGTCGGGGGTGAGCAGGGGCACCTTGCCGATCTCCTTGAGGTACATCCGGACGGGGTCGTCCAGAGAGAAGTTGTTGACCAGGGTATTGGGGTCCACCAGCTCCTCTTCCTCCACGTCGGCGATCTCCTCGGCGGCGGGCTCCTCGTCGGGCAGGTCCCGCAGCAGCAGGTCGTCGGAGCTGATGTCGATGTTCAGCGCCTCCAGGGAGTCGTAGAGCTGGTCCATCTGGTCGCTCTCCAGGTTGAGGTCGTCCACGGCGTCCATCAGCTCGGCGGACTCCAGCTTGCCCTTCTTCTTTCCCTGGGCCAGCAGCTCCCGCAGCTTCTCATTGCCGCTGAGCCAGCTGGCGGCGGGCAGGGCGGCCACCTGTTTGTCGTCCAGACGGAGGATACCGGCCTTCCTGGCCTCCTCGTCGGTGAGGACCCGGGGGGGTTCCGCCTCGCCCTTTTTTCCGGACTTGGCGGGGGAGCTGTGCTCCTCCGCCTCAGCGGCGGCCAGAAGCGCGTCCGCCTGCTCCTCCAGTTCCACGGGGGTCAATTCCTTTTCATTAGCCATGAAGCTTTCCTCCAGTACCCTTCTTGTATTTTTCTGTTGCCGCCAGCAGGGGGTCCCTGCCGTCCTTCGGGGCGCCTTCCTCCCGAATCACGCGTATGTAGTCCGCCAGGGCCCGCCCGCCGTTCTTCGTGGACTCCGGCTGCTGGCAGACCGCGGTGATATGGCTCATCTCCTCCGGGGACAGCGCCCCGGCCAGGGCCGCCAGCGTCACGGGGCGGCCCGCCTCCCTGGCCTGCCAGAGAAGGCCGAACACCCGGCCCAGCAGGGGGGAGGAGAACTCCGCCTCCCCGATGGGCGGCGCGGCGGGGAACAGGCTCTCGTCCAGCAGCAGGAGGCGCAGGACGCCCTCCTCCGCCCGGGCGGAGCGCATATTCTCGTAGCGCAGGGTCCGCTCCCTGGGCTGGAGCTGCGCGGCGGGGTTCAGGTCCTTCCGCAGCTCCGCCCGCCGCTCCCGGGAGGCCTGGCGCTTGAAGGCCCGCTGGACCTCCAGCTTCATGGCCTCCGGGGCGATCTTCGCTGTCTCCGCGGCCCGGACGGTGTAGATCTCCCGCTCCACGGCGTTGGGCAGGGAGGCCAGCAGGAGGCTGATCTCCTCGGAGTAGGCCACCCGGGACTGGTCGTCTGTGAGGTCGTATTTTCCGGCCACCTGGGCCATGCGGAACTCCACGCCGTTCTCACTGCCGCTCAGGAGCCGCTCGAAGGCGCCGGGGCCCTGGTTTTTGATGAAGTCGTCCGCGTCCTGCTTCACCAGCTCCCCGTCCTCCGTCCGCCGCCGGGGCAGCTGGAGGACCTTGACGGAGAACTCCGAGTTGTTCAGAATCTGGAGCGCCCGCTCCGTGGCGACCTTTCCGGCGTTGTCGTTGTCGTAGCACAGCACCAGCTCCTTGGTGAACCGGGAGAGGAGCCGGGTCTGCTCCACCGTCAGCGCCGTGCCCATGGAGGCCACCGCGTTGTCAAACCCCGCCTGGTGGAGGGTGACGATGTCCAGGTTGCCCTCGCAGAGGATGATGTTGGGGCGTTTGGTTTTTTTTGCCAGGTTCAGCCCGTACAGAACCCGCCGCTTGCTGTACACCGGTGTCTCCGAGGAGTTCATATATTTGGGCTCGGACTTGTCCAGCACCCGGCTGCCGAAGGCCACCACGTCCCCCCGGGTGTCGATCACCGGGAGCATGAGGCGGTTTCGGAACTTGTCGTAGAAGCCGCCCTTTTTGTTGTCCACAATGAGGCCCGCCGTCAGCAGCTCGGACTTGGAGTAGCCCCGGGCGGTCATCTCGTTTAAGAGCGCGTCCCAGGCGTTGGGGGAGGCCCCCATGCCGAACTTTACGGCGGTGTTCCAGCGGATCTGGCGCCGCTCCAGGTACTCCCGCACCGCCTGGCCCGGCGGCTGCTGGAGCAGCTGATGATAGAAACGGGCGGCGTCCCGGTTCAGCTCCAGGAGCCGGGCCCGGCGGCGGCCGGCCTCCCGGTCGCCCTCCTCCTCCGGCACCTCCAGCCCCGCCCGCTTGGCCAGGAACCGCACCGCGTCGGGAAAGGTCAGGTTCTCCTCCTCCATGATGAAGTTCACCACGCCCCCGCCCTTTTTGCAGCCGAAGCAGTAGTAGATCTGCTTGTCCGGGGAGACGGAGAAGGAGCCGGTTTTTTCACTGTGAAAGGGGCACAGGCCAAAGAGGTTGGCGCCCTTGCGGGTCAGCTGGACGTAGCTGCCCACCACGTCCACAATGTCGCACCGGGACAGCAGCTCGTCCAGAAAGCTCTGGGGAAACGCCATAGGGCCTGCCTCCCTCCATTCGGTCAGTTTTTCCAAATTTCCCGCCGGTCATACAGGGGGGACGCGCCGGAACAAACCGCGGTATTTTACATATACCCCGCGCCTATCGAATTTCCTCTTTTTTTTCACAAATTTTTAGAAAAATTTTGTGGGAAAGGAGAATTTACACCAATGGGAGGAGTGGATACAATAAGGTTGTATAATTGTATAGACAGCGCGCTTGAAAGGAGCGTTGCCCCTTTTCAACCGGCGGCCTCGGGTCCGCCGGGGCGCATAAGAGGAGGGGACGTATGTCCATCGAGCTTTGGGCCGTCCGGCTGGAGCGGCCCCTGACGGCGGAGGAGACCGAGACCATGATGGCCCTGCTTCCCCCGGAGCGCCGGGAGCGGCTGCTTCGGGTCCGGAAGGAGGAGCGGCGGCAGGAGCCGCTGTGCGCCTATTTTATTCTCTGCCGGGCCCTGGAGGAGCACTGCGGCTGGCGGCAGCTGCCGGAGATCGCCCTGACCAGCCGGGGGAAGCCCTATTTTCCCCAGCACCCGGAGGTGCAGTTCAACCTGAGCCACACCAGCGGCGCGGTGCTGGTGGGTCTCTCGGAGGAGCCCCTGGGGGTGGACATCGAACACATCCGGCCGGTGAGCCAGCGGGCCATGCGGCGGCTGGCGGACGTGGATACCCGGGAGGATTTCTTCCGCAGCTGGGTGCGGCGGGAGGCCCGGGCCAAGCGCAGCGGCGACGGTGTGGGCACCATGATGCGGGACGAGACGCCCCTGCGGTATGGGGAGGTCTACTATGAGATCGAGACCTTTCCCGGCTACGCGGCCGGGGTGGCCTCCGGCAGCGCGGAGAGGTCCGGTACCGTGCGGCGGCTGGTCCTGGGAGGAACAGCGGAGGTCGAGCCATGAACGATGAAGAGCTGGTAAAATTTGTATTGGCCTTTGCCGGGGAGATCAACGCTCTCCAGCGCAGATACGCCTCCCGCCTGGAGGCGGAGCGGGAGCAGAGCCGGACGGCGGCCTTTCTGGAGGCGTACCGGGCCGAGGTGGGACTGATCTACGCCAGGTATCTCACAGAGAGGGAGCGGACGTATTATACGGCGCTGTCCGTCCCGCCCACCTTTGCCGCCATGGAGGCCATGACCCTGAGCACCGTGGAGCGGATGAACGACCGGGCCGTGGTGGAGATCCTGACCAGCGGGGGACTGCTGGACTACCGGTTCAAACTGGTGTGCCGGGAGGGGGAGTGGCGGATCAACAGCTATCAGCAGCGCCTCCACACGGAGTCCCGGATTCGCCGTTGGATCTATGGGGATTTTTAGGCATGGTTCGATAGATGTTGAGCTATCATCTCAGGGTATCTTTTTCCGCCGGTACAGCGTTGATTTTCCCTGCCGGGTGTCAGCCCGCCTGCGCGGGACCGCCTTGCCCGGGAAAAATCTGCCTCGATCCGGCCGTCCGGGTCTGACAGGAGACACAGGGGCGTTTCACGCCCTATTAGGACCTTCTGCCCGCCGGCCGGAAGGAGCCCCTTTTCGGCGGCGTTGACTACTGTTAAATCAGGGCCTGTGGGAACAGGCCCTGGAACGAACTCGGGCAGGGCGTGGTCCCCTGCCCGAATTTTTTGGCCCGCCGTGAAACCAGAGCCCCGGCTGTTCCGACTAAAGAGGTGAAAGCGGCTTTCAAAAGGAAGTGAACACATGGAGGACAAGGACATCATCGCGCTGTACTGGGCACGCTCCGAGGAGGCCATCCGGGCCACGGCGGCCAAGTACGGCGGCTACTGCGCCGCCATCATCCGCCGGGTGCTGGGGGACGGGCGGGACGTGGAGGAGTGCCTGGGGGACACCTGGCTGGGGGCCTGGAACGCCATGCCGCCCCAGCGGCCGGAGCGGCTGCCGCCCTTTCTGGGCCGCATCGCCCGGAACACCGCCCTGGACCGCTATGACTACAACGCCGCCCTGAGCCGGCGCGGCTGCGCGGCCGCGCTGGAGGAGCTTGAGGAGTGCGTGGGCGGCGACAGCGCGGGGGAGGACTTCGACCTCAGGCGGCTGGGGGAGGCTATCTCGGCGTACCTGGACACCGTCTCGCCGGAGTGCCGGCGGGTCTTTCTCCGGCGGTACTGGTACTGCGACACCATCCGGGAAATCGCCGCCGGATACGGCTTTACCCAGGGGAAGGTGAAGTCCCTGCTCCACCGCGCCCGGAAGGGGCTGCGGGCCTATTTGATCGAGGAGGGGTACGACCTATGACGAAAGAGGAGCTGTTCCGCGCCGTGGGGGAGGTCCGGGAGGACCAGATCACGGAGGCGGAGGATATGAGGAGGCGGAGCCGCCCCTGGCGGCGGTACGGAACCCTGGCGGCGTGCCTGGCCCTGGTGCTGGCGGGGGCCTTTGCCCTGGAGCGCCTGGAGAACGAACGGAGGTGGGCGAAGATAGAGGAGAACTTTCAGACTGCGGACGCGGTTCATCCCGAGAGCGCCCCGGACACCGGCGGCGGGGGGAGCTGGCTGACAGAACCTAAGCCGTTCCATCCGGAGGAGACGCCGGAGAACAGCGCCGCTCCGGACGGCGCGGACTACTGGGACAGCGCCGGAAAGCGCCCGGGCTTTCACTACTCCGTCAACGTGGAGATCGGAGAGCTGGGCGGCTGGACACAGGATGAGGTTGCGATGGACAGGGAAAAGGGCAGGACGGAGACCGGCTCCGCCGCCTCTCTGGCCTGGCTGTCTCCGGAGGAGATTTTTGCCAGGGACACGGCCATTTTCCGGGGCATCGTCCGGGAGCTGCGGTATTATGAGGTGGAGGAGATCTGTCCCGGCGGCGGCAGGACACAGTACACCGCGGCGGCCGTGGAGATCACCGATCCCATCCGGGGAGACCTGGAGGCGGGGGAGATTCGAACCGTCCTCTATCCGGGCGGACCGGATATGGCCACCAGCCTCTCCGGCCCCCTGGACGGTCTGGAGGCGGGCAGTGAGGGCATTTTCATGCCGGAGAGGGCCGATGGGGAGACCGGCGCGCGGAACGGCGCCAGCTACTTCTGCTACGCGGACCTGGCGCACTTCTATCTCTCCGAGGGAGTGCGGTTCGTGTTCCTGGACACCGGGGACGGACTGGCCTTTGACCGGGGCGTCTATGAGGAGATCGCGGACGCGGAGACCCTGGACGAGGCGGCGGACTATATCCGGGGGATGATCGGGGAGACGGAGCGGGCGCGGCCCGCCGCGGTCCCCGCGGAGCCCCAGCCGGCCCCGGCGGACACCGCGGAGGCAGCCCCGGACGCGGTATCCGGTCCAGCCGGTGCCCGGGAGCTGCCCGGCGGCGCACTGGCGGGGGGATGAGCGGGACGGAGAACGCATGATCTGCGGCTGAAAGCCCTCCGCAGAATTTCGCCGCCGGGGGCGGCGAAATCAATTCAAATTCGTTTTTCCTGAGAGCGTGTACCCCGGGAAAAACACGTTTCAGTTCTGGAGTGTGCGAAGCCCCCATCTGCCTGCGGCAGATGGGGGCTGAGTGCGCGGAAGAGCTGTGACTCCCTCACTGAAAACGGCCTCTGGCCGTTTTCAGTGAATTTAAAAGACGCCCTGCGCCATCATGGCGTCGGCCACTCTCTGGAAGCCGGCGATGTTGGCGCCCGCCACCAGATTGTAGCCCAGGCCGTACTTCTCGGCGGCCTCCACACTCATGGTGTAGATGGTGTCCATGATCTGGCGGAGCTGCTTGTCCACCTCTTCCTCGGTCCACACCAGACGTTCGCTGTTCTGAGCCATCTCCAGGGCGGAGGTGGCCACGCCGCCGGCGTTGACGGCCTTGGAGGGGGCCACAATGACGCCGGGCTGCTCCATCAGGAATTTCAGCGCGTCGTTGGTGGTGGGCATATTGGCCACCTCAATGTAGTACTTGACGCCGTTGGCGGCGATCTGCTTGGCCTGCTCCATGTGCACGTCGTTCTGCATGGCCGAGGGCATCACCACATCCACCTTCACGCCCCAGGGCTTCTCCTTGGGGAAGAACTTCACGCCGAACTTGTCCGCGTAGTCCTGGACGCGGTTGCGGCCGGAGTTGCGCATCTCCACCAGGTAATCGATCTTCTCGGCGGTGGTCACGCCGTCGGGATCGTAGATATAGCCGTCGGGGCCGGAGAGGGTCACGACCTTGGCGCCCAGCTCGGCGGCCTTCTTGCAGATGCCCCAGGTCACGTTGCCGAAGCCCGCGCAGCCGATGGTCTTGCCCTGGATGGACTCGCCCTCGTGCTTGAGGACGTTCTCCAGGTAGTACACCGCGCCGAAGCCGGTGGCCTCAGGACGGATGAGGGAACCGCCGTAGCTGAACCCCTTGCCGGTGAGGACGCCGTTTTCAAACGAGCCTTTCAGCCGGCGGTACTCGCCGTACAGGTAGCCGATCTCCCGGGCGCCCACGCCCATGTCGCCGGCGGGAACGTCCACATCGGGCCCGATGTAGCGGTACAGGGCCTGCATATAGCTCTGGCAGAAGCGCATGATCTCCGCGTCGGATTTGCCGGCGGGATCGAAGTCGCTGCCGCCCTTGCCGCCGCCGATGGGCAGGCCGGTGAGGGAGTTCTTGAAGGTCTGTTCAAAGCCCAAAAACTTGATGATGCCGGGATAGACATTCTTCTGGAACCGCAGGCCGCCCTTGTAGGGGCCGATGGCGCCGTTGAACTGGCAGCGCCAGCCGGTGTTGGTGTGCCAGGTGCCGTCATCGGCCATCCAGCAGACCCGGAAGGTGAACATCCGCTCGGGCTCCACCATACGGCCCAGCAGATCCACTTTCTCATACTCGGGGTGCTTTTCAATGACGGGCTCCAGAGAGGTGAGGACCTCCTCCACTGTCTGGATGAACTCCGGCTCGTCGGCGTGCTTGGCCTTGACGTTTTCGATGACTCTGGCAAGATATGCATTCATCTGAAATGACCTCCTTCATAATCATGGCGGTACCCTGGGAAGCAGCGGGATGCCCGGTACTCCAGAGCCATTCTAACACCTTTCCGGAAAAGAAGCAAGGGGGCAGCTGTGTTTCTCAGGAAAAAGATGGAATTCAGAGGAAAGCTGGAGAATTGAGGCCCGCTGCCGGCCGGGGCTTATTGACATTTTTCCGGAGCGGGGTATAATATTTCTGGAAAAAACCCGTGTGGGATTATTTTGAGAAGGGGAGAACGAGATATGAGTACATACCCGATCGAAGTGGCGGGGGTCAAGCGGGAGCTGCCCATCTGCAGGGTCACGGACGATCTGTGCATCGGCGCCTTCATCGTCTTCGGCGACGCGGAGCTGACGGTGGCCTGCGCCCGGGAGCTTTTGAAGCTGGTCCCTGCGGACAGCTATGACTACATGCTCACCGCTGAGGCCAAGAGCATCCCCCTGATCCACGAGATGGCCCGGCAGTCCGGGGCGGAGAAGTACTTCATCGCCCGGAAGGGCCCCAAGGCCTATATGCCGGACCCCATCCACGTGACCGACAAGTCCATCACTACCGCCGGGGAGCAGAAGCTGTTCCTGGGCCGGGACGACGCGGACCTGATCCGGGGCAGGCGGATTCTCCTGATGGACGACGTGATCTCCACCGGCGGCTCCCTCCACGCCATGGAGGCCCTGGTGGAGATGGCCGGCGGCACCGTGGCCGGCAGGGTGGCGGTATTGGCGGAGGGCGGCGCCCAGAACCGGCCCGACATCAAGTTCCTGGCGCCGCTGCCGCTGTTCAACGCCGACGGGACGGTCAAGGGCTGAGACCGCGGGAAAAAGCGAACCTCACATGGGGCGCCGGCACTGCCGGCGCCCCATGATTTATGGAATTTTTGCGGAAAAATTTACCCAAAGAACTTTCCAGCGGCCTGAAGATGTGATATAATCAGCGGGCTATGAAGAGAACAACAATCTACTGCCTGCCGGGACTGACGCTCCCGGCGATCCTGTCAGCACTGTTCATGATTTGCTCGGCAGTGGCGCGCATTGTGTGGGCCTGCGGGGAGCCGGCGCTCCCCGGCGCCTTCCTGTGCCTCCAAATCCTCCTGCCTCTCGCGGCGAACGTGTCCTTTGTGCTGATTCTCCTGCGGGACGGAAGAGACCGCCTGTACCGCTCCGCCATCCCCGTGTGGCTGGGGTGCGTGTTCTTCGCCGTCAAGGCGCTGGGATTTCCGTCGGTGGTGCACACGGTGCTGTGCCTGCTGCTGTACGCCCTGGTGGCGGCCCTCTACACCGCCACGGTGACGGGCCGGGTGCCCACCCGGAAGCTCCTGTGGCTCCTCTTTGGACTGCCCATGCTGTATCACATCTTTGTGGAGGATACGCAGAAAGCGGGCTGGCCCCTCCACGACTGGCTTCCGGAGGTGTCGGTGCTTTTGTGCATGGCGGCGCTGCTCAGCGTCTCCGTGGCCATGAAGGGGCGGCCGGCGGGGGAGGGGGAGCACATCCCCGGCTTCGGCGACCGGAACGACGGGCGGCGGCTGCGGTCCCTGTCCCCCATCTTCGCGGTGTCGCCCTATCTGATGAAGACCCGCAACACCTCCCAGAATTTCCTGGAGGACCACGTGGAGATCACGGAGATGGAGCGGTACATCGTCGCCAAGCGGCGGGCGGGGCTGAAAAACTTCGGCATCCTCCACGTGCTGCTGGCGGCCTACGTCCGCGCCTGCGCCCGGTATCCGGGGCTGAACCGGTTTGTGGCCGGGCAGAAGGTCTTCTCCCGGGGGCGGGAGATCGAGATCAACATGACCATCAAAAAGACCATGTCCGTGGACTCCCCGGACACGGTCATCAAGGTCACTTTCGACCCCGCCGATACGGCGGATACGGTGTATGGGAAGTTCAACGAAAAGGTCCAGGGGGTAAAGGACGCGCCGCTGGACACCGGCTTTGACAAGCTGGCGGGGGCCTTCAACCTGATCCCGGGGCTGGTGCTGAAATTCTTTGTGTTTCTGCTCCAGGCCCTGGACTACTTCGGCCTGCTGCCCCGGGCGCTGACCCGGCTGTCCCCCTTCCACGGGTCGCTGTACATCACCTCCATGGCGTCTCTGGGCATCCCGCCCATCTACCACCACCTGTACGACTTCGGCAACGTGCCGGTGTTCTGCTCCTTCGGAAAAAAGCGCCGGGTCTATGAGACGGCGCGGGACGGCACGGTGGTGCGGCGGAAGTACATCGACTGCAACTATGTCACCGACGAGCGGATCGTGGACGGGTTCTACTTCGCCTCCGCCCTGCGGTATCTCCACGGGCTTCTGGACGACCCCTGGCAGCTGGACGGGCCGCCGGAGGAGATCGTGACGGACCAGGCGTGAGAGCGGGTCAGCTGCGGGGCATTTGAGAATGATTGAAACAGAGAACCTGATTCTTGACAAGGCAGAATTTTTGGACTGGATGGAAATGTACGATAATGTTTGGTCACGACCGGAAAGTGCAGAATATATGGCCTGGAAGATTGCGGAAAGCGCAGAAGACGCGAAAATAAGGATTATAAAAACGATTGCGTTCCAGAAAAGGCACGATGCATATATCGTCTTTGAAAAATCAAGTGGTAAGGCAATCGGGTTTGCCGGCATAGAAGAAATCAGACCTTATGTGTATCAGGAATCCGGGATATGTCTGGGGCCGAATTATGTGAGAAAAGGGTTTGGAAGGCAGATCCTTCAAAGTTTGATTCAATATTGCAAAGAAACATTTGGCGGGAAAGAGTTCATTTTTTCGGCACGAGCGGAAAACATAGCTGCTAATCGATTGGCAGATTCATTGGGCTTTTCGATGATTTCCTCAGCAGCTGAAATTGACAGCAGAGACGGACATCCCTATCATCTCTTGCAATATCGCTTAAAGCTGTGATCTCCAATTTTTATACAGCGTACGTTGGAAAATCGCGGCAGGCCGTTTGACCTGCCGCGATTTTTTGCTCTCTTTTCGGAAAAGTGTTCCCATTGCATAACATTTGAAATAGAATGCATATTCTTACATATAATTACCAGATTTACACTTATCCGGCGATTCTTCAAACTGGAATTTGTATTTATACAGGTTTAATCAAATGATGTTCAAAAAAGGTTTCAAAGGTATTCGTAGCACCGCCATGTTCAACAATTTTTCCGTCTATGACTTTATCAATATCCACTCCTGTAATTTCCAAAATCTTATTTGAACCAAAAGAAATTACCAGCCATCAGGAGCTTTTATAGGATGTTATTAAATCCTCTGAAACGCCTGGAAACACAAGGGTTTAAGCAAGTCAACACCCTGTTCCCTGTTATCCGGTCCCACCCTCTGTTAAGGGCTTTACGGGAGCTGGCAAGGGAAAAATCAAGGGAAGATGCAGGATTTTGGAGCGTCAAGGATATGGCAAGCGTGGGCTGTCGTGATGTGACCAGCCAGCAAACTTGCACCCTGTATCGGCCCTTCAACTTCATACACGACCAGAAAACGGACATCGGAAGATGCCCGTTTTTTCATTCTCTGGAGGTGAGATATTTTGAGCAGTCCTAACACATCCCCTCCCAAGCGGCGGGGCAGACCGCCCAAGGTACGGGAGGCCCCCGCCCCCGCGCCGCAGCCCCAGGGCGAGATGGTGGTCCCCATTCCCCTGGCGGAGCTGCACCCGTTTCCCAACCACCCGTTCAAAGTGAGGGATGATGAAGCTATGAAAGAGACCACCGCAAGCGTGAAAGAAAATGGTGTGCTGACCCCGGCCATCGTCCGCCCCCGCGAGGGAGGCGGCTATGAGATCATAGCGGGCCACCGCCGCAAGCACGCCTGTGAACTGGCGGGGCTGTCCGCGCTGCCAGCCCTGGTCCGCAGTCTGGACGATGATACCGCCACTATTCTGATGGTGGACAGCAACATCCAGCGGGAGAACATCCTGCCCAGCGAGAGGGCGCAGGCATATAAAATGAAGCTGGAAGCCATCAAGCGCCGCGCCGGGAGGCCCACCAAAGAGGCCGAAAATAATTCGCCGAAAATTTCGGCGAATTTCCGCAGCGATGATGAAATCGGCGCGGCAATGGGCGTGAGCGGCGATACCGTCCGCAATTACATTTCCCTTACCCAGCTGGTCCCGGAGCTTCAGCAGATGGTGGATGATAAGAAGATCGCGCTGTCCCCTGCCTACCAGATCGCCGCCTTGAAGCCGGAGGAACAGGCGCTTTTGGTGGAGACCATCGAAAGCGAACAGGCCACCCCCTCCGTCTCCCAGGCCCAGCACATGAAAAAATTGAGCCAGTCCGGGGAGCTGAACGAGGACACCATGCTCTCCATCCTGTCGGCGGAGAAGAAGCCGGAGGTGGACAAAATCGTGCTGACCGCCGATACCCTCCGCAAATACTTCCCCCGCTCCTATACGCCCCGGAAGATGGAGGAGACCATCATCAAGCTGTTGGAGGCGTGGCAGAAGAAGCGCCAGCGCAGTCAGGAACGCTAACTGAATATAGGACAGATACGCCGGACAGGGAAGCTCTCTGCCCGGTTTTTTCGTGTCCGGGAAAGGAGAAGCACGTTGTATATCAACACATTCCAATA
>CAMNRF010000032.1 GCA_946551795.1 uncultured Oscillibacter sp.
ACAGAGAAAAGAGAAATGGGGGGTGCAAAGCCCAGCCATCTTCATGGCTGAAATCCGCCCCCGCCCGCCAGGGCGAGCATCACTCCCGCTCCTGGGAGCGTCCCAGCAGATAGTCGGTTGTGACTTCAAAGTAATCCGCCAGCTTAATCAGTCCTGCAACATCCGGATAATGCGTTGCGGATTCATAGTATTGATATGCTCGCAGCGAAATCCCCAGATAGTTCGCCATCTCACTCTGTTTCTGGTTTTTTTCTTTTCTTAATTCTCTTATACGTTGTGCAAAAATTTTCATACAGCACCTCTTGACAAGCAAGTATCTTTCATATATTATACGTATGAAAGATACTTGCATTTTAGGGGGCGTTCTTATGACAGACTTGATGCAAATAATCTGCGATTACCTTCTGGAAAACCGCTACAGGGAATTCCTCCCGCGGGAATACTTCTGGCACCTCACCCGCCTGGCGGAAAAACAGGAATCCACCCTGCTGGAGAACCTCTCCGACCCCCAGCGGGACCTGCTGGACCAGTACGAGTCAACCCGAAACCTGATGCACAGCCACGAGCTGGAGGCCATGTTCCAGGCCGCCTGGAGGACCTCCCGGGAGCTGAGTTAGCCCTCCGCCTTGGCGGCCTTTTTGGCGGCGGGCTTCTTCGCCGCCGCCTTTTTGGCGGGTGCCTTCTTAGCGGGCGCCTTTTTGGCGGACGCCTTGGCGGCAGTCTTCTTCGCCGCCGCGGGCTTTTCCGCGGCCTTGGCGGCGTCCGCCGCCGCCTCCCCGCCCTCGCCGGCGGCGGGCTTTTTGGGATAGCCCCGCTTCTCCTCCGGCAGGAAGTTGGGACACGCCTCGTTGATGCAGAAGGGCCGCTTGTAGCCCCGGCCCGCCTTCTTGAACATGGTGTGCCCGCACTCCGGACAGTCGTCCTTCACCGGCACGTCCCAGGTCCTGAAATCGCACTGGGGGGCCCCCTCCCGGGCCGTGGTGTGCTCACAGCAGTAATACGTGTACTGCTTATTGGTCTTCTTGCTGGTACCGGTGCGCTTCATCAGCCGCCCGCCGCACTTGGGACAGCGGCCCGGCATCTCCACCACCAGCGGCATGGTGAAGGAGCACTCCGGATAGCCCGGACACGCCAGGAAGCGGCCGAACCGGCCGGACTTCACCACCAGGTTCCGCCCGCACTCCGGGCAGATCTCCTCGGACACCTCGTCGGGCACCTTGATCCGCACGCCCTCCAGGTCCTTCTCCGCCTGCTGGAGATTCCTGTCAAAGTCCCCGTAGAAGCCCCGCAGGACCTCCCGCCAGGGGGCCTTGCCCTCCTCCACGGCGTCCAGTTGCTCCTCCATGTTGGCGGTGAAGTGGAGATCGGCGATGTCGGTGAATTTGTCCTTCATCAGCTCCGTCACCACCCGGCCCAGGTTGGTGATGCGCAGGTACTTGCCCTCCTTGATCACGTACTCCCGGTCCAGAATGGTGGACACGGTGGGGGCGTAGGTGGAGGGGCGGCCGATGCCCTGCTCCTCCATGGCCCGGATCAGCGTGGCGTCGGTATAGTGGGCCGGGGGCTGGGTGAAGTGCTGGTCCCGGGAGAAGCCCTGGAGGTCCAGCGCCTCCCCCTCCCGCAGGGCGGGCAGGGGGGATTCTTTTTCCTCCCTCTCCTCGTCCCGGCCCTCCTCGTACACGGCGGTGTAGCCGGAGAATTTCAGGCTGGAGGAGCTGGAGCGGAAGCTGTGGCTCCCGGCCTCGATCTCCACGGCCACGCTGTCGTAGACCGCGTTGGACATCTGGCAGGCCACAAAGCGGCTCCAGATCAGGCGGTACAGCCGGTACTGCTCATTGGTCAGGTCCTTCTTCACCTGCTCCGGCGTCCAGTTGACACTGCTGGGGCGGATGGCCTCGTGGGCGTCCTGGGCACCCGCCTTGGCCTTGTAGTGGATGGGTTTGGCGGGACAGTAGTCCCTGCCGTAGCGGCTCTGGATAAAGCCCCGGACGGAGCTCAGGGCCTCCTCAGAGAGGCGCAGAGAGTCGGTACGCATATAGGTGATCAGGCCCACGGTGCCCTCGCCCTCGATGTCCACGCCCTCGTAGAGCTGCTGGGCGATGGCCATGGTGCGCCGGGGGGTCATGCTCAGCTTCCGGGAGGCCTCCTGCTGCATGGTGGAGGTGGTGAAGGGCGGCGAGGGGCTGCGGTGCTTATCGGTGCGCTTCACGGACTTCACCAGGAAGGGGGCGTTCTCCGTCTCCCGGACCACGGCCTCCACTTCCTCCGCCGATTTCAGCTCCGCCTTTTTTCCGTTCTTCCCGTGGTACCGGGCGGCGAAGGGCGTTTTTTTCGCCTCCTCCCCCAGGAGCCGGGCGTCCAGGGTCCAGTACTCCTCCGGCTGGAAGGCCTCGATCTCCCGGTCCCGGTCGTCCACCATGCGGGTGGCCACGGACTGCACCCGGCCCGCCGAGAGGCCCCGGCGGATCTTCTTCCACAGCAGGGGGCTGAGCTCGTAGCCCACGATGCGGTCCAGGATGCGCCGGGCCTGCTGGGCGTCCACCAGGTCCTGGTCGATCTCCCGGGGCTCCTGGATGCTCTCCTGCACCACCTTCTTGGTGATCTCGTTGAAGGTGACCCGCCGGGCCTTGTCGTCCGGCAGGTTCAAAAGCTGCTTCAAGTGCCAGGAGATGGCCTCCCCCTCCCGGTCCGGGTCGGTGGCCAGGTACACGGTGTCCGCCGCCTTGGCGGACTTTTTCAGGTCGCTGATGATGTCCTCCTTGCCCTTGATGGGCTTGTAGACCGGCTCGAAGTCGTGCTCCAGGTCCACGCCGAGGACGCTCTTGGGAAGGTCCCGCAGGTGGCCCATGCAGGCTTTCACCTCAAAGTCCCTGCCCAGGTATTTGCCGATGGTCTTGGCCTTTGCGGGGGACTCCACAATGACCAGGCTGTGTTTTGCCATACTCATGAAACCTCCAGGCGCCCCGCAGGGGGCGCGTGTTGATGCAGTCAGTCGATAGACGGGAAATCCCGCTCTATTCCGTCAGCGTCACGGCGCTGGTGTACCGCTTGCCGGCGTGCTGGGTGACGTGTCCGTCCAGCTCCAGCAGCGTCAGGGCCGACAGCACCCGCCGGGCGGGGATGCCGGTCTCCTCGATCAGATCGTCCACCGGCCGGGGCTCATCGGTGAGGGATCGCAGCAGGGCGATCTGGTCGTCGGTGAGGCCGCTGCCGGAGGCGCTCAGGGACGGGGGCACCGCCCTGGGGGCCTCCGCCCGCTCCCGCCGGGCCTGGTAGCCCAGGGTCTCCGGCTCCTCCCCGGCCTCCTCCAGGCGCAGCTTGTCCGGGAACTGGGCGGTGTAGTGGTCCAGGATGTCCCGGACCTCCGTGACGATGGTGCCGCCGTCTCGGATGATGCGGTTGCACCCGGCGCTGGCCGGCGCGTCGATGGGGCCGGGGACGGCGTAGAGGTCCCGGCCCTGCTCCAGGGCGGTATTGCCGGTGATCAGCGCGCCGCTGCGCAGCGGCGCCTCCACCACCACGGTGGCCACCGCCAGGCCGGACATGATCCGGTTGCGCGCGGGGAAGTGGGACTTCTCCGGCTCGGTCCCCGGCGGGTACTCCGACAGCAGGGCCCCCGCGGCGGCCACGTCCTCGTAGAGGTAGCGGTGCTCCGGCGGGTACACCACGTCCAGTCCGCAGCCCAGCACGCCGATGGGCACACCGCCGCCCCGGAGGGCGCCCCGGGTGGCGGCGGCGTCCACGCCCCGGGCCAGCCCGCTGGCCACCACGGCGCCGCATCTGGCCAGGCCGTAGCCCAGCTTCTCCCCGCAGGTCTCGCCGTAGGGCGTGCACTTCCGGGTGCCCACCACCGTGATGACGGGCTCCTCGTCCACCTGGGGCAGACGGCCCCGCACGTACAGCAGGAAGGGCGGGTCGTAGATATTTCTCAGCCGGTTGGGGTACTCCGCGTCCTGAAACGTCAGGACCCGCAGCCCCAGCCGGCGGCAGTCCTCAAGAATTTTTTCGGCGGCGGCCAGGCTCTTGTTGTCCAGCGCCTCCGCCTGGGGACGGGTAATCCCCTCCGTCAATAGAATTTCCCCGGCGTCCGCGTAAAAAGCGTTCTCCGGGGTCCCAAAATGGCGCAGGAGAGCCAGCCGGGTCTGATTCGTCAGTTCCGGCAGCTCCGCCATCCAAAGCCAGTATTTCAACATACTCCTGCCTCCTTCGTTCTTTTTCTTTTAGAGAAAAAGAACCAAAAAGAAATCTGGCACGCTCCGAGAGCCCGGTGTGAAACCAGATCTCTGCGGCGGCAACGCGGCCAGCAGCTTATCCGGGAGCGCGATGCTCCTCTGCCGGGCGTCCGTCATTCCGCGCGCCCTCCCACAGCACCACGGCGGCAGCCGCCGCCGCGTTGAGGGACTCGCAGGTTTCGGACATGGGGATGCGAATGGTCCGGGCACACAGCGCCAGGGCCGCGGGCGACACGCCCCGGCCCTCGCTGCCGATGATGACGGCGCAGCGGCTCAGGTCCACCGACCGCACATCCGCGGTGTCCTCCCGCAACGCCGCGGCATACAGGGGCAGCCCCGCTGCCCGCATCAGGGCCGCGGCGTGGTCCAGGGTGTCCCGGTAGACAGCCCTGCGGAAGTGGACCCCCATGGCGGCCCGGACGGTCTTGGGGCTCTCGACATCGGCGCACCCGGGCAGCAGGAATACCGTCCAGCCGAAGGCGTCGGCGGTGCGGAGCATGGTGCCCACGTTCCCCGGGTCCTGCACGCCGTCCAGCAGCAGGTACCGCCCGTCCGGCGCCAGCGTCTCCGGCGGATCATGCCGCGGGGAGGCGCAGGAGAACACCACCCCCTGGGGGGTCTCCATGGGGCTGACGGCCCTCATCACGCTCTCGCTGACCCGGACCAGCCGACAGCCCTCCGGCGCGCGGGAGACATCCGCCCCCTCGGTGCAGAGCACGGTTCGGACGGGGGCGTTCCACAGTGCCGCCTCCCGCAGGAGCTTGGGGCTGTCGCAGAGGAACTCCCCCGTCTCCTCCCGGTAGGCGCGGGAGGAGGCCAGCTTCCGGAAATGGGTACACAGCGGGTTGGTCCTGCTGGTGATCATCTCCATAGCCAAGCCTCCTCCCATATCATTGGAAATCAGTCCAGGGGCTTCATGGTGGGGAACAGCAGCACGTCCCGGATGGAGTCCGCGTTGGTCAGCAGCATGACGGCCCGGTCGATGCCGATGCCCATGCCGCCGGTGGGGGGCAGGCCGTACTCCATGGCGGTGATATAGTCCTCGTCCATCATGCCGGCCTCGTCGTTGCCCATGTCCCGCAGGGCCAGCTCATGCTCAAAGCGGCCCCGCTGGTCAATGGGGTCGTTGAGCTCGGAGAAGGCGTTGGCGAACTCCGCGTGGTTGATGAACAGCTCAAACCGCTCCGTCAGCCGGGGGTCCACGGGGGACCGCTTGGTCAGGGGAGAGACCTCCACCGGGTACATGGTGATGAAGGTGGGCTGGATCAGCTTCTCCTCCACCCGCTGGTCAAAAGCCTCGTACAGGGCGGTGCCCCAGGTGCGCTCGCAGCCGTCCATGTCAATGCCCACGGCCTCCACGGCCCTGCAGGCCTCCTCGTTGTCGCTGATGGCGTCGAAGTCCACGCCCACATACTCCTTCACGGCGTCGATCATGGTGAGCCGCTTCCAGCCGGGGGTCAGGTCGATGTCCACCCCCAGCCACTGGACCTGGTAGCTGCCCAGGATGTCCCTGGCGGCGGAGGAGAGGATGCCCTCGGCGATGTCCATCATATCGTGGAAGTCGGCGTAGGCCTCGTACAGCTCGATGGTGGTGAACTCCGGGTTGTGCTTGGGGTCCATGCCCTCGTTGCGGAAGATGCGGCCGATCTCGTACACCCGCTCGAAGCCACCCACAGTCAGCCGCTTGAGGTGCAGCTCCGTGGCGATGCGCATATACATGTCGATGTTCAGCGTGTTGTGGTGGGTGATGAAGGGCCGGGCGGTGGCGCCGCCCTGGATGGTGCCCAGGATGGGGGTCTCCACCTCCAGGTAGTCCCGGTCGTCCAGGTACTTGCGCACGTGCTTGATAAAGGCCGTGCGGATCTGGAAGGTGCGGCGCACGTCCTCGTTCATGATGAGGTCCACATACCGCTGGCGGTAGCGGGTCTCCTTGTCGGTGAGGCCGTGGAACTTCTCCGGCAGGGGCAGCAGGGACTTGGAGAGCAGAGTCACCTTGTGGGCCTTCACGGAGATCTCGCCCCGCTTGGTCTTGAACACCTCGCCCTCGACGCCCACGATGTCGCCGATGTCGGTCTTCTTGAACTTGGCGAACTCCTCCTCGCCCAGCTCATCCACCCGGACGTACAGCTGGATGCGGCCCTTCACGTCCTGGAGGTCACAGAACACGGCCTTGCCCATGCCCCGCTTGCTCATGACGCGGCCCGCCACGGAGGTGGTCTTTCCCTCCAGGGTCTCGAAGCCCTCCTTGATGTCGACGGAGTGGTGGGTCACCACGTACTTGGTGATCTGGAAGGGGTCCTGCCCGGCGGCCTGGAGGGCCGCCAGCTTCTCCCGGCGGACTCTTCTCTGCTCGCTGAGATCCTGCTCCGGCTGCTGCTGGTTTGTCATTTGTTCACTCATGACTGCCTTCTCCTTTACCGCTCAATTTTCAGCACTGTATAGTTAATGATGCCCTGGGGGGCCTCCACGGCGGCGGTGTCGCCCTCCTTGGTCCCGATCAGGGCCTTTCCAAAGGGGGACTCCTCCGAGATGATGCCGTGCATGGGGTCCGACTCCTGAGAGCCCACAATGGTATAAGCGGCTTCGCCGGCGGGGCCCCTCACCGTCACCTTGCAGCCGATGGCCACCACATCGGTGTTGCTGCTCTCGTCCACGATGACCACGTGCTGCAGAATCTCCTCCAGCTCGGCAATCCGAGAGTACAGCTTGCCCTGCTCGTTCTTGGCCTCGTCGTATTCGCTGTTCTCACTGAGGTCGCCGAACCCCCGGGCCACTTTGATCTGCTCCGCCACCTCGTCGGACCGGGTGGTCTTGAGATAGTTCAGCTCCTTCTGGAGCTCGTCGGCCCGGGATTGGCTCATCTTGTACTCTTTTTCCATGTCTGCCGCTTCCTTTCTGGTATCTTTTGACCGGAAAACGCTGCCGCTTTCCAGAATATCCATATTCAGCATTTATTTACAGGGCATTATTATAGTGGCTGGTTTCCAGATTGTCAAGCGTTAAGCTGTGACCGCCGCAGGACGCCCCCCTCCAGCAGCGCCGAGAGCAGCTGGCCCCGGCCGGCTCCCTCCGGCAGCTGCTGCTCCAGCGCCGGGGGCAGGGACACGCCGCCCATGGGCGCCGCCTCGTCGTACAGGGGCAGCGTCACGCCGTCCCCCCGCCGCAGCTCCGTTCTGGGATCGAAGAGCACCAGGGCGTCCGCCCCCTCCAGCTGCTCCCGGTCCGGTCCCAGCAGCAGCGACACACCGTACTCCCGCCGGAGCCTCCGGCACAGCTCCTCCCCGCCGTAGGGGACGTCCAGCAGCACGTACCGGTGCCGCAGGCTGAGCTCCGTCACCGTCCGCACCAGCTCCCCGGTCATCTGAGCCGCCGACACCGCCACCCGGGCCCCGCCGGGGGACACTCCCCGCTCCGCCAGGGCCTGCCGGACCCAGTCCGCCGCCAGACGGCGGCGCAGGGACAGGGTGGACACAGGCCGGAGACCGTGCTTTTCCAGCTGGGCCATGGAGGCGAAGCCCTCCGGCAGCACCACCCGGGTGACCCCCAGCTTCCGCATCCGCCTCGCCGCCGACGACACCCGCCAGCCCAGGGCCGCCTCCGCCGTCCGGGGCCCCCGGACGATCTCCGCGCACAAAAAGCGCATATGCAGGATGCTCCGCTCCGCCAGCGTCACCGGCCTCTGCCGGGCACCTCTTTGAGGATCTTTCCACAATAGTATTCCAATCATAAGGCAATTCCTCCCGCTCCATGGTATGGAGCGGGAGGAATTTTTATGTTTCCCACAGTGCCTCAGGCGCTGCCGGACAGGGTGTATCCCGTGAGATACCCCATTCTGGGCTCTGCGCCGTGGCTGCTCAGGGGGTTCACCCGGACGCCGTTTTCCACCACCTCGAAGTGGAGATGGGGGCCGGTGGAGTTCCCGGTGGAGCCGGTGATGCCGATGACGTCCCCCTGGTTCACATACTGGCCCACGCTGACCTTCCGGCTGCTCATGTGGCCGTACAGCGTGGTGTTGCCGCTGCCGTGGGAGATGACCACATACTCCCCGTAGGAGGAGCTCCGCTGGGAGACGATCACCGTGCCGGCCTTGGCGGCGTAGATGGGGCTGGTGTAGCCCACCCGGCCGATGTCCGTGCCCTGGTGGTTGGTGGAGCCGATGCCGCCGGGGGAGCTGCGCCCGCCCATGGTGGAGGTGATGTACCGGCTGTTCACCGGCCAGATATACCCGCCGGGGTTGGACTGGCTGGATTTCCCCTCCGCCGCCAGCTGGGCCTGGAGCTCCCGGTTCAGCCGCTCGATCTCCTGCTGGATCTTCTTCTGCTCGGCCTCCATCTCGTCCAGGGTGGCCTCGGTCTCCTCCTCCGCCGCCGCAATCTGCTGGATGACCTTGTTGGCCTCGGCCCGCTGGGTGTCCAGTTCCTTTTTCTTGGCGGCCAGCTCGTCCCGGGCCGCCTGGGCCTCGGTCCGGCTGCCCTCCAGGGAGGTCTTGGCCTCGTCGATCTGGACCTGGAGGGCCTTCAAATCGTCGATGACCCGCTGGTCCGCCTCCATGATCTCGTTGATGAAGTCCATGCGGGAGAGGAGATCCGTAAAGCTGTCCGCCTTGAACAGCACTGACCAGTAGGAGATGGTGCCCTGCTCCTCCATGGCCCGGACCCTGCGGCAGAAGAGGGCGTACTGCTCCGCCTCCTCCGCCTCCGCCTGGCGGAGCTCCTCCTCCTTCTGGGCGATCAGCTGGTCGTACTGGGCAATCTGCTGCTCCACGTTGGCGATCTGGGAGGTGGTGTTGGCAATCTGCTGGTCCAGAATATTTTTCCGCTGGATAGCGGTGCTCTTGTCGTTGGCCAGGGTCTTGAGCTGGGCCTCCAGCTCCTTGCGCCGGTCCTTCAAGTCCGCGGCGTCGCCTTTCAGGGCGTCGATGTCCTCCTGGCTCACCCGGGCCGTGGCCGGGGTCAGGTCCGCCGCCAGGCACAGCACCGCGAGAAACAGGCACAGCGCCGGGCGTAAAATCCGTCTGGCAATTCTCTTTCTCAACGCCGTCACCTCACACCTGTAAAAATTTCCGGATGGCGGAGAGGCTGCCCCCCACGCCGATCAGAATGCCGGCCCCCGCGAAGATCCCCGCCACAGCGGGCCACATCTGCTGGAAGGGAACGACCTCGATCAGCTGCATGGTGTCGCTGCTGTCCACCCCCCGGGCCACCGCCTCGTACAGTCCCCACTGGAGAAAGAAAGAGAGGGCGGCGCTCAAAAAGCCCAGCAGGAGCCCCTCGTATACAAAGGGCCAGCGGATGAAGCCGTTGGTGGCACCCACCATGCGCATGATGGCGATCTCCTCCCGCCGGTCAAAGGTGGTGAGCTTGATGGTGTTGGAGATGATGAACATGGACACGATGAACAAAATGGCGATGAGGGCGACGCACACCACAGAGGCGATGTTCCGGATGGCGATAAAACCGGAGGCAATCTCCTCATAGGCGCTGACGTCGGCCACACCGGGCACCTGCCGCAGCTGGGCCACCGTCTGGCTCTGCCGCTCCAGGCTCCGGATCTTCACCACATAGCGGTCCCGCAGGATCTCCGGGTCCAGGTTCTGGAAGAGCGGGTCGTCGGCGTACTTCTCCGCATAGGCGTCCATGGCCTGGGCCTTGCTGACGTATGTGGCGGAGAGGACGTTTGGCAGGGCCTCCAGCTCCCGCTGCACCCCCAGGGCCTCGTTCCTGCTGTAGGACTCGTCCACAAAGGCCAGAATCTCGTTCTCCTGCTCCAGTCCCGCCAGAAGCTCGTTGGCGTTCACCGCCACCAGGGTGAAGGTGCCCATGATCAGCAGGCACGCCACGGTGATACCGATGGAGGCGAAGGACATGAAGCCGTGGCTGAACATGTTGGACACGCCCTCATGCAGAAAATAACCCAAATTGTGCTTACCCATGGATATGTCCTCCCACGTAGCCGCCCACGCCGTCGTTGATCACGTGGCCGCTGTCGATGGTGACCACCCGCTTGCCGAAGCGGTCCACCAGGTCCTTCTCGTGGGTCACCACCACCACGGTGGTGCCCAGCTGGTTGATCTTCACCAGAAGGTCCATCAGCTCCAGGGACCGCTCCGGGTCCAGGTTGCCGGTGGGCTCGTCGGCGATGATGGTCTCGGGGTTATTCACCAGGGCCCGGGCGATGGCCACCCGCTGCTGCTCGCCGCCGGAGAGCTCCGTGGGAAAGCTGTCCGCCTTCCGCTCCAGGTCCACCAGGTCCAGCACGTAGTTGATGCGGCTGCGGATGTCCCGGGGCCTGGCGCCCACGGCCCGCATGACAAACTCCAGGTTCTCATACACCGTCTTCTTCTCGATGAGGCGGAAGTCCTGGAAGATGACCCCCAGGGTCCTCCGCATCAGGGGAATCTGCCTGCCGGAGATCTTGGTGATGGAAAAGCCGTTGATCATAATGCGCCCCGCGGTGGGGACCACCTCCCCGGTGAGCAGCTTGATGATGGTGGACTTGCCGGAGCCGGAGGGTCCCACCAGAAAGACAAACTCCCCGTCCTCAATGGTCAGGGTGATCCCCCGGATGGCCCTGGTCCCGTTGTCGTATTCCATCTCTACATTTTTCAGGCGGATCATACAGGCACCTCGCTCCGTAGTTCTGTCAGACACGCCCCATATGTGGGGCCGGTCGACATAATTCCCAATTAAACCACATTATATATGGTTTTCCGCCGCAATGCAACCACAGTTTGCGATTCCATTTGGGAAAATTCTGCCAGGCGGCGGCGAACACACACCACCACAGCAGTATGCCTGTTCCGTCAAAACCATCATATCACAGCTGTCATGGCCGCGCCGTCGAAAAACGGCGGCGGGCCGTGCCCGCCGCCAACCGCATCTCAAAAAACTTCCGTATGGAAAAGTCAGGCTCCCAGCATCGCGGGGGAGCTCGAGGGCTGCGTCCGCAGACGCGTTTCGGAGCGCAGCCGCCCGCAGGGCGGCTCTTAGCGCGGAGATGCTGCGCCCGCCAGCCTCGGCCCAAAGGAACGGGCCTCGGCAGGCCTCACGGCATATGTGAGGCCTCGCATGGAATCGAAAGTCTGCGAATACCTGCTGCGCAGGCATTCGCCTCGCGAAGCGAGAGATTTTCAGAACGCACAGCGTTTTGAAAATCGGGACATTCTTAGGAATCGATGCCCCGGGAGGTCAGGTACTTCTTGACCATCAGCGCCACCTTGAAGGTGATGGCGTCGTCAAACTCCCGCAGGTCCAGGCCGGTGAGCTTCTTGATCTTCTCCAGCCGGTACACCAGGGTGTTCCGGTGGACGAACAGCTTCCGGGCCGTCTCGGAGACGTTCAGGTTGTTCTCAAAGAACTTGTGGATGGTGAACAGGGTCTCCTTGTCCAGCGCGTCGATGGGGTTTTTCTTAAAGACCTCCTGGAGGAACATCTCACAGAGCGTGGTGGGGAGCTGGTAGATCAGCCGCCCGATGCCCAGGTTCTCGTAGTTGATGATATACTTCTCCGTGTCGAAGACCTTGCCCACCTCGATGGCGATCTGGGCCTCCTTGTAGCTCTTGGCCAGGTCCCGCAGGTGGGTGGCGATGGTGCCGATACCCACCACCGCGCTGGCGCCGCCGCTCCGGAGGCTCTCCTCCATGGTGGAGGCGATCTTGTTCAGCTCCTTGATCCCCGCGCCCTCGGGCATCTGCCGGATCAGGACCACATCCCCCTCGCCCACGCTGAGGACGAAGTCGTTCTGCCGGTCCGGGAACATGGACTGAATCACGTCCGTGGGCACGGACTCGCCCTTTTTCAGCGAGCGCACCACGAACACGCCCCGGGGCACGTCGGCGGTGACCCGCAGCTCCTTGGCCCGCATATAGATGTCGCCCAGCATGATATTGTCGGAGATGATGTCCTTGACAAAGGAGCCCCGGTCGTGCTTCTCCTCGTAGTAGGACTTGGCGGAGTTCAGCGCCACCGTGGACATGGCGCAAACCGTGCGGCTCACGTCGTTGTCACCAAAGACGAAAACCGCATAGTCGAACTGGGTATTCCAGCCGTTCAGGGCCTTGAAGGTCTTGCCGTCGGAGGAGACCATGGCGCCGGAGGCGCCGTTCACCACGGGCACGTGCTCCGCCCACCGCTGCCCAATCATGGACAGCTCGCTGCAAGCGATCACCACACCTTCCCCGTCGATTACGCCGATGGTCCGATCCGTATTTTCCTTCAACTGCAAAACTACATTTTGAAAAATTCTTCCAGACATGGCCTTCCTCCTCAACACAAAATCACCAGGGGAATTAACAACGCCTATATTATATCGGCAATTTCGTCGAATTGCAAGAGATATTTTCTTTTTTAGACAAAAAAACTATTGCGTTTTTGGTGAAGATTTGACGTTTTTCGTAGGATTATCAAATCTCCGTAATTCTTCCAGCTCATTCTCCGTCAAAAAGCGAAAAGCGCCCCTGGAAAGCCGGCGGTCCAGGGCCAGCGGACCCATCCGGACCCGCTCCAGATACCGCACCGGCTTGCCGAGATGAGCCAGCATCCGCTTCACCTGGTGGAATTTCCCCTCCCGGAGGGTGACGTGGGCCTCGCTCTCCTCCCCCGCCGAGAGGATCTCCAGTTCCGCGGGCAGGCACACAAGGCCGTCCGGCAGCGTCAGGCCGGCGGCAAAGGCGGCGCGGTCCGCCTCCGTCAGCCGTCCCGCCACCCGGGCGTAGTAGACCTTGTCCACATGGCGCCGGGGGGACAGCAGGTCGTGGGCCAGGCCGCCCTCGTTGGTCAGCAGCAGCAGTCCCTCCGTGTCCCTGTCCAGCCGCCCCACGGGAAAGAGCCCCCGCCGCCGCAGGTCCCGGGGCAGCAGGTCCAGCACCGTCTGGCCGCGGCCGTCCTCAGTGGCGGAGAGGTAACCGGCGGGCTTGTTCAGCATGATCCAGGTGTACCGCCGGTAATCCAGCGCCTGGCCGTTCACGGTGATCTCCGAGGACTCCGGGTCCGTCTTCTCCTCCGCCGACCGGGCGGGGGCGCCGTCCACCAGCACCCGGCCCTGCCGGATCAGGTCCCTGGCCTCCCGCCGGGACCACCTCCCCGTAGAGGCGATGATCTTGTCCAGCCGCTGCTCTTCCACGCCGGTTCCCTCCCTCTGACGATTTCCTGGTCCTATTCTATCATAATCCAACGCAAAAATGAATAGGAAACAAGCAGGAGGGATGCATCATGCTGATTTTCACTACCCGCTTTTCCAAAAAGAAGGCCGTCCTCATCGTTGTTCTCCTGGGACTGGCCATCGCCGCGCTGATCCTCTTCCTGGGCCGCAGGCCGGCGGAGGAGGTCCCGGCCCCCCAGCTCCTCACCAATGAGGACCGGGTCTCCTATCTCCAGTCCATGGGCTGGGAGGTGGCCCCGGAGCCGGTGGAGACGCTCCAGTTCCTGCTGCCGGACCACCTGGCGGAGCCCTATCTCAGCTACAACGAGCTGCAAAACGCCCAGGGGTTCGACCTCTCCCCCTGCTGCGGCAAGCAGCTCTCCCGGTTCACCTATAACGTCACCAACTACCCTGGCCGGGCGGAGGGGGTGCAGCTGAACCTCTACATCTGCGAAGACCAGCCTGTGGCCGGGGACATCTTCTGCGCCGGAGCCAACGGCTTCCAGGACACGCTGGCCTATCCGGAGAGCGGAAAATAGGCAAAAAAGGACTGCCGCACAGCGGCAGTCCTTTTTCAGCCTCGGAAAATCAGTCGGCAACGTCGGTGACGGCGCCGGAGCCAACGGTACGGCCGCCCTCACGGATGGCGAACCGCAGGCCCTTCTCGATGGCGATGGGGGTGATCAGCTCAACGCTCATCTCCACGTTATCGCCGGGCATGCACATCTCAACGCCCTCGGGCAGAGTGATGACGCCGGTGACGTCGGTGGTGCGGAAGTAGAACTGGGGACGATAGTTGTTGAAGAAGGGGGTGTGACGGCCGCCCTCTTCCTTGCTCAGGACGTACACCTGGCCCTTGAACTTGGTATAGGGATGGATGGAACCGGGCTTCGCCAGAACCTGGCCGCGCTCGATGCCGTTGCGGTCCACGCCGCGGAGCAGGGCGCCGATGTTGTCGCCGGCCTCAGCGTAGTCCAGCAGCTTGTGGAACATCTCGATGCCGGTGACGACGGTCTTCTTCTTCTCCTCCATGAGGCCGACGATCTCGACTTCCTCGGAGAGCTTCAGCTGGCCGCGCTCCACACGGCCGGTAGCGACGGTGCCGCGGCCGGAGATGGTGAACACGTCCTCGACGGGCATCAGGAAGGGCAGGGAGTCGTCGCGGGGAGGAGTGGGGATATAGCTGTCAACGGCGTCCATCAGCTCCTTGATGCAGGCATACTCGGGAGCGTTGGGATCGGTGGACTCAGAGATCAGGGCGTTCAGAGCGGAGCCCTTGATGATGGGGATGTCGTCGCCGGGGAACTCGTAGTTGGACAGGGTCTCGCGGACCTCCATCTCCACCAGCTCCAGCAGCTCCTCGTCGTCCACCTGGTCGCACTTGTTCAGGAAGACCACGATGGCGGGCACGCCCACCTGGCGGGCCAGCAGGATGTGCTCCTTGGTCTGGGCCATGGGGCCGTCGGTGGCGGCGATGACCAGGATGGCGCCGTCCATCTGCGCGGCGCCGGTGATCATGTTCTTGATATAGTCGGCGTGGCCCGGGCAGTCCACGTGGGCATAGTGACGGGCGTCCGTCTCATACTCCACGTGAGCGGTGTTGATGGTAATGCCGCGCTCCTTCTCCTCGGGAGCCTTGTCGATGCTGGAGTAGTCGGTATAGTCGGCCTTGCCGGAGAAGGCCAGATACTTGGTGATGGCGGCGGTCAGGGTGGTCTTGCCGTGGTCAACGTGGCCGATGGTGCCAATGTTTACATGGGGTTTGGTGCGCTCAAATTTCTGCTTAGCCATTTGAATTTCCTCCTAACAATTTGTAGAATCACTTCCAGCAATGCGAATTTCCTCAGCACTGCCTATTTTACAGGAAACCTCAGGAAAAATCAATACCTGAATTACTGAGGCTTGGAGCGTTCGTCCACAATCTTCTCCCGGATGCTCTTGGGGATCTCCACGTAGCTGTGGGGCTCCATGGTGTACTGTCCACGTCCCTGGGTGCTGGACCGCAGGTCCGTGGCGTAGCCGAACATGTTGGCCAGAGGCACCAGGGCGTCCACCTGGGTGGCGCCGGTGCGGCTCTCCTGGCCCTGGATCTGGCCGCGGCGGCTGTTCAGGTCGCCGATGACCGTGCCCAGATACTCGTCCGGCACGATGACACTGACCTTCATGATGGGCTCCAGCAGCGTGGGATCGGCCTTGCGCATGGCCTCCTTGAAGGCCATGGAGCCGGCGATCTTAAACGCCATCTCGGAGGAGTCCACCTCGTGGTAGGAACCGTCGAACAGCGTGACCTTCACGTCCTCCACGGGGAAGCCGGCCACAACGCCGGCGTTCATGGCGCCCTGGATGCCCGCGTCCACGGCGGGGATATACTCCTTGGGCACCGCGCCGCCCACAATGGCGTTGATGAACTCGTAGCCCTTGCCGGACTCGTTGGGCTCCAGGTGGATTTTGACATGGCCGTACTGGCCCTTGCCGCCGGACTGGCGGGCGTACTTGGTGTCCTGGTCCACGGCCTTCTTGATGGTCTCCTTGTAGGCCACCTGGGGCGCGCCCACGTTGGCCTCCACCTTGTACTCCCGCAGCAGGCGGTCCACGATGATCTCCAGGTGCAGCTCGCCCATGCCGGCGATGATGGTCTGCCCGGTCTCCTCGTCGGTGTAGGTCTTGAAGGTGGGGTCCTCCTCGGCCAGCTTCATCAGGGCGATGCCCATCTTCTCCTGGCCGGCCTTGGTCTTGGGCTCGATGGCCACCCGGATCACGGGCTCGGGGAACTCCATGGACTCCAGGATGATGGGGTGCTTCTCGTCGCACAGCGTGTCGCCGGTGGTGGAGTTCTTCAGGCCGATGACGCCGGCGATGTCGCCGGAGTAGATGGTCTCGATGTCCTCCCGGTGGTTGGCGTGCATCTGAAGGATGCGGCCGATGCGCTCCTTCTGCCCCTTGGTGGAGTTGAGCACGGAGGTGCCGGTGCTCAGTGTTCCGGAGTAGACCCGGACGAAGCTCAGACGGCCCACATAGGGGTCGGTCATGATCTTGAAGGCCAGGGCGGAGAAGGGGGCGTTATCGTCGGAGTGGCGCTCCTCCTCTTCCTCCGTCTTGGGATTGACACCCTTGATGGGGGGGATGTCCGTGGGGGCGGGCATATAGTCCACGATGGCGTCCAGCAGCTTCTGCACACCCTTGTTCTTGTAAGAGGTGCCGCAGGTGACGGGAACCATCTCGTTGGCGATGGTGGCCTTGCGGATGGCGGTGCGGATGCGGTCCTGGGGGACCTCCTCGCCGCCAAGGTACAGCTCCATGATCTCGTCGTCGAACATGGAGACGGCGTCCATGAGCTTCTCACGGTACTCGTTGGCCAGGTCCACCATGTCCTCGGGGATGGGCTCCACCCGCATATCCTTGCCCAGGTCGTCATAGTAGATATCGGCGTCCATCTCCACCAGGTCGATGATGCCCTTGAAGCTCTCCTCGCTGCCGATGGGGAGCTGGATGGGCACGGCGTTGCACTTGAGGCGGTCGGCGATCATGTCCAGCACGTGGTAGAAGTCCGCGCCCATGATGTCCATCTTGTTGACGTAGATCATGCGGGGGACCTTATAGGTGTCGGCCTGACGCCACACGGTCTCGGACTGGGGCTCCACGCCGCCCTTGGCGCACAGGACGGTCACAGAGCCGTCCAGCACGCGCAGGGACCGCTCCACCTCCACGGTGAAGTCCACGTGGCCCGGGGTGTCGATGATGTTGATGCGGGTAGAGGGGAACTGATTCTTGGAGCCGGACCAGAAGCAGGTGGTGGCGGCGGAGGTGATGGTGATGCCGCGCTCCTGCTCCTGGGCCATCCAGTCCATGGTGGCGGTACCGTCGTGGGTCTCGCCGATCTTATAGTTCACGCCGGTGTAGAACAGGATGCGCTCGGTGGTGGTCGTCTTGCCTGCATCGATGTGAGCCATAATGCCGATATTTCTGGTGTTTTCGAGAGTTGTCTTTCTCGGCATACTGTCTTTCTCCTAACTAGCTTACCAGCGGAAGTGCGCGAAGGCCTTGTTGGCCTCGGCCTGCTTGTGCATGTCCTCGCGCTTTTTCACCGCGGCACCGGTATTGTTGGCGGCGTCCATGATCTCGCCGGCCAGCCGCTCGGCCATGGTGCGCTCGCTGCGGGCCCGGGCATAGGCGGTCAGCCACCGCAGCCCCAGCGTGGTGCGCCGGGCGGGACGGACCTCCATGGGGACCTGGTAGTTGGCGCCGCCCACACGGCGGGCCTTGACCTCCAGGCTGGGCATGATGTTTTCCATGGCCTGGGTGAACACCTCAACGGGGTCCTTGCCGGTCTTCTCCTTGATCTGGTCGAAAGCGGAGTAGACCACCTTCTGCGCGACACCCTTCTTGCCGTCCAGCATGACGTTGTTGGTGAGACGGGTCACCAGGACGGAGCCGTAGACGGGATCGGGCAGAATCTCTCTCTTGGGAACATTACCTCTTCTGGGCACTATGCTTCCCTCCTTCATAATATTCTATGATCTCATAGGTACTCAAAAGGCCGCGTGGGGCCTCTTGTGTATGCCTGCCAAAGAGGAATATCGGTACTTACGTACATTATATATAAACCTGTTCGGCAAAGCTTTTCTTGGTCGTCCTTACTTGGACTTGGGCCGCTTGGCGCCGTACTTGGAACGGCTCTGCATACGGCCGGACACGCCCTGGGTATCCAGAGTGCCGCGGATGATGTGGTACCGGACGCCGGGGAGGTCCTTGACACGGCCGCCGCGGATCATGACCACGGAGTGCTCCTGCAGGGAGTGGCCCACGCCGGGGATATAGGCGGTGACCTCGTAGCCGTTGGTCAGGCGGACACGGGCGATCTTGCGCAGCGCGGAGTTGGGCTTCTTGGGAGTCGCGGTTCTCACGGCGGTGCACACGCCTCTCTTCTGGGGAGAGGGAAGATCGGTGGTCTTGGTCTTCAGGGTGTTCAGACCGAACTGCAGAGCGGGAGAGGTGGACTTGTAGGTCGCCTGCTCCCTTCCTTTACGGACCAGCTGGTTAAAAGTAGGCATTGCGTTTCTCCTTTCTTACATATTTTGGGCAGCCGCGGGATCGGCGGACAGCCTCTATTTTTTGCGGAAAACCTCTCGGTTATTCCGAAAAAAACCAATTCATTGCAGGACCGGACTCAAAGGACCGCCACCACGGACGCCCCCACCGCGATGCGGCAGGCCTGGCCCAGCTGGGCCATGGTATATCCCTCCAGAATGGGAATGCCGGCCTCCGTACAGCTGGAGGCCACCGGGCCGGTGATTACCGGGTCGGCGTCACAGGCCAGGAACACCTGACGGGCACGGCCCTCCCGAATGGCTTTGCGGGACTGTTTTACGCCGATCACCTTTTCCTGCGAAGCAAGTTCCGTAATCACGGGAAATTCCTCCTGATACTCGCTTTTATGGGAAAAGCGCACGTTGACGCACACGCATGGCAAAATTCGCGGAATCTGCCCGCGCATTTGGAAATTATAGCATACCCTGCTCCCGCCGTCAAGCGTTTCCGGCAAATGGTTTTTTATTTTTGAAACTTCCCGATTCTGTCCAAGATTCCCTGAAAATATAGCCGGTTTTTGCGCAATTTATGCAAAGCCGGGCGGCCGCGGATGCGGCCGTCCGGCTGGTGCCGTATTCAGGGGACCTCCCCACTTACACGCTCTGGTACTCCGCCGTCTCCTCCGGCGCCCCGCCAGGCACCTCATCCGGCACCAGTTCCCTGGCGGAGCTGTGGTAGGTCTGGAGACCCGTGCCGGCGGGAATCAGCTTGCCGATGATGACGTTCTCCTTCAAGCCCGTCAGGCGGTCGGCCTTGCCCTTGATGGCGGCCTCGGTGAGGACCTTGGTGGTCTCCTGGAAGGAGGCCGCGGAGAGGAAGGAGTCCGTGGCGAGAGACGCCTTGGTGATGCCCATCAGCAGCTGGGTGCCCACCGCCTTGCGCAGGGGCTCGCCGTCTTCTCTGGTCTCTCCCGCCGCGGTGCGGCGGTCGATCTCCGCGTTGGCGTCGTCCAGCTCCAGGACGTCCACCATGGAGCCGTCCAGCAGCCTGGTGTCGCCGGCGTCCTCCAGGCGGATCTTCCGCATCATCTGGCGGACGATGACCTCGATGTGCTTGTCGTTGATGTCCACGCCCTGCTGGCGGTACACCCGCAGGACCTCCTGGATCAGGTAGTTGTACACGGCGTCGGCGCCCCGGATGCGGAGCACGTCGTGGGGGTTCAGCGCGCCGTAGGTCAGCTGGTGGCCGGCCTCGATGACCTCGCCGTCCTTCACCTGCAATCCGGTGTGGGGCACCGCGTAGGTGCGGACGTCGCCGTCGTCGGCGGTGACGATGATGTTCAGGAGGCTCCCCTTGGCGGCCTCCTCGAATTTCACCCTGCCGCCGATCTCAGAGAGGGTGGCCATCCGCTTGGGCTTGCGGGCCTCGAACAGCTCCTCCACACGGGGAAGGCCCTGGGTGATGTCCCCGCCGGCCAGGCCGCCGGTGTGGAAGGTGCGCATGGTCAGCTGGGTGCCGGGCTCGCCGATGGACTGGGCGGCGATGATGCCCACGGCCTCGCCGGGGCCCACGGGCTGCTGGGTGGCCAGGTTCATGCCGTAGCACTTGGCGCACACGCCGCTGCGGGCCTTGCAGGTCAGCACGGTGCGGATCATCACGGTGGGGCGCTCGTCCTTTGCGGGGTCGAAGGCGCAGCGGTCTCCCTCCAGGACGTTCTCCTGCACCCACTTATGGCTCTCCAGGAGCTTGGCGTCCGCCTCGCCCATCATCCGGTCGCTGGGCACCAGCACCTCGCCGGTGTCCGCGTCCACCACGTCGCCCACCAGGTACCGGCCCCGGAGCCGGTCGGAGAATTTCTCGATGACCTGGCCGTTCTCGCTGATCTCGGAGACCTTGATGCCGTGGGTCACACCGCAGTCCTTCTCCCGGATGATGACCTCCTGGGAGACGTCCACCATGCGGCGGGTCAGGTAGCCGGAGTCGGCGGTCCGCAGGGCGGTGTCCGCCAGGCCCTTGCGGGCGCCGCGGCTGGAGATGAAGTATTCCAGAGCGGTCAGCCCCTCCCGGTAGTTGGCCTTGATGGGGATCTCGATGGTCTTGCCGGCGGTATTGGCGATCAGGCCCCGCATGCCCGCCAGCTGACGGATCTGCTTCATGGAGCCCCGGGCGCCGGAGTCCGCCATCATGAAGATGGGGTTATACCGGTCCAGATTGTCCTGCAGGGCGGTGGAGACGTCGTCGGTGGTCTTCTCCCAGACCTGGACCACCTGCTTGTATCGCTCGTGGTCGGTCATGAAGCCCATCTTGTACTGGTTCTCGATGTCCACCACGGCCTGCTCGCTGGCGGCCACCATCTCGTACTTCTTGGGGGGGATGGTCATGTCCGCGATGGAGACGGTGATGGCGGCCCGGGTGGAGTACTTGTAGCCGGTGGCCTTGATGGCGTCCAGCACCTCGGCGGCCATGGTGAAGCCGTGCTTGTTGATGGTCCGGTCCACGATCTTTCCCAGCTGCTTCTTGCCGCAGGTCTCGGCGATCTCGTAGTCGCAGATGTGGTCGGGGTCGCTCCGGTCCACAAAGCCCAGGTCCTGGGGGATGTTCTGGTTGAAGATGATCCGGCCCGGGGTGATCTCCACAATGCGGCTGTAGGTCACGCCCTCCACCTCCCGGGTCCGGCGGACCAGAATGGGGCAGTGGGGCCCGATGACGCCCTCGTTGTAGGCCATCAGGGCCTCGTCCTCACTGGCGTAGACGTGGAGGGGACGGTAGGCGGCGGGCCGCCGGCCCTTCTCCAGAGCCGCGTTGGCGGCCAGGAACTCGTCGGCGTCCACCACGGTGCCGGCGGTGAGGCCGGTGTCCCCCGCGTCCTCGCACCAGACGTTCTCCGCGCCCTTCTCCGCCTTGCCCATGCGGTCCATGGTCAGGTAGTAGCTGCCCAGCACCATGTCCTGGGTGGGCACGGTGACGGGGCCGCCGTCCTGGGGACGGAGCAGGTTGTTGGCGGAGAGCATCAGGATGCGGGCCTCGGCCTGGGCCTCGGCGCTGAGGGGCACGTGGATGGCCATCTGGTCGCCGTCGAAGTCGGCGTTGAAGGCCGTGCAGTTCAGGGGGTGGAGCTTCAGGGCCCGGCCGTCCACCAGCACCGGCTCGAAGGCCTGGATGCCCAGGCGGTGCAGGGTGGGGGCGCGGTTGAGCATGACCGGGTGGTCCTTGATGATGACGTCCAGCGCGTCCCAGACCTCCGTCACGCCCTTATCCACCATCTTCTTGGCGGACTTGATGTTGTTGGCGGTGCCGTCCTCCACCAGCTTTTTCATGATGAAGGGGCGGAACAGCTCCACGGCCATCTCCTTGGGCACACCGCACTGGTAGATTTTCAGCTCGGGTCCGACGACGATGACGGACCGGCCGGAGTAGTCCACCCGCTTGCCCAGCAGGTTCTGGCGGAAGCGGCCCTGCTTGCCCTTGAGAAGGTCGCTGAGGGACTTGAGGGCCCGGTTGTTGGCCCCGGTGACGGCCCGGCCCCGCCGGCCGTTGTCGATCAGGGCGTCCACCGCCTCCTGGAGCATCCGCTTCTCGTTGCGGACGATGATGTCCGGGGCGTTGAGCTGGATGAGCCTCTTGAGGCGGTTATTGCGGTTGATGACCCGGCGGTACAGGTCGTTGAGATCGCTGGTGGCGAACCGGCCGCCGTCCAGCTGGACCATGGGCCGGAGCTCCGGCGGGATCACCGGCAGCACGTCGATGACCATCCACTCCGGCTTGTTGCCGGAGAGCAGGAAGGCATCCACCACCTCCAGCCGCTTGACGATGCGGGCCTTCTTCTGGCCCGACGCCTCTTTCAGCTCCGCGTGGAGCTGGGCGGAGAGGGCCTGGAGGTCCACGTCCTGGAGGAGCTTCTTCACGGCCTCGGCGCCCATGCCGGCCTGGAAGTCGTCCTCGTACTTCTCCCGGTAGTCCCGGTACTCCTTCTCGGAGAGGATCTGGTTGCGGGTCAGGGGGGTCTCGCCGGGGTCGGTGACGATATAGTTGGCAAAGTACAGCACCTTCTCCAGAATGCGGGGGCTGATGTCCAGCAGCAGTCCCATCCGGGAGGGGATGCCCTTGAAGTACCAGATGTGGCTGACGGGGGTGGCCAGCTCAATGTGGCCCATGCGCTCCCGGCGCACCTTGGCCCGGGTGACCTCCACGCCGCAGCGGTCGCAGATCTTGCCCTTGTAGCGGATCTTCTTGTACTTGCCGCAGTGGCACTCCCAGTCCTTGGTGGGCCCGAAGATCTTCTCGCAGAAGAGGCCCTCCTTCTCGGGCTTGAGGGTGCGGTAGTTGATGGTCTCGGGCTTTTTCACCTCGCCGTAGGACCAGGCGAGGATCTGCTCGGGGGAGGCCATGCCGATTTTAATCGCGTCAAAGGCAATGTTGTTGCCGGTGTTCATATCACTCATTGTGCCGTTTCCTCCTTACAAAATGATTCAGAATGGCGGTTGACGATCGGCTGATTCTGAATCATTCCTCGTCGTCCTCGTCGAAGTCCATGCCGATGTCCGCGCCGGCGTCCTCCGGGGCGTCCTCGATGTCAAAGCCGGACTCCTGGAACTCCGCCTCGTCGGCAAAGGCGCGGCGGCGGTCGTCGTCGGCGTCCATCCGGGCCAGGTTGAAGGTGTCCATGGCGTCCTCGTCGTCCTTGAGCTCGATGGCGTTGCCCTCGGGGTCCAGCACCTGGATGTCCAGGCACAGGGACTGGAGCTCCTTCACCAGCACCTTGAAGGACTCCGGCACGCCGGGCTGGGGCACGTTGTGGCCCTTGACGATGGCCTCGTAGGTCCGCACGCGGCCCGTCACGTCGTCGCTCTTCACCGTCAGGATCTCCTGGAGGGTGTAGGCGGCGCCGTAGGCCTCCAGGGCCCACACCTCCATCTCGCCGAAGCGCTGGCCGCCGAACTGGGCCTTGCCGCCCAGAGGCTGCTGGGTGACCAGGGAGTAGGGGCCGGTGGAGCGGGCGTGGATCTTGTCGTCCACCAGGTGGTGGAGCTTGAGGAAGTAGACATAGCCCACAGTGACCTTGTTGTCAAAGGGCTCGCCGGTGCGGCCGTCGTACAGCACGCTCTTGCCCTCGGGGTCCAGGCCCGCCTCCGCCAGCATGGCGGAGATGTCCTCCTCCCGGGCGCCGTCGAAGATGGGGGTGGCCACCTTGCAGCCCAGGGCGTGGGCGGCGTAGCCCAGGTGGACCTCCAGCACCTGGCCGATGTTCATACGGCTGGGCACGCCCAGGGGGTTCAGCACGATGTCCAGGGGCGTGCCGTCGGGCAGGAAAGGCATATCCTCCTGGGGCAGGACCCGGGAGACAACGCCCTTGTTGCCGTGGCGGCCGGCCATCTTGTCGCCCACCTGGATCTTGCGGCGCTGGGCGATATACACCCGCACCACCATGTTCACGCCGGGCCCCAGCTCGTCGCCGGCCTCCCGGGTGAAGACCTTGGTGTCCAGCACGATGCCGCTCTCGCCGTGGGGGACCTTCAGGGAGGTGTCCCGCACCTCCCGGGCCTTCTCGCCGAAGATGGCCCGCAGGAGCCGCTCCTCGGCGGTGAGGTCGGTCTCGCCCTTGGGGGTAACCTTGCCCACCAGGATGTCCCCGGCCTTCACCTCCGCGCCCACGCGGATGATGCCGTTCTCGTCCAGGTCCTTGAGGGCGTCCTCGCCCACGTTGGGGATGTCCCGGGTGATCTCCTCGGGCCCCAGCTTGGTGTCCCGGGCGTCAATCTCAAACTCCTCGATGTGGATGGAGGTGTAGAGGTCCTCCCGCACCAGGCGCTCGTTTAAGAGGACGGCGTCCTCGTAGTTGTAGCCCTCCCAGGTCATGAAGCCCACCAGGATGTTCCGGCCCAGGGCGATCTCGCCCTGATCGGTGGCAGGGCCGTCCGCCAGGACGGTGGGGCCCTCCTCGCCGTTGGGACCCTTGCTGCCCGGGCCCAGCACCCGGTCGCCCACGGCCACGATGGGCCGCTGGTTGATGCAGGTGGTGTGGTTGGAGCGGAGGTACTTGGTGAGCTTGTAGGTCTTCTTCTCCCCGCTGTCGTACTGCACGGTGACGTGGCGGGCGTCCAGGTCGGTGACCACGCCGTCGCCCTCCGCCACCACCACGATCTCGGAGTCCACGCAGATCTTGTGCTCCATGCCGGTGCCCACGATGGGTGCCTCAGGCCGCAGCAGGGGCACAGCCTGGCGCTGCATGTTGGCGCCCATCAGGGCGCGGTTGGCGTCGTCGTTGGGGAGGAACGGGATCATGGCCGTGGCGATGGAGACCATCATCCGGGGGGAGACGTCGATATAGTCCACCCGCTCCTTGTCCACCTCCACCACCTCGTCCCGGTGGCGGGCGGTGATGCGGGCGTTGATGAGGCAGCCGTTCTCGTCCAGGGGCTCGGCGGCCTGGCCGACGATGTAGTTGTCCTCCTCGTCGGCGGTCATATAGGTGATCTCCTCGGAGACCTTGAAGGTCTCCTTGTCCACAGCCCGGTAGGGGGCCTCGATGAAGCCGTACTCGTTGATCCGGGCGTAGGTGGCAAGATAGGAGATCAGGCCGATGTTGGGACCCTCGGGGGTCTCGATGGGGCACATGCGGCCGTAGTGGCTGTAGTGGACGTCCCGGACCTCCATGTTGGCCCGCTCGCGGCTCAGGCCGCCGGGGCCCAGGGCGGAGAGGCGCCGCTTGTGGGTCAGCTCCGCCAGGGGGTTGGTCTGATCCATGAACTGACTCAGGGGGGAGGAGCCGAAGAACTCCTTGATGGCGGCGGTGACAGGCCGGATGTTGATGAGGCTCTGGGGGGTGACGATCTCCAGGTCCTGGATGGTCA
>CAMNRF010000033.1 GCA_946551795.1 uncultured Oscillibacter sp.
ACGGGGAGTTGCCAGATTCAAAAAAATACTCCACACCCCCCCCCGGGGTGGGGGGGGTGGGGGGGGGCACCCCTGGGGGGGTCCCCCGCACAATTGAAATCTTTATTACAGCGCGGAGAGATACAGCTGCGTGGACTGGTGGTCCCCCCAGGGCATGGGCAGGGGCCAGCCGGCCTCCATCAGCACGTCGCCGGGGTAGGCGCCCTCGCCGTTGACCTGATAGGTCCGATTGGGGTCCAGCCCCTTGAGCCGCAGGCGGCGGAAGGGAGCCGCGGCCTGAGTGGGGCCGGTGACCAGGGAGACCAGGGCCTCCCGCCGGTCGGGGGAGACCTGCTCCCAGGCGGTGAAGGGGGCGGTGAAGGGATCGCTGAGGCGGTAGTAGTCCCCCTTCTGGATCAGGTCGTAGTGCTCTTTGAAGAAGGCCGTCTGCCGTTTGATGATCTCCCGCTCCTCCCGGGTGCATCTGCCCAGGTCCATCTCATAGCCGAAGGTGCCGCTCATGGCCACGGTGCCCCGGGTCTCCATGGAGGTGACGCGGCCGTTCTGCTCATTGGGGGAGACGGAGACATGGGCCCCCATGGCGCTGACGGGATAGCAGAAGGAGGTGCCGTACTGGATGCGCAGGCGGTCCACGGCGTCGGTGTTGTCACTGCACCAGATCTGGGGAGTGTAGTAGAGCATCCCGGCGTCAAACCGGCCGCCGCCGCCGGAGCAGCTCTCGATGAGCAGCTCCGGGTAGTCCCGCCGCAGCCGCTCCAGGATGTCGTAGACCCCCAGCACGTAGCGGTGGTAGACCTCCCCCTGGCGGTTCGCGGGCAGGGCGGCGGACCAGACGTCGGAGAGGCTCCGGTTCATGTCCCACTTGATATAGGTGATGCCGGCGCCGTCCAGGATCTTCCGCATGGCCTCGTAGATGTAGTCCCGGACCTCCCGGCGGGAGAAGTCCAGCACCAGCTGGCTCCGTCCCCGGGCCTGAGGCCGGCCGGGGACGCCCAGGGCCCAGTCGGGGTGCTCCCGGTAGAGCTGGCTGTTCTCGCTGACCATCTCCGGCTCGATCCAGAGGCCGAAGCCCATCCCCAGCGCCTGAATCCGGGGAACCAGGGCCTCCAGGCCGCCGGGCAGCTTGCTGAGGTTCACCGACCAGTCGCCCAGGCCGCTGAGGTCGGTGTCCCGGGAGCCGAACCAGCCGTCGTCCATGACAAACAGCTCGATGCCAAGCCCCTGGGCCCCTCTGGCGATGTCCACCAGCTTGTCGGCGGTGAAATCGAAGTAGGTGGCCTCCCAGTTGTTCATCAGCACCGGACGGCGTCTCCCCTCATAGGGGTCCCGGATCAGGTGTTCCCGCAGGGCGCGGTGGAACTGGCGGCTCATCTGGCCGAAGCCGCCGGGGGAGCAGACCAGAGCGGCCTCCGGCGCGGTGAAGGCCTCCCCCGGCGCCAGGGTGAAGCAGAAATTGTAGGGGTCGATGCCCAGCACCAGCCGGTTGTTCTCCAGCTGGGTCCGCTCCGCCGCCGCCTGGAAGTTGCCGCTGTACACCAGCATGGCCCCGTAGCACAGGCCGAAGTCCTCGTTGGCGCTGCGCTCACAGAGAATGACGAAGGGGTTGTGGTGGTGGCTGGAGGTGCCCCGCAGGCTGTTGACGCTCTGGATGCCGGGGCGCAGGGGGGCGCGGCTGGGGCACCGCTCCATGGTGTGGCAGCCGTCGAAGGTGATGAAGTCCAGATCGTCCCGCTGGAAGTCCAGGCACAGCGAGGCGCACCGCTGCAGCCGGACGGTCTCCGTCCCCTGGTTGATCACCCGGACGGCCCGGGTGATCAGGTCCCGCTCCTCCAGTACGCCGTAGTACAGCTCCACCGACATCTTTGCGGCGGTGTCTTTCATGCGGATGACGAGGGTCTCCCACTCCTCTCCGCCCCAGAAGGCGGGCAGGCCCTCCAGGGCGTACTTGCCCCGGTACAGCGTGTAGTCCGCGTAGCGCAGATCCGCCAGGCGGCTGCCGTCCTCCGGCTCAAACTCGATGCTGGGGATGCGGAAGTCCCCCACGCCGCAGGAGGAGTACTCCTGGGGCAGGGTGTCCAGGGAGTAGTCCCGCTCGTCCCCCACCTCGTTGGGATTGGGGGAGAAGCCGCGGTCGGCGTATTGAATGAGATAGGACAGATCGCCGCCGCTGATCCGGGGGCCGTAGTAGGTGTGCAGCAGGATGTTGTGCCGGTCCGCCTTCATCTGATAGGTGGTGTTTTGGGTGTGCAGGGTGAACACCCGGTTTTCCTTGTCCAAAACGATCATAGGGATTCCTCGCTCCGTTGTCGCTCCTGTGTCGGAACGCAGAATGTCGGTTTTATCCGCGGTGGGGAGATTGCATCCGCGCCGCCCCGGCCCCGGGAGAGGCGCGGGGCGGCGCGGATGTGTATGGGATCTGTGCGGAGCTCCTTAGAACTCCAGGTTTTTGCCGTCCTTGTCGAACACGTGGCAGACGTTGCCGCTGAAGGTCAGGTTCAGCTGGTCGCCGGCGCGGAAGGAGTCGATGTGCTCTCCCTCGGCGTTCATGGTGGGGACGATCACCACCACGTCCTTGCCCTCGGCGTTGGCGTGGAAGTGGACCTCGCTGCCCATCATCTCGCTGACCTCCACCGTGGCGGCCAGGGTGTTCCCCGCCTCCTTGGCCAGCACCATGTGGCTGGGACGGACGCCCAAAGTGATGTCCTGCGCCGCCACACCGTGGGCCGCCAGGTTCTTCTGCTTTTCCTCCGACAGCTCCACCGTGCAGCCGCCCACGCTCACGCTGTACTTCCCGCCCTCGTTCAGGAGTTTGGCGGAGAAGAAGTTCATCTGGGGCATCCCGATGAAGCCCGCCACGAAGAGGTTGGCGGGGTGGTCGAACACCTCCTGGGGCGTACCGATCTGCTGGATAAAGCCGTCCTTCATGATGACGATCCGGTCGCCCAGGGTCATGGCCTCCGTCTGGTCGTGGGTGACGTAGATGAAGGTGGTGTTGATCTTCTGCCGCAGCTTGATGATCTCCGCCCGCATCTGGTTGCGGAGCTTGGCGTCCAGGTTGCTGAGGGGCTCATCCATCAGCAGCACCTTGGGCTCCCGGACGATGGCCCGGCCGATGGCCACCCGCTGCCGCTGGCCGCCGGACAGCGCCTTGGGCTTGCGGTCTAAGTACTGGGTGATGTCCAGAATCTCGGCGGCCTCTTTCACCCGCTTGTCGATCTCGTCCTTGGGGGTCTTGCGGAGCTTCAGGGGGAAGGCCATGTTCTCGTAGACGGTCATGTGAGGATACAGTGCGTAGCTCTGGAACACCATGGCGATGTCGCGGTTCTTGGGCTCCACATCGTTCATGAGCTTGCCGTCGATGTACAGCTCGCCGCCGGAGATCTCCTCCAGGCCCGCCACCATGCGCAGCGTGGTGGACTTGCCGCAGCCGGAGGGACCCACCAGGACGATGAACTCCTTGTCGGCGATGTCCAGGCTGAACTCCTGCACGGCCACGACGCCCTCGTCCGTCACCTGCAGGTTCGTCTTCTTCTCAGGCTCGCCGGCCTTCTTTTTGGTTTTCTTCCGGTCTCCGCTGTGGGGATAGATCTTGGTAATACCCTTCAAATTCAAGGCGGCCATGTCGATATTCCTCCTTATTCTCTTAAATTTAAGCCGTTGGCCGTATTACTTTCCGCCGGTGCCGGCAATGCCCTCCACGAACTGGCGCTGGAAGATCAGGTACAGCACGACCATCGGCAGCATCGCCAGCAGGGAACCGGCCATCAGCATGGGGAAGTCGGTGGTGTTCATGCCCCGCAGGGTGGCAAGACCCGCGGACAGGGTGAACTTGGTCACGTCGTTGTTGACGATCTGGGGCCACATCAGATCACCGTAGGCGAACACGGCGGTGAAGATGGTCAGGGCGGCCACGGAGGTGCCCGTCAGGGGGAACATGATCTTGTAGAAGGTCTGCCACTGGTTGCAGCCGTCCAAATACGCGGCCTCGCCGATCTCCTCGGGGATGCTCAGATAGGTCTGCCGCAGGAAGAACACGCCGAAGGCGCTGACCAGGCCGGGGAAGACCAGGGCGAAGATGGTATTGGCCACGCCCATCTTGGCCACCATCTGGTACTGGGGGATCAGGAAGATCTGGCTGGGCAGGGACATCTGCATCAGCACGATGGTGAACAGCAGGCCCTTGCCCCGGAATTTCAGCTTGGCGAAGGCGTAGCCGGCCATGGAGCTGAAGACCACGGCGCAGATTACCCGGAAGAATACCAGCAGGATGGTGTTCCAGTACAGCTTCACGAAGGGCAGCTTGGAGAGGACCTCCCTGTACTTGTCCAGGCGGAAGGCGGAGGGGAGGATCGTGGCCGGGATGCTCATGCTCTCCGCCGGGGTCTTAAAGCTGGTGAGGAACATCCACACAAAGGGGAAGATCATGATGAGGGAGCCCAGGATCAGCAGCGCATAGACGAGAATCTTTCCGGACTTGGTTGAGTTTTTCATTGCGGTCCCTCCTTAAATATCGTAGGTGACCCACTTCTTCTGCCCCCAGAACTGGATCAGGGTCACAAGAAGGATCAGGGAGACGGTCCAGATCACGATGGCGGAGCCATAGCCGCGGTCGCCCGCCACAAAGGAGGAGCGGTAGAAGAGGTACATCAGGCTCTGCATATCGGCCATGGCGGGGTTGGTCTCGTCGGACATCATGTAGATCAGGTCATACACCTTCATGGAGGCCATCAGGCGCATGATGAGCACGGAGAACAGCGAGGGGGAGATCATGGGCACGGTGATGGTGAAGAACTGCCGGACCTTGCCCGCGCCGTCGATGCTGTTGGCCTCATAGAGGGTTCTGGGGATGTTCTGCAGTCCGGCCAGCAGGAGGACGGCGTCATAGCCCACGCTGCTCCACACGGAGACGATGGCCACCGCCAGCACGGCGGTCCTGGGGTTGGTGATCCACTGGATATTGGTCCCCAGGATCTGGTTGAGGATGCCGTACTGGCCGTTGAAGATCCACTGCCACACCATGGCCACGGCGGCGGGGGCGCACACCAGGGGCAGGAAGAAGATGGTGCGGAAGCCGCCCTTGAACTTGACCTTGGTATTCAGGAGCATGGCCACGAACAGGGCCAGGATTATGCCCACGGGCACGGTGAGGACACAGAACCAGACGGTGTTCCAGGTGGCCTTCCAGAACTCGGTGCTGCCGAACATATCCACATAGTTCTGGATGCCGATGAACCGGTATTTCCCGAAGCCCAGGTGCTCGCAGAAGCTGGTGTAGATGGTCTGGATAAAGGGCCAGATGTTCAGCACAAACAGGCCGATGATGGTGGGGGCCACCATGATCCAGCCCCAGTTTTCCTCCCGCCGGGCGGCGGCGGACAGTTTGTTCAGTTTCATATCCGTCCCTCCTCTCAGTTGCCCGCCAATTTCTTGGCGGTCTCGGTGTTGACGATCTCCGTCATCTTGTCAAGCCCGGAATCGATCTCCTGGTTTCCGGCGTAGATCTGAGTCAACACATCCATCACCTGGCTCTTCCAGCGGGGGCTGGCGGAGTTGTAGGGGATTTGGATGGCGTAGTCGAACTGCTCGAAGACGCAGTCCAGATCGATCTGATAGTCAAACTGCTCCCAGGCGGTCCGCCAGCTCTCCTCGGTGCCGAGATACGCGGGGATGGCCGCGCCGGACCGGCCCTGGATCAGCTGGGCCTCCTCGGTGCCGAAGTATTTGATCACGTCCAGGGCGGCGTCCCGGTGCCTGCCGTGGGCCGCGGTGGAGTAGCACAGGCCGTTGGAGATGCAGGCCCGGCCGTCCTGATCCAGACTCTCGGGAGTGCTCACCGGGTTAGGGGCCTTGGGGAGCTTCGCAATGTCCCACTTGCCGTCCATGTGGGGGTTGTTCTGCATGGCGCCCAGCAGGCTCCAGGAGCCCTCCAGGAACATGGCGCCCTTCTCGGACCAGAAGGTGGCGCCCGCGCCGTTCTGGGTGAAGAAGGTCTGGTCGGGGCACCACTCCTCCTGCTGCATCCCGATGTAGAACTTCATGGCCTCCTTGCCGCCGGGCTCGTTATAGCCGGCGGCGGTCTTGTCGGCGTTGAGGATATAGCCGCCGTTCTGGTAGACGTAGGCCCAGTAGCCCAGCTGTTCGTCGCTGTAGGCGAGATACCCGTAGTTGCCGGTGGCATCGTAGATTTTCTGGGAGGCGTCCACCATGTCGTCCCAGGTCCAGTCGTCGTCAGGGTAGGGCACGCCGGCCTGGTCGAACATCTCCTTGTTATAGACCAGCACGCCGTTGTCCTTGTCCTTGGGCACGCCGTAGTAGCGTCCGTCAGAGCCGCTGACGTTGCCCAGGGAGATGTCGGAGAAGTGGTTCTGGTAGTAACCGCTCTCCACGTCGTCGTAGAGCTCCGTCACGTCGGCCAGCATACCGAAGTCGGCGTAATAGAGCAGCTGATTGGTGTGCATCCAGAAGATGTCGGGCATGGTGTTGGACTCAGCGGCGGCCTCCAGCTTGGTCCAGTACTCGCTCCAGCTGACCACCTGCACGTCGATGACTACATCCGGGTGCTGGGCGGTGTAGGCCTCGCACATGGCCTCCATGCCCGCCTGCTGGGCCGTGTCCCAGATTTGGAATTTCAGATGGGTCTTGCCGTCCGACGCGCCGCATCCGATCAGGGAAAGCAGCAGCGTTATGGTCAAGACAAGGGCGGCGGCACGGGGAATCTGTTTCATAACTCCACTCCTCTGCATTTTTCTTGCGCTCAGGGTCGTTACGTAACTATAAGCAGATGATAATCCACAGTTTGCCTGTGTGTAAATAGATGGTATTTTACAGAATATGCCCGAATGTTGGATAAGACGCTTTTGAAACAGGTCGCGCGACATTCTGGTATATTTGCTTGGAATTTCGACTTTGCGCACAATTTGGCACATTTTATTTTGTATAAAACATAAAAAAGATCGTTTTTTTGCGGTACAATTGAGCAATAGCGAAAAAACAATATGGGAATATGCGGGATTTTGGGAGAAGAGGATCGGGCGTGCCTCCGCGGCGGGAATTTCCCCTTGCGCCCGGCGGAGCGGGTGTGATATAGTATGCCAAAACTTTGCCGGGGAGGCGGAACCATGTCGGATGTTTTTCAGCGCCGTCTGGCGCGGCACTATGACGAATTGAAGTGGCTCTACACCGAGCTGTACCGGGATGAGGAGGCGTTTGCCTATTTTACAGGGATGCTGGAGCGGTGCTGGGAGGAGCGGAAGAAGCCCCTCCGGGACCAGGACGCCCGCCGGGAGGCCGACCCCGGCTGGTACCGCCGCCGGGACCTGCTGGGCATGATGCTCTATGTGGACGCCTTCGCGGGGACGCTGAGGGGTGTGGAGGAGCGGCTGCCCTATCTCCAGGAGTGCGGGGTGAACTATCTCCATCTGATGCCCCTGCTGGCCTCTCCCAAGGGCCGCAGCGACGGCGGCTACGCCGTGTCCGATTTCCGGACGGTGCAGCCCCAAATGGGAACCATGGAGGACCTGGAGGCCCTGGCGGACGCCTGCCGGCGCGCGGGGATCAGCCTGTGCCTGGACTTTGTGATGAATCACACCAGCGAGGACCACCAGTGGGCGAGAAGGGCCCGGGCGGGGGAGCCGGGCTATCGGGAGCGGTACTTCTTCTACGACAGCTGGGACATTCCCCGGGAGTTTGAGAGGACCGTCCCCCAGGTATTCCCGACCACCGCCCCGGGCAGCTTCACCCAGCTGGAGGACGGACAGATCGTTATGACCAACTTCTACCCCTACCAGTGGGATCTGAACTACGGCAGCCCCGTGGTGTTCAACGACATGACGGAGAACCTGCTCTTCCTGGCCAACCGGGGGATCGACGTCATCCGCCTGGACGCCATCCCCTACATCTGGAAGGAGCTGGGCACCGACTGCCGCAACCTGCCCCAGGTCCACACCCTGGCCCGGATGCTGCGCATGGTGTGCGAGATCGTCTGCCCCGGCGTGCTGCTGCTGGGAGAGGTGGTGATGGAGCCCGCCAAGGTGGCCCCCTACTTCGGCACGCCGGAGAAGCCGGAGTGCCATATGCTCTACAACGTCACCACCATGGCCACCACCTGGCACACCCTGGCCGCCGGGGACGTCTCTTTGCTGAGGCGGCAGATGGAGGCGGTGTGCGCCCTGCCCAGGGACTTCCTGTTTTTGAACTATCTCCGCTGCCACGACGACATCGGCTGGGGACTGGATTACCCCTGGCTGAGACGGAACTTCGGCATTGACGAGGCGGCCCACAAGCGGTATCTCAACGACTGGTTTACCGGGAAATATCCGGGCAGCAGCGCCAGAGGGGAGCTGTACAACGACGACCCCCGCCTGGGGGACGCCCGGCTGTGCGGCACCACCGCCTCCCTGTGCGGGATAGAGGCCGCGGACTACGAGGGCGACCCCTTCAAGCTGGAGCGGGCGGTGGCCTGCGACCTGACCCTCCACGCCTGGATGCTGTCCCAGAGCGGCATCCCGGTGATTTACAGCGGAGACGAGGTGGGCCGGTTCAACGACGATACCTACCACGACGACCCGGACCGGCGGGAGGACAGCCGCTATCTCCACCGGGGCGCCTTCCAGTGGGAGCTGGCCGGGCTGCGGTCTGACCCGGAGACCTATCAGGGCAGGCTGTTCCAGGGCCTGCGGCGGCTGGAGACTGTTCGGGCCGGGGAGCCCTGCTTCGACGCCGGGGCCGACGTGTGGGTGGAGGACAGCGGCGACCGCCGCGTCCTGGCCCTGTGCCGCCGCTCCGGAGACCGGGAGCTGGTGTGCCTGTTCAATTTCAGCGGCGAGTTTGTCCATGCCGGGGTGAACCGGGAGGGCGCGTACACCGAGCTGATGTATGGAACGCGCTATGACAGTATTCGCTCCATTGAACTGTGGCCCAACGGCTTTGCCTGGCTGCTGCGGGACGGGACGTGAGGAGAACGGGTTCTGCGGGATCGGGTCCCGTCCTCCTTTCTGCGGGGGCGGAATATCCAAAATGCGAGCCTTTGCTGCGAAACCTTCTTGTATTTTCTCACAAAATATTGTATGATGGAACCAGCGTACAATATAAAATGTCGAAATCCCGGCGGCCCGCCGGAGGCGGGGCGATCACAGATTAGAGGAGGCCATCTTAATGGAAGAGAAGAGAATGATCAAGGTCACGGTGGACGGCGTGGAGCATTCCTATCCTCACGGCACACCCTACCGCGCCATTGCGGCGGACTTTCAGGACCGTTACCCCTGGGACATCCTGCTGGTGAACCGGGACGGAAAGCTCTGCGAGCTCCACAAGGTCCTGGACCGGGACTGCTCGCTGAAGATGGTGACCGCCCAGGACAAGCCCGGCATCCAGACCTATGAGCGCAGCGCGGTCTTTCTGATGCTCAAGGCCTTCTACGACGTGGCGGGCCGGGAGAATGTGGAGCGGATCTCCGTGGAGTATTCCCTCAGCAGCGCCCTCTTCCTCCTGGCCAGGGGCAGCTTCACCCTGGACCAGGCCCTGCTGGACCGGGTGGAGGCGCGGATGCGGGAGCTGTCCGCCCAGGCCCTGCCCATCGAGAAGCAGTCCGTCAGCATCGATGACGCCATCGATCTCTTCCACAAAGCCGGGCTGGTCCACAAGGCCCAGCTTCTCAACTTCCGGATCAACTCCCGGGTCAACGTCTACTCCCTGGACGGCTTTGTGGACTACTTCTACGGCTACATGGTGCCGGACACCAGCTACGTCAAGTGCTTCGGCCTGGAGGTGTTTGAAAACGGCTTCGTCCTGCGGCTGCCCACCCAGAAAAACCCCAGCCAGCTGGGGGACTTCCGTCCCTCTCTCAAGGTCTTCCGGGAGCTCTACAGCTCCACGCTGCGCTCCGAGGCGCTGAACGCCTCTAACGTGGCGGAGCTGAACACCGCCATCTCCCAGGGCGGCGCCATGCCGCTGATCCTGGCCCACGAGGCTATGATGGAGAAGAAGATCGGCGACATCGCCGAGGAGATCGCGGGGCGGAAGGACGTGCGCTTTGTGATGATCGCGGGGCCCTCCTCCTCCGGCAAGACCACCTTCTCCCACCGCCTCTCCACCCAGCTGCGGGCCTGCGGCCTGCGGCCCTACCCCATCGCCACGGACAACTACTTCAAAAACCGGGAGGACACCCCCCGGGACGAGAACGGCAACTACGACTTCGAGGGCCTGGGGGCCATGGACGTGGAGCAGTTCAACCGGGACATGGTGCGGCTTTTGAACGGCGAGACGGTGGAGCTGCCCTCCTTCAACTTCAAGAAGGGCCAGCGGGAGTACAACGGCAATTTCCTCACGCTGGGGGCGGGGGACGTGCTGGTGATCGAGGGCATCCACTGCCTGAACGACCAGTTCACCCACTCCCTGCCCAAGGAGAGCAAGTACAAGATCTATATCAGCTGCCTCACCACGCTGAATATCGACGACCACAACCGCATTCCCACCACCGACGCCCGCCTTCTGCGGCGGATCGAGCGGGACGCCCGGACCCGGGGCTACAGTGCCCAGGCCACCATCAAGATGTGGCCCTCCGTCCGGCGGGGGGAGGAGAACAATATCTTCCCCTTCCAGGACAGCGCGGACATGGTGTTCAACTCGGCCCTGATCTACGAGACGTCTCTCCTGAAGCCCTATGTGCAGCCGCTGCTCTTCGGTGTCCCCCGGGACAGCGAGGAGTATATCGAGGCCAAGCGGCTGCTGAAATTCCTGAACTACTTCCTGCCCATTCCGTCGGACAACATCCCCAAGACCTCCCTCATGCGGGAGTTCATCGGCGGGGGCTGCTACCACGTGTGAGTTTTGCGGGTTTACGATGGAAGAACGCGCCGCTCCCCGGCAGGATGCCGGGGAGCGGCGCTCTCCGTCCGCGGCGGCTCCGCCAGAGAGGGGAGACGGCGGGTGCCCATACCGTGATACTCAAAACAGATCTCGCTATTTCTCCCGCCATATGTTATACTTTTAAAAGAACAACGAACTGGGGAGGTGGAGGCTCATGCGGCAGCGGCAGCTCCGGCTGGTGGTGGCGTTCCACACCACCTCCGCCGCCATGGCCGCGGAGGCCCTGTGCCGCGGTCTGGGCCTTGCGGGAAAGCTGATCTCCGTCCCCCGGCAGGTGACCTCGGACTGCGGCATGGCCTGGTCCGCGCCGCCGGAGCTGCGGGAGACACTGGAGGTCCGTCTGGCGGAGAGCGGCGTGGAGACGGCGGGCTTCTATGAGCTGTTGATCTGAGCCCCGGCGGGTTGTTTATGCCCTCCGCTATTTTTTGAGAAGAATAGCGGAGGAGAGAAGAAAGTGAGGAGAACTGCGTATGAGAGAGAACAACTGGGTGCGGGACTATGGTCCCATTGTGCTGGCGGGCCTGATTACCGGCGTGGCGGCGCTGGTGCTGACGGCGCTGGGCAACCCCAGGAACATGGGCTTCTGCATCGCCTGCTTCGAGCGGGACATCGCCGGGGCCCTGGGACTCCACAGCGCCGCCAAGGTCCAGTACCTGCGGCCGGAGATCGCGGGCATTGTGCTGGGGGCCATGCTGGCGGCTCTGGGGGCAAAGGAGTTCCGGGCCAAGGCCGGGTCCTCTCCCGCCAGCCGGTTTTTGATCGGCCTCTTCGTGATGATCGGCGCGCTGGTGTTTCTGGGCTGCCCCCTGCGGATGGTGATCCGCCTGGGCGGCGGGGATCTCACCGCTGTGGCGGGCCTGCTGGGCTTTCTGGCGGGAATTCTGGTGGGGATCGTCTTTTTGAAGAAGGGCTTCTCCCTGGGGCGGGCCTACTCCGTCCCCGCCGCCGAGGGGGCGGTGCTCCCCGGAGTGATGATTCTGCTGCTGGTGCTGCTGCTGGCGGCGCCGGACCTGCTTCATTTTTCTGAGGAGGGCCCCGGCTCCCAGCGGGCCTTCTGGCTGGTGTCCCTGCTCGCCGGTGGCCTGGTGGGCGCGGCGGCCCAGCGGAGCCGCCTGTGCATGGCCGGGGGCCTGCGGGACGCCTTTTTGCTGCGGGACTTCCGCCTGCTGTCCGGCTTCCTGGCCATCTGGGCCGCCGTCACCGTGGGCAATCTGATCCTGGGAAATTACAATCTCTCCGCCGCCAGCCAGCCGGTGGCCCACTCCCAGTACCTCTGGTCCTTCCTGGGCATGGCTCTGGCGGGCTGGGGCTCCATCCTGCTGGGGGGCTGCCCCCTGCGGCAGCTGATCCTGGCGGGGGAGGGCAGCGGGGACTCCGCCGTGGCCGTGCTGGGCATGGCGGCGGGCGCCGCCGTGGCCCACAACTTCGGCCTGGCCGGCAACCCGGACTCCGTCGTGGATGGCGTTTACAAAGTCGGCGGTATCGGCGCCGCCGGCATGGCCGCGGTGATTCTGGGGTTTGTGGTTCTGCTGGCGGTGACGCTGACCCATCTGCCGAAGAAGGAGGGAACGAGATGATCGACACCCGCGGATTCGGATGCCCCACCCCGGTGCTCATGGTCCGGGAGGCGCTGCAAAAGGAGGCACCGGCGTCCCTGGAGGTTCTGGCGGACGCCCGTGTGGCCGTGGAGAACGTCACCCGTCTGGCCCGCTCCATGGGCTACCGGGTGGAGGAGACGCCGGAGGGGCCGGATTTTAAGCTGACGCTGACAAAGGCGTGAGAGCGCGCGGGACCCGGGGAGGGATTGCCTCCCCGGGTCCTGCTGACTTCTGCTGGGACAGCGGCTGGACGCTGCGCCGCCGCCCTGCGGTTATGGGGCGCTTTTTGCCGCGCCTTGCGCGGGGGGAGCCTGCAGGGGCTTTGCCCCTGCACCCCACAAGCTTTTTGAAAAAAGCTTGTGCAAAAACTTTTTTGCCTCGTTATTCCCAGAACAGCTCGTCCAATGTCTTGCCCAGGGTGCGGCAGATGGCGGTGCAGAGCTTGATGGTGGGGTTGTAGTCCCCCTTCTCAATGGCGTTGATGGTCTGCCGCGAGACGCCCACGGCGTCCGCCAGCTGCTGCTGGCTCATGTCCATGGCCGCCCGGGCGGATTTCAGGCGGAGATTCTTCATTCCTCCTCCTGTCCCCGGCGGCTCAGGAGGAAGTTGACAATATACACCGCCAGCACCACCGTGGTCATGAGCCCCACCACCAGATTGGTGCAGCGGAAGGTGAGGATGCCGTTTTCCACCATGTCGCCGTCCAGAATATGAATGGAGCCCAGAACGATGTTGACGACGGACAAGACGGCGAACAGGGTCATCACGTACCGGGGACTTTCCTTGAGACTGAGATAGGCGTCCTTGAGGATGCAGGTGATCGCAAACACCGTGATCCCCACGCACAGGCACAATGTAGCTCCCGCCATGGCGTCGCACCAGCGGCCCAGGACCATATCCAGCATCCCGTAAAGGATGATGGCAAACATCAGGGCGAAGAAGCCGTACTTGAACGCCACGCCCCGGGCCCGCTCCTGCCGCTCGTCAAAGGTGAAGTCCAGGATGTGCTTTTTGAACAGCAGCATCACCACCAGAAGTCCCACGGTCAGGCCCGCCGCCAGCCCTACCGCCATTCCCTCTTCCTTTCCCATAGAGAACACTCCTTTTCCTGTTTTATTTCGCAACCGTGTGCCCGCTTCCGGCGCACGCCTGTCTGAACTGGGTACAGGATAGCACCAATACGACTATTTGTCAAGTATATTTTACTTATTATCGCAAAAAATATATAAATTGTCCGGCAAGCAGCGATGTTACCGCTTTGTTTCCGTTTGTCATCCTTCTGAGATTACTTCCGGGGAAAAAGCTCTATAATAGAATTATCACGGTAGAGAGGATGATTGGATATGCGCCGTTTTTGGATGCTTCTTTTGACGCTGGGCCTGCTGGGCTCTCTGGCCGGCTGCGGCGCGCAGACCCCGCCGGAGACGCCGCCCGTGCCGGAGACCCCGGAGGTCCCCGCGCCGGAGGCTCCGGCGGTCCCGGCGGACCCGGACGAGGACTGTGTCGTTTATGACTGCGGGGAGATCGAGATCGCCCTGCCTGCGGAGCACCTGGACCAATTGATCGTGGACACGGATTTCCCTGACGCGGAGGACAGCTGGAGGCCCCTGATGTCCGTCTATGAGCGGGCCTCCGTGGAGGCGGCGGAGGCGGACTGGGGAGACAGCATGGGCTTTGGCTTCCTGTTCGGCTTTCTGGCCATGGACCGGGCGGGCTATGAGCGGCTTTTGTGCGAGGACGGCTCCGGCATCGAGGTCTTTGCCGCGGACGGGGAGCGGTACTACGCCTACACCTATCCCACCGACGTGCAGTTCTACCGCTCCGGCGGTGAGATCAGCACGGAGAGCCAGGACTGGAGGAACTGGGAGGCTCTGAACGACATGGGCCTGACGGTCCGGGCGGATGTGGTGGAGCGCAACGGCCTGACGCCCCATACCGGAGCGGAGTTCCTTGCCAGGCCCTTCACCTGGGAGGGAAGCCACGTCTTTCTGGAATACCGTCCCTACTACGCTGTCGACGGCGACCAGCGGATTGTCTACACCCTGGTGCTCTCCCAGCCCGCACAGCAGGGGGAGGGCGGCGTCTGGTGCGTGGAGCGGTGGTACGATGAGTACGGGAATCAATATCTCTGGTTCCCGGACAGCGGCATGGCCTCGGAGGACTACTTCGCGCGGCTCCAGGCGGAGTGCGGCGCCGGGGAGCACCCGGAGCTGCGGACCCCCGCCGGAGCGGCGGCGGCCTTTGCGAAAGAGTACTTCGGCCACGACACGGAGGAGGGGAGCTTTGCGGAGGCGGACGGCCTCCCGGAGGCCTATATGGAGCGAAACAGCCGCCTCCAGGAGACGGTGCTGGACCTGATGGCGGGCCGGGAGGTGGACCCCATGGAGCTGCTGGACCGCGTGGGCGGGGCCTCCGCGGACAACTGGGGCTCCCTGGGCCGCGGAATGTACGGCTCCGACTGGTTCACGCCCCTGATGGACGCCGTGGAGGACGCCGCCGTGGGGACGGAGCAGCAGCGGCGGGACAGGGCGGTGCTGTCCTTTCTGCTGTCCGCCCAGGGTGCCCGGACGGACTTTCGGACGCCGTTGATCGCCATTCTCCGGACACAGCGGGAGGCGGACGGCGGGGCCTTCGCCGCGGCGCTGGCGGAGTTCTCCCCGGAGGAGCGGGCGTATCTGAAAACGGTTATAGGCGAGTAAAAAAGAGGGGGCTCTCCCCCTCTTTTCTCATGCCTTTTTTGCCCTGTGCTCCTCGATCTGCCGGTAGAGGCACTGGAGGCCGTCAGAGAGGCCCCCCACCTGGTCAATGAGGCCCAGACTCACCGCCTCCTCGCCGTAGATCACGCTGCCGACGTCCGCGGCCATGTCGTCCTTTCGCAGCATCAGGTCCTGGAAGTCCTCCGCTGAGATGTGGCTGTGTCCGGCCACGAAGGCCACGATCCGCTCCTGGAGCCGCTCGAAGTAGTGGTAGGTCTGGGGGGCGGCGATGACGGTGCCGCTCATGCGGACGGGGTGGATGGTCATGGCGGCGCTGGGCACGGCGAAGCTCCGCCTGGCCGCCACCGCCAGGGGCACGCCGATGGAGTGGCTGCCCCCCAGGACGATGGAGACTGTGGGCTTGGTCATGCCGGCGATGAGCTCCGCGATGGCCAGGCCCGCCTCCACGTCGCCGCCCACAGTGTTCAGCAGGAACAGCACGCCGTCCACGTCCCCGCTCTCCTCCAGCTTGGCCAGCAGCGGCAGGACGTGCTCGTACTTGGTGGTCTTGGCGTTGTTGGCGGCGGTGGTGTGGCCCTCGATCTGGCCGATGATGGTCAGGCAGTAGACGGCGCCGTGGGGGGTGCGGGTCAGGGCCGCGCCGAAGTCCAGGATGGACTGGGCGTTCTCCGGCTGATTTTCCTTTTCGGTGTCGGTGGTCTTTGTGGGTTCGGTCATAAAATCCCTCGCTTTCCCCGGTATTTTCCGCAGGTTTTCGGAAAATACACCTCCGGCGGGGGAAATCTTACGGAATTGTAAGGCGGGGCGGCGGAATGTAAGGCAGATGAATGGCTTCCCCGGTTCCGCCTCTGCTATACTGACAGCAGTTCCGGGAGAACGGGAAATACAGATGGAGGAATTTACTATGAAAAAGAACCATGTGAAGTACGCACTGGCCGCGGCCGCCGCCATGCTGGCGATTATTGCAATGCAGATGATTCTGACTTATGTTTTTACCTGCCGCGTGGGGGAGGTCTTTTCCAGGACCGCTATGAGCGCGCTGTTCTTGTACTCCGTCATGAGGATGACGCGGAGGGAAAGGAAGGCGGCGGAGTAAACAGGGTTCCAATCAAAAACGGCGGGAGGCGGGCCTTCCGCCGTTTTCGCTGCTGATACGGGACGCTGTCTGCCGCCCTTTGGGCGGCAAAGGCGCGCTCAGTTTGGGATTTATGTACAAGATACGAGAAATTTCACGCCCTGCGGGGCGCGCCCCGGGGCTTTGCCCCGGGACCCCACAGCCTTTGTAAAGGCTGGCGAAACTTTTATCTGCGCTTTGCACTTTTTTATACGGAAGTTCTGCCTTTGCCTGTACTTCCTCTTTTCTTTTGTGCCCGCTCGTGCTATACTGGGAAAAATCACACCCATGGGGCGGGAGGAAGAGAACATGGAAGAGAAAAAACTGCGGGTGGTGGTCAAGGTGGGCACCTCCACCCTCACCCACGACTCCGGCAGCCTGGACCTGCGGAGCATGGAGCGGCTGGCCCGCACCCTGGCGGACCTCCACGGCCTGGGCCATGAGATCATCCTGGTGTCCTCCGGCGCCATCGCCGTGGGCACGGAGAAGCTGGGCCTTTCGGAGCGGCCGAAGGAGCTGCGGATGAAGCAGGCCGCGGCGGCGGTGGGCCAGTGCCGGATGATGCACATCTACGACAAGCTCTTCGGGGAGTACAACCAGTCCGTGGCTCAGATCCTGCTGACCGGGGACGACGTGGAGGACCCCGCCCGGGCGGAGCACCTGCGGGGCACCTTCTCCGCGCTGCTGTCCATGGGGGTTATCCCGGTGGTGAACGAGAACGACTCCGTCTCCTCCGCCGAGATCGAGACGGGGCACCACAAGGTCCTGGGCGACAACGACACCCTCTCCGCCATCGTGGCGGGGCTGTGCGAGGCGGACCTGCTGGTCCTCCTCAGCGACATCGACGGCCTCTATGACGCTGATCCCAAGACCCACCCGGACGCGAAGCTCCTCCACCAGGTGTGGGAGCTGACACCGGAGATTCTGGAGATGGCCGGCGGCGCGGGCACCTGGCGGGGCACCGGCGGCATGGCCACCAAGCTCTCCGCCGCCCGGGTGGCCATGGCCGCCGGGTTCGACATGGTCATCACCAACGGGGCCCGGACGGAAGACCTGTACGGCATCGTGGCAGGGCAGGGAATCGGGACCCGGTTCATGGCCGCCGGAAAAAGGTGAAGGGGATGACGGAGCGGGAGAAAATGCTGTCGGGACAGCTCTACGACTGCGGGGACCCGGAGCTGCTGGAGCTGTGGCACAGGGCCAAGGACCTGGTCCGGGACTATAACCGGGCGGACTCCGGAAACCTGGCGGAAAAGGAGCGTATTCTGGACGCGCTGCTGGGCGGACGGGGACGGAACCTGTGGATTACGCCGCCGTTTTTTGTGGATTATGGCTGTCATATTTATCTGGGGGACAATTGCGAGATCAACATGAACTGCGTCTTCCTGGACGACAACCGGATTGTGATAGGGAAGAACGCCTTAATAGCCCCCTGCGTTCAGATCTACACCGCCTTTCACCCCGCCCACCCGGCGGACCGCTTCGGCCCGCCCGGGGAGGACGGCTCCTTCTCTTTCTGCAGGACCTTGACGGCCCCTGTCACCATCGGGGACAACGTCTGGATCGGCGGGGGTGCCGTCATCATGCCCGGCGTGACCATCGGGGACAATGTGGTCATTGGCGCGGGCAGCGTTGTCACCAAAGACATCCCAAGCGATACCGTTGCTTTTGGAAATCCCTGCCGGGTGGTGCGGGAGAACCGGCCGGCGGAAGCTGATAAGGAGGAATTGCCATGACGGCATTGCAGGAACAGGGACGCCTGGCCAGGGCCGCGTCCTATCCCCTGGCCACCGCCGGGACGGCGCGGAAAAACGCCGCCCTGGAGGCCATTGCGCGGATTCTGACGGAGCGCCAGGGCGAATGGCTGGCCGCCAACGCCGCAGACATAGCCGCCGCCAGGGAGACGGGGATGCGTCCCGCCATGCTGGACCGGCTGACATTGACGCCGGAGCGGATCACCGGCATTGTGGACGGCGTGCGGCAGGTGATCGCCCTGCCGGACCCCATTGGGAGGGCGGATAAGACGGAGACCCGGCCCAACGGTCTGATTATCAGCCGGCGGCGGGTGCCCCTGGGGGTCATCGCCATCATCTTCGAGGCCCGGCCCAACGTCACCGTGGACGCGGCGGCGCTGTGCCTCAAGTCCGGAAACGTCTGCATCCTCCGGGGCGGAAAAGAGGCCATCCGCTCCAACCGCAAGGCGGCGGAGCTGATGCGGGAGGCGCTGAAAACCGCCGGACTGCCGGAGGACTGCGTCTCGTTGGTGCAGGACACCAGCAGGGAGACGGCAAACGAGCTGATGCACCTGGACGCCTATGTGGACGTGTTGATCCCCCGGGGCGGCGCGGGCCTCATCCGGACGGTGGCGAAGGAGGCCAGCGTGCCGGTGATCCGCACCGGGGAGGGGGTCTGCCACCTCTACATCGACAGCGAGGCGGACCTGGACATGGGGGCGGAGATCCTGTACAACGCCAAGTGCTCCCGGCCCTCCGTGTGCAACGCGGCGGAGTGCGTGCTGATCCACCAGGACGTGCTGGAGCCATTCCTCCGAAAGGCCGTGCCCCTGCTGGACCGGAGTCATGTGGAGCTGCGGTGCGACGAGAGGGCCCTGGCGGTCCTGGGCGGCCGGGGCGTCCCGGCGGCGGAGAGCGACTGGGAGGCGGAGTACGACGACTACATCCTGGCGGTCCGCACGGTGGGGGACATGGAGGAGGCAATCGACTTTATCAACCAGCACGGCACGCATCACTCCGAGAGCATCATCACCACCAATTATTTCAAGGCCCAGCGGTTCCTGGACGCGGTGGACGCGGCGGCGGTGTACGTCAACGCCTCCACCCGCTTCACCGACGGCGGCGAGTTCGGCCTGGGGGCGGAGATCGGCATCTCCACCCAGAAGATGCACGCCCGGGGGCCCATGGGACTGGAGGAGCTCACCAGCTGCAAGTACGTGGTCTACGGCACGGGGCAGGTGAGATAGACGGGCCCGGAGGGGCGGTTTTCCAAATTCGGCAGGGGGGATTTTTATGACGAACGGTGCCACATACAGCGGGGTGAAGCTGGGCTTCATCGGCGTTGGAAACATGGGCGGGGCGCTGGCCCGGGCGGCCCGGAAGAGCGTGCCCGGGGCCTGCGTCGGCCTTGCCGGCAGGACGCCGGAGAGGGTGAAGGCCCTGGCGGAGGAGCTAGACTGCCGGGCCTCCGGCGGCGTGGGCGTGGCCAAATGGGCGGACTATGTCTTTTTAGGCGTGAAGCCCCAGGTGATGCCGGAGCTGCTGGCGGAGCTGGGGCCTGCCCTGGCGGAGCGGCGGGACCGCTTTATCCTGGTGACCATGGCGGCGGGGCTCTCCATCGCCCGGGTGCGGGAGCTGGCGGGGGGTGGGTACCCTGTCATCCGCATCATGCCCAACACCCCGGTCTCCGTGGGCAGGGGGATGATCCTCTACACCTGCGGAGAGGGCGTCACGGAGGAGGAGGAGCGGATCTTCCTGGAGGCCATGGCCGGGGCGGGGCGCTTTTCCCGCCTGCCGGAGCGTCTGATGGACGCCGGGTCCGCCGTGTCCGGCTGCGGGCCCGCCTTTGCGGACCTCTTTCTGGAGGCGCTGGCGGACGGCGGCGTGGCCTGCGGCCTTCCCCGGGCCCAGGCCCTGGAGCTGGCGGCCCAGATGATGATGGGCTCCGCCAAGCTGGCCCTGAAATCCGGACAGCACCCCGGCGCGCTGAAAGATGCCGTCTGCTCCCCCGGGGGCACCACTATCCAGGGGGTCCGGACCCTGGAGGCGGCGGGCTTTCGCAGCGCCGTGATGGAGGCGGTCATCGCCGCCTATGAAAAGACGCTGGAATTGAAGTGAAACTCCCTCCGCTTTCCGGTGTGCAACCGCCGGTTGCGGCTTTGCCAGCCTTGCATGGTGGCGCGCAACCGGCGGAGGCGGTACACTGGAGGCATCAAAACGAGGAGGGATGGACCATGACATTAGGAGACCGCATCCGCTGTTACCGGGGCCGGAAGGGCCTCTCCCAGGAGGCCCTGGCGGAACAGGTGGGGGTGAGCCGGCAGGCCGTCAGCAAGTGGGAGACGGACGCCGCCGCGCCGGAGCTTGACAAGCTGGTGGCTTTGGCCCGGGTCTTCGGCGTCACCACGGATCAGCTTCTCACGGAGGAGATTCCCGCAGAGGAGGTTCCCCCTGTGCGGGAGACACCGCCGCCTGTGGAGGACCGGCTGGACCGCGCCGCCGGCTGGCTGGGCCGGCAGATCCGGCGCTGGGGCTGGCTGTCCGGCGTATATCTGACGCTTTGGGGATTGGGGGCCGCCCTGCTCGGGACACTGGCCTATGCGGGTTTCAAAAGGGTCCTGTTTCCCATGGGCCTCCAGGACTCAGTTGTGTTGGAAATGCTGGAGCTGGAGTCGTCCTATGCGTTTCCCTTGACCTTTGCAAAAATCATTATAGGCATCGGTGTGGCGGCGGCCGTCGCCGGAGTGGTTCTGACCATCTATCTGCGCCGGAGACGGTAGGGGGCCGGGAGCGGCCTCCGGTCCGGCAATATTAAATTGGAATTGGGAGGCCGTTATGGGCATTTTGGATAAATTCCGCAGGAAAAGGCCGGCGGAACCGCCGAAGGAGGAGGTCTCTCCCGGCGGGTCCACCATCTACCGCTACCAGGAGCCGGAACAGGTCTACCACCCGCCGGAGACCCAGGGGGTCTACGCGGAGGCGGTGACAAAGCGGTTCGAGGAGCTGTTCCCCGGGCGGAGGAGCTTCGTGTTTCACGAGATCCTCTCCGACCTGGTTCACATCGACGTGTACATCCTGGAGCCCACGGAGAAGGAGAATTACTACGTCCTCTATACCACCGGCATGAGCGACCGGCCCATGACGCTGCCGCAGGAGCTCTCGGACCGGGAGGACCTGAAATACGCGGAGTTGTACCTGTTTTTGCCGGGGGACTGGAACCTGGGTGAGCGGGGTACGCTGGACAGCAACCTGCCCTACGAGTCCTACTGGCCCATTCAGATGCTGAAATTCCTGGCCCGGTTTCCCCACGAGTACCACACCTGGCTGGGCTGGGGCCACACCATCCCCAACGGGCCGGACTACACCCCCATCTGTGACGGCGTGGGCTTTGGCGGCGCGGTGCTGACCTGGAGCGGCGGCAGGCTGGGCCGAGTGGAGACGGAGGACGGCCACGGCGTCATGCTCTACGGTCTGGTGCCCGCCTACAAGGAGGAGATCGAGTACAAGCTGAAGTACGGCATGGAGGGCCTGGATGAGAAGTTCCGGGAGGGGAAGCTGCCCATGGTGCTGGACATCCACCGTCCCAACCTCTGTGAGGGCTTTTCGGAGACCTTTGACTGAAACCGGAAAAACGACGGCCGCGGAGTTCCGCAGCTGTCGTTTTTCAGATCAGGTCGCCCTCTGAGTGGTCCCGCAGGGGCAGGTCCCGGAAAATCTCCGCCTCGATGCGCTCGTACTCCGCCGCGCCCCGGGAACGGCGCATCCTGCCGCCGTACCGCTCCCCGCCCTGAAAGAGGTGGATCAGGTAGAACCAGACCTCCTTCATCCGCTGGGAGGCGGGGCCCGCCTGGCCGTAGAAGGCCTGGTACTCCCGGTACAGCGCGGCGGTGAAGTCCCGCAGCTCCTCCCGGGTGGCGGCGGGGCCGCCCCGGAGCTTTCGGAGCAGAGCCGGGTCTGCCGCGGCTCCCCGGCCGATCATCACGTGCTCCGCCCGGGGGAGGGACGCCTCGAGGTCCCGGCACTCTGTCACGGTCCGCAGATCGCCGTTGTAGCACACCGGGTTCCGGCTCTCCGCCAGGGCCAGGGCGAACACATCCCGGTGGATGGGGCCCCGGTATTTCTCCCGCTGCACCCGGGGATGGATGGTGAGACAGGCGATGGGATAGCGGTTGTAGATCTCCAGCAGGGGCCCGAACTCCTCCGGGGATTGGACGCCCAGCCGGGTCTTGACGGAGACGGGGAGGGGCGCCCGGGTGAAGACCGTGTCGAAGAAGCGGTCCAGCTCCTGGGGCCTTGCCAGGAAGCCCGCCCCCTTGCCCTTGGCGGTGACGGTGCCGGAGGGACAGCCCAGGTTCAGATTCACCTCGTCGTAGCCCAGGTCCCGTACGGTCTCCGCCGCCCAGAGAAAGTCCTCCGCCTTACAGGTCATCACCTGGGGCACCTGACGGAGGCCGGGGAGCGGCTCCAGCTCCCGGCGGTCCCGGGGGGTGAGGAGGTGCTGGGGCGTGGGGGAGAAGAAGGGGATGAACACCCGGTCCGCGCCGCCGAACCGCTGGGCCCACACCCGGCGAAACACGGTCTTGGTGATGCCGTCCAGGGGGGCCAGGTCGAGCCGGGTGATCACGGCAGCTTCTCCTCCCACTCCAACCGGCGGAAGCCGGTGAGGACGAAATCCTCTCCCACCAGGATGGGCCGCTTCACCAGCATCCCGTCGGTGGAGAGCAGCCGGAGTTGCTCCTCCTCACTCATGGCGGGGAGCTTGTCCTTGAGGCCCAGGGCCTTGTACTGGAGGCCGCTGGTGTTGAAGAACTTTTTCAGCGGGTGCCCGCTGGCCTTCCACCAGGTCCGCAGCTCCTCCGCGGTGGGATTTTCCAGCTTGATGTCCCGGGCCTCGTAAGAGACCCCGTGCTCGTCCAGCCAGGCCCTGGCCCTCTGGCAGGTGGTGCATTTGGGATAGTGTACAAACAACATGGCGATTCTCCTTTGTGTTGTTACCATTGATTGACAAAGGGAAATACGGTTTTTCGGGGCTAAAACGGACGCTGGCGGCGTTATCCTCGTTGCCGGGCGTCAGCCCGGCTGCCTCGTCTGTCTTGCCAGGGTCCGTTTTAGCTCCCGAAAAACTCCGCAGGCGTGTTTTCCTTTGTCAATCAATGGTATGAAAACAGATCCAGCTGCTGCCCGGCCCGGGGGTCCTCAAACTCCATGAGCCAACCCATGGCGGCCTCCGCCTCCCAGAGGACGCCACGCTTTCGGCACTCCTCCCGGAAGATGTTCTCCAGCCGCGGGGCGTTGGGGCTGGGGCACTCGTAGCGGTTCCCGAAAGTGCGGATGTACCGCTCTTTCATGCCGGGGAAATGCCGGTCCAGCTGGGCGTAGAAGTACTCCCGGTCCCCCTCCCGCAGTGTGACGCCCATGCCGAAGTTGACGATGGCCTCCACCCCGGCTTCGAAGCAGTACTCCAGCAGGCCCCGCAGGTTCTCCTCCGTGTCGTTGAGGAAGGGGAGGATGGGGCACAGCCACACGCAGGTAGCGATGCCCGCCTCATGGCAGGTTCGCAGCATCTCAAACCGGCGGCGGGTGGTGCAGACGCGGGGCTCCAGGATGCGGCACAGGTCCTCGTCGAAAGTGGTGAGGGTGGTGCAGACCACGGCCTTGGCGCTCTGATTGATGCTTTTGAGCAGGTCCAGGTCCCGCAGGATCAGGTCGGACTTGGTGAGGATCGACACGCCGAAGCCCTGGCGATGGATGACCTCCAGGCACCGCCGGGTCAGGCGGGTCTCCCGCTCCAGGGGGAGGTAGGGGTCGCACATGGAGCCGGTGCCGATCATGCAGCGGCGGCGCCTGCGGCGGAGGGCGTCCTCCAGCAGCTCCGGGGCATTGACCTTCACCGCCACGTCCTCAAAGGCGTGGTCCATCTGGTAGCAGGCGCTGCGGGAGTCGCAGTAGATGCACCCGTGGGTGCAGCCCCGGTAGACGTTGATGCCGTTCCGGGCAGAGAGGATGGACTTGGCGTGAATCTCGTGCATAGCGTCCCCTCCTCTTGAACAGGGACAGTATAGCAAAAAACGGGCTCCGGGGCAAGGGCAAAAAAGGCGGCGGCCGTTTTTGACCGTTGTCGCCGCGGGGGAGGGAGCTCCTCCGCGGTCCCGTTCTCCTTCACCTTGTCCTCCTCGCTGGGCTGGGAGATGATCAGCATTTCTATCCGCACCTGATCCGCACCTGGGCCATCATTATGAGCGGGGAGAGCGTCCGCTGCCCTTGGAACTGGCAGACCGTCCTGCGGACTACTTCGACACCAGCGTGGATTACCTCATGGGCCGCACGGATGAACAGACGCCCTATCTCCCAAGCCGGCGCAAATAGACCGCCAGTCGGATGCATGTCCGTCTGGCGGTTTTTTGTTTATCGGGATTCGGTGGTTGAGGGAGACGGGGGGGCCCCCCGGCGGGCCCCCGGCCCCCCCCCAAATGTTTAAACGGGGGGGGGGGGTTAGTTGCCCCAGTGGGTGTGCCCCCCCCGGAGCCC
>CAMNRF010000034.1 GCA_946551795.1 uncultured Oscillibacter sp.
ACTCACGGCCTCTTGACCCCCAGTCAAGCGCGCTACCAACTGCGCCACACCCGGATATTCAATTATGCCAACCTCGCTACTGTCAGCTTGTATATACTAGCATAGCTTTCCAAAAAAAGCAACCCCTAAATTACCTTTTTTGAAAAATTTTTTTGAGACCGGAACACGCTGGCAAATAGATGCAATACATTCCAATGGGCGGCGGGAGCGTTTCTCCCCGCCGCCCTATTCTCCGCCCAGAGGAATGCAGGCCACCAGCTCAAAACGGCCGCCCGCCGTCCGAACCTCCAGGCTGCCGCCGCAGCGCCGGGCAATCTCCCGCATGCCGGCCAGGCCGAAGCCATGGGCGGACCTGTCCGCCTTGGTGGTGGCCAGATCCGGGCGAATCTCCCCACCCACGGCGTTCTCCACCCGCAGCATGAAAAGCCCCTTCTCCGCCCGGCAGCGGACGGTGATCCGCTTGTCCTCCGCCTGGACTGCGGCCTCCATGGCGTTGTCCAGCGCGTTGCCCAGCAGCGCGCAGAGGTCCGTGTCCGCGATGGGCAGCGTCTTGGGCAGAGAAACAGCAAAATCTCCTGTGAGGCCCGCCTGGTCCATGGCCTCCGCCTTGGCCGCCAGCACGACGCCGGCCGTCTCGTTCTCACAGAGAATCCGTCTCCCGCTCAGGGCGGGAGACGCCGCGATCTCTCCGAGATAGCGGGCGGCTCCGCCGGTCTCGCCCCGCTCCAGCAGACCCTGGACCACCGTCAGGTGGTTGCGCAGATCATGGCGGAGGGTACGCACCTGCCGCTCCTCCCGCCGGAGGCCCTGGTAATAGCTCTCCCGCAGAGAGGCCAGCTTGTCCGCCTCCTCCAGCCGCTCATGGTCCTCCAGAACCCGAATGGCGTACAGCAGGGCCAGGGCCGTTAAAAACACAAAGGGGAGAACCATCAGGCCAATTTTCAGCTCAATATTGTGAGACTCAGAGGAGACGTTGTAATCCCAGGCGGTTGCCGCCACCACCGCCAGCAAAGCGGAAAGGGGCATGGCGGCCAGCAGCGCCACCAGCTTCCACAGCCGCGGCGACAGCCGGGGCGGACGGTCCGGCAGACGCTTCCGGACCGCCAGATACAAAAGGCCCCAGATCAGAGGGCGGATCAGCTTGTTCGTAAACCAGGTGAAATTCTCCTGACTGAGAGGACCGCAGGTGAGGCCGGAGTAATAGGTGTCCAGCATGGCGCCGACCGGCATAATGAGGCAGAAGAAGACCGCCGTCACTGCCAGCCGCCCCGCCGGATTCCCCCTGGAGCAGATCAGAAACACGGCAAAGAACACCGGGAGGGTAAGGAGCAAATTCTCATTCCCCACCCAGATCACCATGCCCGTCACGCCGCTCAGGACGGCATACAGCAAAATCCTCCACCGCCGCCCGGGTCTTACCGGCAGAAAGGCGGCGCAGATCCGGTAGAGAAAAAAGCCGCTGAGGAACAGAGGAAGCATCCAGCCCCAGTTTTGGAAAATTTCCAGGAAGAACGCCGCCATCCGCCGCAAAAACGGGGAATGTCCCATCAAAAGGCCCATCTCTCAGCCCTCCAAAGCCGTCCGGGCCAGGGCGGCCAGGGCGGCGGCGCGGCAGGCCCTGCTGACAGGCAGGGCCTCCTCCCCTATGAACACCTGGCTCCCCTCCAGCCGGTCCACAGAGGCACAGCGCACCAGATACCGCTGGTGGATGCGGACAAACCCCTCCCCCACGGCGCGCTCCACCTCGTCCAGCCTGCCGTAAAAGGTATAGGTCCTGGCGGCGGCGACACAGGAGACCTGCCGCCGGTCAGAGACAAAGTAGCGGATGGACTTCCTGGGGATGCGGTATATCGTCTCGCCGCTGCGGCAGAGGAACATTTTCTCCTCGTCCCGGAGACGGGCCTCCAGCCCCCGGTCCAGCACCTCGTCCAGCCGCTCCGGCCGGGGCGGCTTCATGAGATACCCCAGAGCCCCCACGGAGTATCCGTCAAAGACGTAATCCGTGTAGCCGGTGACAAAGACCAGCTGCAGCCCCTCGTCGGCGGCCCGGAGTCGGCGGGCGGTCTCCATGCCGTCCAGCTCCCCCATCTCGATGTCCAGAAAAACCATATCCAGCTCTCCGGCGTGCTTCTCCAGCCACCGGAGCAGCCCCTCGCCGGAGGAGAACTCGAAGAACGTCCCCTCTCCCTTCCGCCGCTCCAGAGCCCGCTCCAGGGCGGCGCGGAGGGCGACGCGGGCCTCGGCGCTGTCGTCACAGATGCCGACGCGAAGCATAGTATCAACTCCCTGTCGTTTGCTGGAGCCATTGTACCACAGGAATCGAAATCCGCCAAACCAAATATGACGGCAAAACAGCCAAATATGACATGACGGAGTCCGTCCCTGTCAAACTTTACAGCATCTCCGCCAAAGAGAGCGGCCCCGTTTGCGCACGGCCGCTCTTTCGCGCTATGCTGACAGCGGAGCCGGAGGTGAAGAAATCTCCGCCGGAATATCGTATGATCTGTGAATGAAAATCGAGGAAGTGTTTCTATGGACCTGACAACCGTCCGCCGTGCCCTCACCACCCCCGCGGCCGTCCCCGAAACGGGGCCGAAGCTGAAAACCAACCTGGACACCGACCTTCTCAAGCTCGCGGCCATCGTCTCCATGCTCGTGGACCACATCGGCGGGGCCTTCTTCCCGGAGGCCGGCGTGTTCCGCTGGGCGGGACGGCTGGCCTTTCCCCTCTTCTGCTACTGCATGACCGTGGGACTGCTGTACACCCGGGACATCAAACGCTACCTGGGCCGCCTGGCGGTATTCGCCCTGGTGTCCCAGCCCTTCTACGTCCTGGCCTTCCACCCCCGCGACTGGATGGTGGACCGGAACTGGATGAACTGGAATATCTTCTTCACCCTGTTTCTCTCCCTCCTGGCCATGTATGGCTTCAAGGAGCGGAAGTGGTGGCTGTTCCTGGGTGCTCTCTTCACGGTGAGCTGGTGGAACTTCGACTACTCCGGCACCGGCATTCAGCTGATGCTGATCTTCTTCCTCTGCCGGAACCACCCGAGGGCGGGCGCGGCGCTGTACGTGCTGAGCTACCTCCCCGCCCTCTGGAGCGGATACATGGAGGACCCGCTGTGCCTGGTCCTGGGCGGCTTCGCCGTCGACTGGACCGTCTTCGCCCTGCTGGCCGCGCCGCTGATCTTCCTCCCCACCCGCTCCGGCCTCAGGATTCCCAGGTGGTTCTTCTACGCCTTCTATCCCGCCCATCTGGCGGTGATCGCCCTCATTCAATTCATTCTCTGACACTATGGGAAAGGAAGAAATACAATGTTGACTGTTGAAAACCTGCGCAAGTCCTATCAGGTGGGAAAGACCTCCTATGAAGTCCTCAAAGGCGTGTCCCTGCGGGTGGAAAAGGGCGAGTTTGTCGCCGTCATGGGTCCCTCCGGCTCCGGCAAGACCACCCTCCTCAACTGCATCTCCTGCTACATCCCCGCGGACTCCGGCAGCATCCGCCTGGGGAAGACGGAGCTGGCCCGCCTGGATGAAAACGCCCTGGCGGAGGTGCGGAACAGGCGGCTGGGCTTTGTCTTTCAGGACTTTTTGCTGCTGGACGGCCTGACGGTGCGGCAGAACATCCTCCTGCCCGCCATCATCGGCGGCCAGGTCTCCGACCTGGTGGAGAACCGGGCGGACCAGCTCTGCGAGGTCTTCGGCATCGCCGGCATCCGGGACAAGTACCCGGCGGAGATCTCCGGCGGTGAGAAACAGCGCACCGCTGTGGCCCGGGCCCTCATCAACCACCCCCTGCTGATCCTGGCCGACGAGCCCACGGGCAACCTGGACTCCAAGTCCACCCGGGCCGTCATCCGCTCCTTCGAGCAGGCGAAGAGCGCGTTGGCCGCCACCATCTTCATGGTGACCCACGACTCCTACGCCGCCTCCTTCTGCGACCGGGTGGTAATCCTGCGGGACGGTGTGGTCTGGCGGACGCTGGAGAAGGGGGAGACGGAACGGGAAAAGTTCCAGGACGAGCTGCTGGACGCCGTCCGGGAGATGGGCCGGGCGGAATAAGGGCGCGGCGGTTCCGGGAAAACGGGCCGGCCAGGGGGCGCCGCCCTCGGCGGCCCGTCTCCTCTCGTGTTCCACCGTTTTCTCTATGATTAAGAAAGGTGATTTTATGAGACAGTTTTCCGAAGTCTGTGCCCTGATGCGCCGGAAGAACAAGCGGCAATACGCCCTGCTGGCGGGGTGCTGCTTCTTCTCCGTGCTGCTGATCACGGCCTACGTCTGCATGATGCGGGCCCCAACGGTCCTGAATGTCCTCCCCGAGGGGGGCGACAGCCGCAAGCAGGTGATGATGATCTTCGCCCTGGCGGTCATCGGCTGCGCCGTGTTCACCACCTACGGCTCCGGCCTCTTCCTCCGGCAGAAGTCCCGGGAGATCGGCGTGTTCCTGGCCCTGGGGGCCTCCCGGGCCCAGGTGCGGAGGGAATTCTACCGGGAGATGGGGGTGATCTCCCTGGGCTCCTGTGCCGCCGGGGTCATTCTGGGCGGGCCCCTGGCCTGGATCTTGTGGCAGTTCTTCCGTCTGGCCGTGGTGGACACCCAGGAGATGCGGCTGGTCTTCGACCCCAATGCCTATGTGTTCTCCCTGGCCTTCTCCGTCTTTGTCATCGCCGTGATGTTCCTCCTGGGCCGCCGCTCCGTGAGGCGGACCGACATCATCGACATCGTGCAGGAGTCCCACAAGTCCGAGCCCATCCGGGACGTGCCCCGGTGGTACGGACCCGCGGGCATCGGCCTGCTGGCCCTGGGGGGCTTTCTGGGCTACATGGCCCCCAATTTCTTTGTTCTGGTCCTCCACTGGTACCCCCCCGAGGGGCTGACCGCTGTCTTTTTCCTCCCCGCTTTGATGGGCCTTTACATGATTCTGCTCCACACGGTGGTCAACGGCTGGAACGGGAAAAAGAAGCTCTACCGCGACCTCATCGCCACCAGCCAGATGCGCTTCCAGGGCCGCCAGACCGTGCGGAATATGCTGGTGATGACACTGCTCATCGCCGGCGCGTATTTCGGCAGCTTCTACACGCCCACGATCGGCACCGGAGCCATGATCGGCTATGACCAGCGCCCCGTGGACTACGTCTACAACTTCCGGGCGGATCAGGACATCCCTCTGGAGGAGGAGGTCCGGGCGCTGGCGGAGGAGTACGGCGTCACCGTCACGGACTTCGCCGCCGCGCCCATGCTCCGCCTGGCGGTGGACGGCGAAGACCACATCGAGGAAGAGGGCCCCATGGGCACCACCTGGCGCGCGGAGTACAGGGAGATTATGCACAGCGAGCTGTTTCTCTCCGCCTCCGGCTACGAGGCATTGACGGGGGAGCGCGTGGACCTGGCCAGTGGCGAGATTCGGGGCGTTATCGACGCGGAGGGGAGCAGGCTGGGCTTCGATCCCATGAAGAGCCTCGTGACCAACTACCTGACCGGGGAGCAGCTCCCCGTCACGTCCCTGGAGCCCCTGCGGTACGACAGCCTCTTCGCGCGCTATGTCCTCAGCGACGCCGCCTTCGCGCGCTTGGGCGCGGGCCTGCCCGACGAGTGGCGGGAGACCCAGGTCTGCTTCAACGTGGAGGACTGCGCGGCGACCTACGACTTCGCCAAGGCCCTCTTCAACGAGATCGTGGACCGCTCCACCATAGACGTTGCCCAGTTCGACGGCTGGGACCCGGTGATCCGGGACCGGCGCATCGCGGAGGACGGCTTCTACTTTCTGGACCGGGAGCACTGCGCGGAAGCCGGCTTCACCGTCATCGACTACGCTCAGCGGGACAGCTCCGCCTTCCGGCTGGACTGGCAGTATATGCCCCAGTTCCGCATTCTGGACAAGATGGACTTCGTAAAGACCATGGCGGTATTCCTGATCCTCTTCGTGTTCATCGCCGTGGTGTGCTTTGCCGCCGTGTTCGTCATCGCCTACACCCGGTGCATGACCATCGCCTTGACGAATGCCAGGGTCTACGACGACCTGCGGCGCCTGGGGGCCTCCAACGGCTGCCTCCGCCGCTCCGTCCGGGGGCAGGTGAAGCGGGTGTTCCTGGTGCCCGCCCTGGCGGGCACGGGACTGATCTACGCCTTTTACACCATGATATTGTATTTCAACGGCAGCGGGATCACCCCCAGCGAGGCGGCGGGCCTTCTGGCCTGTCTCCTGGTCATCGCGGCGGTAAGCGGCCTGATGTACGCCGTGTACCGCCTGACCCTGGCCCAGGTGTGCCGGGCGCTGGGCATCCACAGGTAGGAGAGAGGCCCCTGAACGCAGAGAAGCGGGACGATGTAAAAAGCATCGTCCCGCTTTCCTGTCGGTTTTTTGAGGATCACTCGCCCCAGCGGACGTCCACAATGGTGCCGTCGGCAAACTCGATGAACTCGCTTTTGAGGATGTAGTCCGTCTTGCCGATGCGCACCTCCTGGTCTCCCACCTTGGTGGTCATCACCGCCGCCGTGGGGGTCTCCGTCTCGGCGGTAAAGAGCAGGGTGGTGTGGGCCTCATCCAAGATCCACTCCCCGTTCGCGCTGAGGACGTAGTAGGGCTCCTGGTCCACCGCCACGATCTCGCCCCCCACCAGGGCCCCGGAGGCCATCAGGGGGGAGGGCAGGTGATTGACGCAGTTCTCGTACAGCTCCGCCGGGACGCCCTCCACCTTTACCACATAGGTGACCTTGGTCATCTCCCGGGGGGCGCCGGCGGTGTCGTCCGGCCCCAGCAGCTTCCAGCCCACAAATGCCGCCGCGGCCAGAATCAAAACGACGGCGATGATGTCGATGATGTTGAACTTTCCAACCCGTTTCGCTTTTTGTTCCATGTGTCTCCTCCATATCTTCTGGACAAGGTTTCCAAAGTATTATATAATACTTTGCGGCAATACACAAGAGACAATTGGGAATTTAGGAAGCTCTGATTCAATCAACCTGCGCAGATTTGCGTGAGAAATCTCTCCGCCTTGCTAAGTGCCGCCGCAAGCGGCGGCTGCTCGCCGGACGCGCCTCCGGGCGCAGTCCTGACAAGGAAGAAAAGCGCAGGAATCCCGGCGGATTCCAAACTTTTCTGACGCAGCTCGGGGGAAATTTGTGGCGCAGAGATGCGTGCGGGGATTTTTTCAGAGGTTCCTCCAAAGAAAGGCACTCTATGAAGGTCATCCATCTCATCAGCGGCGGAGACTCCGGCGGAGCCAAGACACACGTCCTCAGCCTGCTGCAAAACCTGAACAAGACCATCACCGCCCAGCTGGTGTGCTTCCGGGACGGCCCCTTCGCCCAGGAGGCCCGGGAGATGGGCATCCCCACGGAGATCATGGCGGGGAACCACATCTTCCGCATCCGGCGGCAGCTGGCGGCCTATATCAAGGACGGCGGCTACCAGATCATCCACTGCCACGGCTCCCGGGCCAACATGATCGGCGCCATGCTGCGAAAGTCCACCGGACTGCCGGTGGTCAGCACCATCCACAGCGACTATCGGCTGGACTACATGGGCCGGCCCCTCAGCCGTCTCACCTTCGGCACCATCAACGCCCTGGCCCTGCGGCGGCTGGATTACCGCATCGGCGTGTCCGACGCCATGGTGGATCTTCTGATCTCCCGGGGCTTCGCCCCGGACCGGTTCTACGCCATCTACAACGGCATCGACTTCACCCCCGCCCCCGACCAGGGGGACAGGCTTCCCTACCTGCGGGGGCTGGGGGCGGATGTGGACGAGACTTGTGTGGTGGTGGGCATCGCCGCCCGGCTGAACCCGGTGAAGGACATGACCACCCTCATCCGGGGCTTTGCCGCCGCCTGTCAATCCTGCCCCCGCCTGCGGCTGGTCATCGCCGGGGACGGCGCGGAGCGGGGAAAGCTGGAGGCCCTGGCCCGGGAGCTGGGGGTGGGGCGTCAGGTCACCTTCGCCGGGTGGATCTCCGGCGGCATGGACCGGTTTTACAGCGCCCTGGACATCAACACCCTCACCTCGTTGTCCGAGACCTTCTCCTACGCCCTGACGGAGGGGGCCCGGTTCCACCTGGCCACCATCTCCACCGCCGTGGGGGGCATCCCCAACCTCATCGACACCGGGGTCAACGGCTATCTCTTCGCCCCCGGGGACTGGGAGACCCTGGGCCGCCGTCTGGCGGAGCTGGGCAATGACGATCAGCTGCGGCACAGTATGGGGGAGCGGCTCTACCAGAAGGCCTCCGCCCAGTTCTCCATCCAGACCACCGTGGACACCCAGCTCCACATCTACGGCGAGATCCTCCGGCGGCACGGCCGCCCCAAGGCGGACCGGGACGGCGTGGTGATCTGCGGGGCCTACGGCCGGGGCAACGCCGGGGACGACGCCATTCTGGAGGCCATCTTACAGGAGATGCGCTCCATCGACCCGGATATGCCGGTGACGGTGCTGTCCAAAAACCCCAGGGAGACCCGGCTGAGCTACCGGGTGCGCTCTGTCAGCCGGATGAACTTCCCCGGCTGGCTGGGGGCCATGAAGCACTCCAGGCTCTATATCAACGGCGGCGGGAGCCTCATCCAGGACGTGACCTCCCGGCGGTCGCTGTGGTTCTATCTTTTGAACATCCGGGCCGCCAAGCGGGCGGGCTGCGCCGTGCAGATGTACGGCTGCGGCATCGGCCCCGTCACCCGGGGAAACCACCGCCAGCTCTCCGCCAAGGTCCTGAACCGGTACGTGGACGTCATCACCCTGCGGGAGCCGGATTCCCGGGAGGAGCTGCGGTCCATGGGGGTGACGGAGCCGGAGATCCTGCTGACGGCGGACCCGGCCCTGACCCTGCGCCCCGCGGGAGACGACGTGGTGGACAGCGTGCTCCTCCGCGCCGGCATCCCGCCCCACGGGCGGTATCTCTGCTTCGCCCTGCGCCAGTGGCCCGGCTTTTCCGAGAGGGCCCCCCTCTTCGGCCGGGCGGCCCGGTACGCCTATGAGACCTACGGCCTGGCTCCGGTGTTCGTGTCCGTGGAGAAGGGGCCGGACTCCGCCGCCGGCCGCACCGCCGCCCAGGGGCTGGAGGACATCCCCCACTACTTCCTGGACAGCGCCGGAGGCGCCGGCGCCATCATCGGCTCCCTGGCCCGGATGGAGGCGGTGGTGTCCATGCGGCTCCACGCCCTGATCTTCGCCGCCGGCCAGGGCATCCCCCTGGCGGGGGTGGTCTACGACCCCAAGGTGTCCGCCTTTCTGCGGTATATCGGCCAGGAGGTGTTTACGGACCTGAACGCCCTGACGGAGGAGAATCTGTGCGCCATGGTGGACCGGGCCGCCGCCCAGGCCGCCCGCCCGGAGGTCCAGGCCGCCGCGGTGGCCCGCCTGCAGGAGATGGAGCACGGAAACGTGGCCACCGCCCGGCGGCTGCTGGGCATGTGATAAAAAAGCGCCCCGGAGACGGCCCGACAGGCTGTCTCCGGGGCGCTTTGCGGGGTACCCCCTCAAGTTCCGGACCGGGGCTGCGGGAGCCGTGCCCGCTGGGCGGCGATGGTCGCCATCGTATCCCCCAGCTGGACCAGCACCGCCGCCGTAAATCCCAAATCCTCGTCGTTCAGCCGGGAGGCCATCGCCACCGCCAGCGTGTTGATGGATGTGGTCAGCGCCATGGGGTCGTATCCGCGGTTGTTCATACCATCACCTATAACAGGATATGGGAAGGACGGCCGCTTGGTGCGGGGAGGGTGTCACGGCGCTCTCCTCTCCATGGGGAACACCGTCAGCTTCTCGTTTCCGTCCCACACCGCCAGGAAGACCTCCCGCTCGTTTTGATACCCCTGGCGGAGAAGGGAGCGCCGGACCCACTCCTCCTCCTTCCCCGCCTGGCGGATGTTGTCCCGCAGCAGCTGCCCGTCCATGACAAAGGGCGTCTGCAGATGGGACTGCCTGGGGGACAGGTTCAGGTCCGTAGGGGTGGCGGGGCGGTCGGTCTCCCTGGGCAGGAAGCTGACGGAGCCGTTGTGCTCCAGCACCGCCGTCTGGAGCTGGCTCAGATCGAACCAGCCGCCGATGCGGCAGTAGGTCAGAAACTCGTTCAAATCCAGCTTGGCCTTTTTCAGATTCTTCCGGCAGATGACGCCGTCCTCCAGCAGCACCAGGGGCTTTCCCGTGATCCAGGAGCGGAGCTTCAGGGACTTGCAGGTGGCGGCGGAGATCAGCACGGCCACCAGGCCGTAGACCACCATGGCGGTGAGGGGCTTGACCGGCTCCTCCAGCTCCGTGGCCAGCTCCGCCGCGATGGAGCCCACCGTGATGCCGGTGACATAGTCGAACATGGTCATCTGGGACACCTGCTTGGTACCCATCAGCTTGGTCAGGAGGAACATCACCGCGATGGACAGCAGCGCCGTCAGCGCGGTGAGCCCCGCCTGGGGCAGGATCTCGGACATAACAAAACCTCCCGTGGCACGTTTTGGATAGTGTGCCGCGGGAGGTGCCGTTTTATAATCAAACAATTGGAAAAGATTCTTTGATTCTTTTCAAATGCCCGGGCTGAAAGCCTTGGCGGGCCGCTCTCAGCGGTTCTGGTTTGGATTTCATCGTCAAATATGCCTGCTTTGCACGCCGGTGGGCAAAGCCCGCTTCAAAACAGCTCCGCTGTTTTTGAAGCTATTTGACGATATGTACCTCCGCCGCCTCCAGCTCCTCCGGTGCCTCGCTCTCGGGGGCGGCGGGGTGGCTGTTGGCGTGGACGTTGATGTATCGGGCTTTCAGCTTGGAGTAGAGGATGGTCTGGCTGCTGTACAATCCGCTGTACCCGGAGAGCATATAGCTGATGCCGCAGGCCAGGGCGAAGTACCACAGCCCCTCCGAGCCGAAGAGCTCCACGGACAAAAACACAGAGGCCACAGGGCAGTTGGTGACGCCGCAGAACACGGACACCAGTCCCAGCGCGGCGCCGAAGCCCGCCGGCAGCCCCACCAGCGGCGCGGCCGCGCAGCCAAAGGCGGCCCCCACGAAAAAGGAGGGCACCACCTCTCCCCCCTTGAAGCCCGCCGCCAGGGTGACGGCGGTGAAGAGGAGTTTCAGGAGGAAGGCGGCGGGGCGGGCGGTCCCCTGCTCCACGGCGGCGGCGATGACCTCCATCCCCGCGCCGTTGTAGTCCCGGGTGCCGCTCAGATACGTCAGGGCGATGATGGCGGCGCCTCCGAGGACCACCCGGACCCAGGGATTGGGGATTCGCCGCTGCATCCAGTGCTCCGTCCCGTGGATAAAAGCGCAGAACAGGATGGACACCAGGGCGAAGAGCACCGACAGCGGCAGCACCCGCAAAAAGGTGCCCGCCGCGATGTCCGGTGCCGCCACGGCAAAGCGGGTGGGCTCCACCCCCAGCGCCAGGGACACGCCGAAGGCCGCCAGGGCCGACATCAGGCAGGGCAGCAGGGCGGTGTGGTACAGCGTGCCGATGCTGATGCCCATGACGGCGAAGATCACGGCGGTCAGGGGCGTGCCGAAGAGGGCGGAGAAGCAGGCGGCCATGCCGCTGAGGGTGGCGACCCGCAGGTCCTGGTCGTCCAGCCGCAAAAACCGCCCCACCCGCTGGCCGATGGTGCCGCCGATCTGCAGCGCCGCCCCCTCCCTGCCGGCGGAGCCGCCGCACAGGTGGGTCAGCAGCGTGCCCAGAAAGATGGAGGGCAGCAGCAGGATGGACAGGCGCTTATCGTCGTGGACCGCGTCGATGATGTCGTTGGTGCCCATGCCCTCGGTGCCCATCAGCTTGTAGGAGCCCACGATGACAAGCCCTGCCAGGGGAAGGCACCACAGCAGCCAGGGGTACGCCCCCCGGGTCAGGGCGGCGTAGTGGACGCTCAGGTGGAAAACCGCCCCCACGACGCCGCAGAGGCCCCCTACCACAACGGACAGAAGCATCCACTTTGCCAGCACTCCGGCGTACAGCCCGGTGGTACGGACCCATTCCCGGAATCGATTCTGATCAGACATGACGGCACCTCCGCCTCAAAGGCCCGCCAGAGCCGCTTTTCCGTCCAGGCGGCACTCCAGCAGCTCCGGCTTTTTCAGATACCGCTCAAAGGCGGCGAAGAACCGGGAGTACTCGATGCCCGTGGCGATGCGCTCGTCCATGACCACCCCCAGGGGCATGTGTTTCTTCCGGCTGCCCGCCGGGGCCAGGGGGTCCGGCACCGGCTTGCCCATGCAGACGAACACGCTGGTGGTGCCGAACTCATAGCAGTGGTGGAAGATATAGCTGGTGTTGATGGAGGCCAGGTTGGTGATGAAAAGGCTGGTGTGAAAGGGGCTCAGGTCGATGATCTTCCGGGGCAGCAGGCCGTGGAGGTCCAGATGGTACGCAAGGCCGAAGACCAGCCGGGCCAGGCCCGGAATCCGGAAGGCCATGCTGGCGAATTTGTCGGTGCTGTTGTTGTGGACCCGGTTCTGGTTCAACTCCACATTCTCCTTGATCTTCCGGCTGATGGAGAACACGTCGTCCTCCGGCTCCAGGAAGATCTTCAGCGTGGTCTCGTCCGGCGTGCCGTCCGCCCGGGTCTTCAGAATCACGAAGCTGAAGCAGAAGTGGTTCCGCTTGTAGATCTTGCGGTTCATGATGAAGTAGTTCACCTTGGGGTGCTCCAGCGCGGCCTTGTAGTAGGCCGCCACCAGCACGCTCATATGGGTCACGTGCCGGCCCTCCCGTCGCTTCTGGCGGATAAAGCCCTTGACGATGTCCTCGTCCACATAGTCGCTGGCCCAGTTCTGGGCGTCAAAGCGGCGGGGCATGATGTAGGGCAGGGCCTGCACGATGGGGCTCAGGTTTGTCACCCGCGTTCCGTCCGGTCTCATATTGTCTCCCTCGTTCTTTCCTAAAAACTAGAGGCACTCCTCTTTGTCTATTATAGTTAAGAAAACGTTAAAATTCAACCGTTCCCTATAATTTCTTCCGATTCCCATTTTCCCGCCGCCTCTTGCCTAATTCGGGAAAAGACGGTATACTTGTCTCAATCACACAGAAGGAGCGTTCCCATGAAACTGGAGACCATCAAAATCGGCCGGATCGTCAACGCCCACGGCATCCGGGGCGAGGTCCGCATTCAGCCCCGGGACGGCGACGCGGCCTTTCTCACCCAATTCAAGACCTTCCTGCTGGACGGCAGGCCTGTCTCCCCCACCGCCTGTCATGTCCACAAGAGCCTGGTGCTGGCCAAGCTCCCCGGCGTGGACGACATGAACGCCGCCCTGGCCCTGAAGGGGAAGGACCTCTATATCCGCCGGGAGGACGCCCATCTGCCCGATGGGGAGTTCTTCGACGACGAGCTGCTGGGACTGGAGGTCTACGACGCGGACAGCGGCGAGTGCCTGGGGGAACTGACGGCGGTGGAGACCTACCCCGCCCACAAGATCTACACCGTCCGGGGACAGCGGGAGTTCCTGGTGCCCGCCGTGAGGGATGTGTTCATCAAGTCCGTCGATATGGAGGAAAACCGCATGGAGATCCACGTCTGGGAGGGGATGGACAGCCATGAGAATTGACATCCTCACCCTCTTCCCCGACTCGGTGGACGCCATGCTGAACGTCAGCATCCTGGGCCGGGCCCAGGAGCGGGGGTACATCGCCATCCAGTCCCACCAGATCCGGGCCTACACCACCAACAGGCAGATGCAGGTAGACGACTACCCCTACGGCGGGGGCCGGGGGGCGGTGATGCAGGCGGACCCCCTGTACCGCTGCTGGGCCCACGTCACGGAGACCCACGGCCCCGGGCGGACCATCTTCCTCTCCCCCTGCGGCAGGACCTTTACCCAAGAGACCGCCAAAGAGCTCTATTCCAGCTATGACCACCTGATTCTGGTCTGCGGCCACTACGAGGGCGTGGACCAGCGGTTTCTGGACGAGTGCGTGGACGAGGAGATCAGCGTGGGGGACTTCGTCCTCACCGGCGGGGAGATCCCCGCCATGGCGGTGGCGGACGCGGTGTGCCGCATGGTGCCCGGCGTCCTGCCGGACCCGGAGTGCTTCCAAGAGGAGAGCCACTGGAACGGCCTGCTGGAGTACCCCCAGTACTCCCGCCCGGCGGTATGGCACGGCCGGGAGGTGCCGGAGGTTCTCCTCTCCGGCGACCACGGCAAGGTGGCGGACTGGCGGAAAAAGGAGAGCTACAAGCGCACCATGCGCCGCCGGCCGGACCTCTTCGCCAAGTTTGACGAGACACAACTCACCACCAAGGCGGAGAAAAAGGTCCTCCAGCAGGCGAAGGACGAGCTTGCGGCGGAGAACGGAGAATAGTCAACAGCCAGGCGCCTGCCGCGCCTGGCTGTTTCTATCAGAGTCTCTATCAACCTCAATTCCTGGAGCACTTCTCCGCGTCGATGGCCAGCACCAGCATCAGGGCGTACAGGGCGTTCCGGGGGTCCGCCACGTCGATGGAGTAGGTGTCCGTCCAGTTCAAAAGCTCCTTGGAGATGGCGGCCACCAGGCCGCCGCAGGGCTCCGTGACGGTGTAGTCCCACTCCCAAAAGTTCCCCTCCACCTGCCAGCCGAAGCAGTCGATGTCGTACCGGGGGCGGAAAAGGGAGAACTCCTTCTGGATGCTGCCGATGTACTCCCCGCCCTCGTAGAGCTCGAACTTGGGCAGCAGGGTGAAGACCCGCTCCTGGACGGTGCCGATGTGGTTCCCGGCGGCATCCAGGATGTGGAGGCAGTGGCCCCAGGAGAGCTTGCCCTCCACGGTGTAGACGGTGTTCCCCGCCTCGTCGTAGATGTCGTAGCTGTCAAACCAGGAGAAGAAACGCTGCTTGAAATAGAGACGCATGGATGGTCCCTCCGCTTTCATAGGATAGCTCTATGATAGCACAGCCGGGCGGGACCATGTGTAACAACTCCGTGACAAAACAGCGCGTTACGCCTTGGGCATCTCCCAGCCGGGGAAGAGGTCGGAGAAGTGGGGGAGCTGCGTCTTTTTGCCGTTTTCATCGACGGTGTAGGCGGTGAACCCGTCCGCCGCCCAGCTGGTGGAGCTGATGATGAGCTTCCGGGCCTCCAAAATCCTGGCCTGCATCTCCTTGGAGGCGGCGCTCAGGTCCTGGTAGGCGATCTTCTTGGCCTCCTCCAGCTTCTTCGCGCGCTCTGCGTTGGTCTGGGCGGGCGTCGGCTCTTCCTTCTTCTCATCCTCCGTCCCGGAATCGATGGGAGCGATCATTATTTCCTGGAGGGGCGGGTTTTCCTGGAGCATCAGCCTGTTCAGGTCTATCCGGACTCCGCCCAGGTCCACCGCCGTCACGGAGGCGGGGTCGATCACATAGGGGTGGGTGTTGCCGGTGGTCACCCAGGTCTTTCCCAGCCTCGGGTCCGGTTTGAAGATGTCCCCGCCCATGTGGCCCTCCACAGTGCCTTTCAGAGGCTGCCCGTCCTTCGTCCAGACGCCGCTGAGCCGCACGGGGTCCAGCTTTTTGGTCTCGTTCGTGTAGTCGTTCTGGAGGTCCAGTTTCTGGAGGGTCTCATATTCCACCTGGGCGGTAAAGGCGGTGACGGTGACCTTCTGCACCTGGACGGGGATACCCTGCACAGTGGTGTTCACCGCGCCGGTGTAGACCAGGGGCTTTAAGTGCTTTTCCGCCGTGAAGGTGAAGTCAAAGGGCCCTGACACCAGGGTGAGGGGCTCGCAGCCATCGCGGGGCTGGGACCCGTACTTGCCCTCCGCGTTTTTGAAGAGCACCAGATTCTCCATATGGACCGTCAGCTCCGGCTTTTCCACGTAGGGGAGGATGGAGACGCTGAGCAGCAGGCGGTCCTTCCCGCCGCTGCGGACCAGGGTGGGCAGGTGGAAGAGCATGGGCTCGCCCCGTTTCAGCTGATCCTGAACACTCGCGTCCAGCTCCGCCTGGGTACGCGGGGCGCGGCTCTCAGAAAAGGGCCTCTCCAGCTCCACGGTCTCGCTCCGGACGTAGGTCTCCCGCTGGTGCTCCGCCAGAGTGACCTGCATGACATCCCGGTTCAAATAGATGTCGCTGGGGACATCCTTTGGAATCTTTGCGCCGTCAATGGCGAAGGAGAGCAGCATTTTATCCTTGTTCCAGATGGCTCCGTCCAGGGTGAGGGTGACGCCGTTCACAGTCTGCTTCTGGCCGATGAGGGTGCCCATGCTGCTAAGAACCGCCTCGGCGGCCTTGGGGTCCCTGGCCCCGTCGGCGTAGCCGGGGAACATGGATGTAAAGCTCTTTTCCGCCGCCAGAGCGGCGGAGGGCAGGCAGGTCAACAGCAGCAATGCCGCCCCCAGGCCGCAGAGCAGGGATCGAATGGATTTTTTCATGATGTTCTTCCTTTCTTTTTCCGGCGGGCCACGGAAACGGGGCCCGCTTTTAGTTTACTCGGTTTCCTCCTGTACGGGCTCCAGATCGCTGAGCTCCACCCGTGTGCCGCTGATGTTCACCGCCGTCACCTCTGCCGGGTCGATGGCGTGGGGATGCGCTCCGTTCATCATGCCGCCGACCCGGCCGTCGGAGAAGGGGCCCTCGCTGCCGTATGGGCTTATGCTGCAGGCGACGGGCTCTGGGTATTCCATATAGGTCCCGTCCTCCATCCACAGGCCCAGGACTCCGATGGCCCTGGCGTCCGAAATGGCGTCCGCGTCCAGCTTGCTCTCGTCGGGGTCGTCTCCGTGGAAATCCACCGGCACCAGGGTCTCATAGTGGGCCCATACCCGAAGGGGGGAGAAACCGACGCTGGTAATTCGGATGGGAATCTCCAGCTGCTCCGTGACCAGCTCCACCTCTCCGGAATACCACAGGGGAGGCGTGAGCTTCTCCGGGACAAAGGTGAAGTCATAGGGTCCCGCCAGGAGCGGGATGTCCGGGCCGGGGCCGGATCGCCGGCCGTCGCTGGACCTACTCACAAAATGTCCCTTGTCCTTTTCATAGGTAGCCAGGTTCTCGATGTGCAGGTGCAGCTCCGGATGCTCCAGGTAGTCCTGCAGCAGGAAGGTGAGCTGGAGCAGGGCGGTGTCCGTCTCCTCGTCCCAATCGGCCACCCGGAAGACAGGGCTAATCCAGGGATTTCCGATTTCCAGGGAGTTTCGGATGCGCTCCTCCAGCTCCTCCGGGGTGTCGGCATAACCGCCTGCAATTTCCTCCTCCCGTATATAGGCCTCCCTCTGGTCCTCCGGCAGCTGGACGCTGCACTCCTCGGCATAGATCCAGGTCTTGGAGTGGATCTCCTCCGGCGGAAGGTTCGCGCCCTGGACGGAGAGGGACAGCGACATGGTGTAGCCGTCCCACACCGCGCCGTGGAGGGTGACGGTGGCGCCGTTTACGGTCTGGCTCTCCTCAATCACCGTGCCCATCCGGGCCAGGGCCTCCTCCGAGGACTCCGGATGCTCCTGGTCGACGCCCAGCCTTGGAAACCAGTCGGTAAACTGCCCCGTGACGATGGCGTAGCCGCAGGCGGAGAGAAGCAGCAGCGCCGCGACGATCGCGGCGATCCGCCAGTCCAGCCGCCTCCGGCGCGTTCCTCCCCGCTCCGGCTGGCGCTTTTCCCAGCCCCAGGGGTCCGCCAGCAGGCGCATCCGCTCCCGCAGGTATTTGGACGAGAAGTCCGCCTCCCGGGCGTCCGCCGTTTCCAGCACGCTCCCGTACTGGGCCAGGTTGGCGTCCATCAGCCCCTGGCGCAAAAGGGCGTCAAACTGCCGCATAGGTGTATCCCTCCTTCTCCAGCCGCTCTTTCAGCATGGTTCTCCCCCGCAGGACCCGCACCGCCACGGCGGACTCCTTGAGCCCCAGCCGCCGGGCGATCTCCTTATTGGTCTGCTCCTCCACGCACTTGAGCTCCAGAACCCTCCGGTAGCCCTCCGGCAGGGCCCGGATCAGCGACACCAGGTAGTCGTACTCGTCCTGGCACTCCTCCCGGGCCGGCGGGTCCCAGTCCTCGGGGAAGGCGGTGGTCTGCCGCTCCGCGCGGAGGATGTCCAGTGCGCAGTTCTTGGCGGCGGTGACCACGTAGCCCTCCGTCTCCTCCCAGGGCAGAGCGGACACCCGCTCCCAGCGCCGCAGCAGCTGGAGCCAGGTCTGCTGGGCGGCGTCCTCCGCCCGGGACTGCTCCCCCAGAACCCGCAGGGCCACCGCGTAGATTTTCTTCTCATAGGCCTCGTAGAGACGCGTAAACCGCCGCTGGTCCTCCTCGGTCTCCAGCATGGCAAGGCAGATCGCAAGCATGAAAGGTCTCCTCCTTCATTGGTGAATTGGCGCCGTTTCATATGGTAAACGGACGGGGCGGGAAAAGTATTACAGGATTTTGGAAAAATTTTTTCTATCTGCAGCAATCATCAGAATTCCTGACAAACGGGTCGGCCAGGTGGCCGGCCCCTGCAGGGATTTGCAGGGGCCGCCGCCCTCGGCGGCCCGGTGTCAGCAATTTTGAAGATTGCTATAAGAATACACGCATTCGTCCCACATGCGCAACACAAAAAATCAGGGAGCGGCGGGCCGTTGCCCGCCGCTCCCTGCGGCCTGCTGCGCTTGTCTATTCCGCCTCCCGGGGGATCTGCTCCCGCAGCACTCCCTGCACCACCCAGCGGGTGGCGTGGCCCCGGCCGGTGCAGGTGGAGAGGGTCACCACCCGGTCCTCCGCCGTGGGGGTAATGCCGGTGTCGATGGCGGAGCGGCTGAGGGCGAAGGCGATCATCTTCCGCCTCTCCACCTCGTCCGTCAGGTCCAGACGGTAGATGATCTCCGTCACCCCCGCCTCGAAGGCGGCGTAGATGTCGTAGACGTATACATGCTCGTCCGTCACCAGGTACACCACCGGGTGCTGCCGCCAGAAGTCCTCCTTGTTGTAGTCCCGCAGGCGGCCGAACATGGTGCCGTTTTTCATCCGGTGGCCGTAGACGATGGTGTTAAAGTCCGTCAGGTCCGGGGCGCAGCGGCACTCCAGAAACACGGAGCCCACGGCGCTCTGAACGCGGTTCCAGGTGTGGTTGAGATAGTAGCGGTTGTCCTCTCCCTGGAGGACCGGATAGGAGACCTCCGTCCCCGGGATGGCGATCCACCCCACCACCTCGCCGTTGACCTCCCGCAGGGCCCCCAGATCCACGTCCGCCAGGATGTCCAGGAGCTCCTCCGGGATCTCCGCCGCCTCTTCCCCCTCTTCCTCCAGGGGGACCTCCGGCAGGACGGGAACGGCGGCAATGTCCGCCGCGGCGTCATACACCTGGACGCCCCGCTGATAGTCCACGTTCTTTAAAATGACGTACCCGGCGCTGCCGGCGAGGATCACCGCCAGCGCAATCACCAGAATCCGGTACCACTTTTTGTTCAACAGACCCCGCCTCCTATTCTCCGTCTCCCGGCAGCCCCGCCGCCAGAAGTTTTTCGCAGTTCGCCAGATAGAGTCCGTACCCCTCCATGTTCTCGCACACGCAGGCGGTGCGGACGCTGAGGCCCTCCTCCCGGGTCATGAAGGCCCCCGCCGTCTGGCCCGGGTCCTCCCGGTACATGGCGTACTCCGGGAAGAGACAGCCGTCCAGCTGCCGCTGGGCCCGGGCGGCGATGCCCCGCAGCAGGGGCTCCAGGTAGAAGCCCTCGGCGGAGCCGCCATAGCCCGTCATGCGGTCATAGGACTCATAGGCGGCCATCAGCACCACCAGGCCGCCGGGGGAGGCGGTGTCCTGTCCACAGATGGCCTCCAGATTCCTCTGGGCGTTCTCCAGGGCAAAGACGTAGTACGACGCGGCGTCCGGCACATGCTTGGAGAGCTCGTTCACCGCCAGGGCCGTCCAGGGGTCCCCGGACCCGGTGCCGGCGGCGATGAACCGGTCCGCCGCGGCCCGGGCGGCGTCCAGGTACTCCGCTCCGCCGGTGAGGCCGTACAGGCGGCACAGGGCGTACACCGCCGCACCGTCGTATCCCGGCCCCCGGGAGACGGCCGCGGGGTGGAAACCGCCGTCCAGCACGTGGACGAACTCGCCGGTGTTCCGGTTCAGCATGGCCAGAACGCCATTGCCCAGGGCGCGGCAGAGCTCCAGGCGCTCCCCATCCTGAAAGACCGCCTCATACTCCGCCAGGGCCGCGGCAGCCAGTGCCCCGGCCTCCAGGGTAATCTCCTCCCCGCTGGGGAGAAACGCCCGGCCCAGGCTGTCGTACACCGCCTGATCCGCCAAATATCCGGCGGCGCGGCGGATGGATTTCTCCAGCTGCTCGCCGGGCTCCAGGCCGTAGGCCGCCAGCAGGGCGGACAGGGCCCGGGCATGGACCGCCGGGTCCGCCTCGCCCCCCGCCTGGACGGGGATGGCGCCATCCTTCCGCTGCTGCCCGGCGATCCAGGCGGCGGCGCTTTGGAGCATGGGCTCCACGGTCTCCCGGTCCACAGTCTCTACGATCCGGCGGCCGTAGTCCAGGCCGCTGGCGCTCACCCGCCGGACGAGATAGTCCTCCCCGCAGAACCAGCCCGCGGTGCGGAAGAGCCTGTATGTATCCGGCAGGGACTGGACCTCCTCCCGTCCGGCTGCTTTCAGATAGCCGTTCAGGGCGTCCAGATCGATGCCGCCGTTTTCATAGTCATAGATGGAGGCGGCGTTCAGCTCGGCCTCCAGCAGGGCGGTCTCAAAATCAGGGTCGAAGGCCGCGCCGTAGTACAGAAAGCCCGTCTCGGAGTAGTCCAGGGCGTCTTTCAGCTCCTGGGCGGTGAAACTCCCGGAGAGGTAGACCAGGTCGGCCTTCAGCCACTTCGGCTCCAGCCCGCTCTTTTTCAGGGCCGTGGCGGCGGCGGACACCGCGCCCTCCCAGGCCGCATCCAGGGTCTCGCCGGAGGCGCTGTACACACCGGCCCGCTCCGCGCCGTCACAGACGGAGAGGAACACCACGTGCCCCGCCTCACCGGCGGGGGCGTCCCCCAGCTCCATGCGGACCCAGTCCGCCAGGGCCTCCCGCCGCAGCAGCTCCGCCTTCTCCTGAAAGACCGTAATGTCCTGCTCACCTCCGCCGCAGGCGGCCAGCTGCAGCGCCAGCACCAGGGACAGCAGCGCCGCCAGGCGGCGCGGGCGCTTGTCTCTCATGTCCTCACTCCTTGTCGTCGTTACAGTGGGACAGCCGGGGCCCCACGGGCCCCCGCGGGGCCGGTGGGGGGGGTTACATGTAAAAATTTTTTTTGTATAAGGGTTACACGCGCTTTTTAAAGGTGTTTAGGCCGAAAAGGCCGCAGGCGGAGAGCAGGGTCACAACATACCACATGGCGGAAATGTCGCCGGTCTCGGGGACATCCGCCAGGGGCACATCCTCTTCCGGAATCTCCACCTCCTCGGGCTCCTCCTCGGGAAGCTCCGCCAGGGGCACCTCCTCCTCGGGGATGGCGACCTCCTCAGGGAGCTCAGCCAGAGGCACTTCGCCGTCGTCGATGTCGGTCTCGCCGGGGTCACCGGCCATGGGGACGTCGCCGTCGTCGATGGTGGTGTCATCATCGTCGTCATCGTCGTCGTCGTCATCGTCATCATCATCATCGTTGACGGGAGGATTGACGGGCGGGTTCACGGGGGGATTGACAGGCTCCTCGGGCTCGGGAATTACAGGAGCACGGAAGTCCTCCAGGACACTGGTAATAGAGGAGCTGATTACGGTCTTGGTCTCGGTGCGCTCAGCAGTCACGGTATCGGTGCGCTCACCGGTCTTGGTCTCGGTAGTGCCGCTGATTTGGGCTTTGACGCCGGAAACCTCAACTTTGATTTCACTGGCCATGGCAATCTTTGCGTAAACAGTCTTACTATCAGCAGGATGCTTGGTCATCTGCGCGCCCACCAGCTCAAGGTCGAAAGTCTTAGCGTCAATATCTTTAAACGTTACACTTACCTTGCCATTTTCATCAGCCGTTACATTCAGTCCACCAGTAGCATCGTTATAGAGGGAAATAGATGATACCACTTTTCCGTCCTGTTTTACCTGAAGCACCAGGCGATTGCCGTCCAGCTTGCTCTGTACAGCAGTGAGGTCGACAGTCACATCTGCCTTGAACTCCGTATCGTTGGCATTTTTCTGCTTCACAGTGACAGTGGCGTTGGTGATATCGTTCATAGTGATCAAATTATACTTTTCTTCCAGACCTTTCAAATTGGCTAATTGATCACTAGAACCGTCAACCCACTCACTCTCACCATTATCGCTAAGTCCGGTTCCAGATTCTTTCTTCCATTCACCATTGTTGTCTTTTGTGTAGATTGTGGCATGACCGTCTTGACCATACTGGTAGCTGACATCACCCATCTCAAGACCGACTTTAAGCTCGTTGTCTGTCAGTTCCACCTTTTTCTCCACAGTGACTTCGGTGATCGTGACTTTATCCTCGCGCTTCTCAGTCACAATTTGCTCGGTCGTAGTGGTGGTGGAAGTACCGTACAGGGTCTCGGTACGGATTTCGGTGGTAGTACGAGGATTGCCATCCTCATCCATAACCGGATTCCCATCAGAGTCAAGCACAGGAAGCTGGTATTGATAGGTAACGGTGTAAACATCGGTCTCCTCGTTATACTCCACTGCAGAAACAGTCTCAGTATACTCGCCGCGCTCCACCGTATCACCAATCTCGGGCACTTCGAGCTCGACCTCAACGGGAACCACAGGGAGGGGGTTCTCGACGTCGTTGGAGGTCTCAACAGTTGTCACCGCTCCCTCAGCCGTAGCCGCCTCACCTCTGCCCACTTCGCTAAACTCGCCCTTTTCGGTCTTCTCAGTTCTGATGGTTTTGGTGTAGCTCCCGTCCTTACGGATGGTAATGGTGATGGTCTGGGGGTTGCCCTCCTCATCGACAGTCACACGCGTGTAGGTAGTCGAGCCATCCTCATTCTCATCCTTATCGAACTTGATGTTCTCATCCTTTTGACAATCGTTCAGCCCACTGTCATTCTGGAGGATTCCCAGAATCTGCTCATCCGTAATGCTGCTGGTTCCGGAAAAACCGTTTCCATTTCCTCCAGGAGTAACAGTTGCGGATGCCTCAAGATTAACCTCCAGATCGGTGTCCTCAGAACCAAGATCAGTCTTACCCTTACTTTTCAGATCAGGCTCCTCGCCCTTTTCAGGGCCGTTAGGATCTTCCACGAGTTCACCCCTATCGGTCAGAGTAGTCTCAATAGAGGTCTCGGTCCTGGTGGCATCAGGGGCATCCCCCTCACCTTCAACAGGCGTAGTCGTGGTAGTGCTGTCGATCTCAACCTTGACGCCGTTTTCGTCCTTGCCGGAGGCAGTCCAGCCTTCGGTAGAGGCACCGGTCTCCTCGTTGGTGCCGGGCTCCTTTTCGGTAACCTCGACTTTAACGCCGGTATCGGTGATTGCGTTAGGCTCAGCAGGAGTGGTCTCCTCCTCGCCCTCCACGGCGAAGGCGGTGATCTGGAGCATCCCCAGGCACATCGTCAGAGAGACGAACATGGCCAGAGCACGCTTTCCAAATTTACGATTTCTCTTCTTCATGGTCGTATCTTCCTTTCTTTGCGGTATTGCTCGGATGCAAAGGTATCCGGCGGCCGGGCTGGCATAGCTTCATCGTTGGGACGGAATCCGTCCCAACACAAACGGACATGTCCGTTTGCATCCGCCTTAGCCCCCTGTGGCTTTGCGTCCCGCCGTTTCCGGCGGTTTGCTAAGTTGCAACCCGGCGAACATAGCCTCCGGGGTCATCCGATCTTCCCCGAACGCCTTAGTTCCGTAGCTTTGCGTCCCACGGTTTCCCGTGGTTTGCCGACACATCTCGCCGGCCGGTCTCCCGGCCCTGCCGCCGCGGGCGATGTGAAAACCGCGGCGGGAGTTCATCCATGGCCACACCTCCCCCTCCTCAGTTCTCTCCCGTTTGGACATCTATGTCAGCCGTCCCCCACGCGGGGCAAAGGGGGTCCGGAGGACATACGCGCGGCCGGTCTCGCGGAGACGCGCTGGGTATTCCAGCCGGCGAGGCGCTGCTCCTCCGCCAGCATCCGGTCATAGGCCTGGTCCG
>CAMNRF010000035.1 GCA_946551795.1 uncultured Oscillibacter sp.
GAAAAAGAGAAAATGGGGGGTGCAGCCCCAAGACACGCCGGGCACCGGCGTGTCGTCGTCCCCGCCCCGTGGGCGGGCAACTCCCGTCCCGCCCCCGTGGGGCGCCCCCCCGCCTCCGCGGAGGCGGTTTTCCCTGTTGTCTTACAAAAATGTAAGAAACCACGCCGGACTGTAAGCCAAATCGATGGCTGCCAGCCCGGCGCGTCTGATATACTTGGGACAGAATCCAACCCAAGGAGGTCCTTTCCATGCCATTACTGGAAGTACAGCATTTACAAAAAGTTTACACCACCCGCTTCGGCGGAAACCAGGTGGAGGCACTGCGCAGCGTGAGCTTTTCCGTGGAACCCGGGGAGTACGTGGCCATCATGGGCGAGTCCGGCTCCGGCAAGACCACGCTCCTGAACATCCTGGCCGCCCTGGACCGCCCCACCGCTGGGGAGGTCTGCCTGAACGGCAAGGCCCTCTCCGACATCCGGGAGCGGGACCTGGCGGCCTTCCGCCGGTCTCACCTGGGCTTTGTGTTTCAGGACTTCAACCTGCTGGATACCTTCTCCCTGCGGGACAACATCTTCCTGCCCCTGGTGCTGGCGGGAGAGGACTACGCGTCCATGGACGCTAAGCTCCGCCCCCTGGCAAAGCAGCTGGGCATCTCGGACATCCTGGAGAAGTACCCCTACGAGGTCTCCGGCGGGCAGAAGCAGCGGTGCGCCGCGGCCCGGGCCCTCATCACCGAGCCACAGATCGTCCTGGCGGACGAGCCCACCGGCGCGCTGGACTCCCGGTCCTCCGACAGCCTGCTGGAGCTCTTCGGGGAGATCAACCGGGAGGGTCAGACCATTTTGATGGTGACCCACTCCGTCAAGGCCGCCAGCCACGCCGGGCGGGTGCTCTTTCTGCGGGACGGGCAGGTCTACCACCAGCTCTACCGGGGCGGGGAGACCCAGGAGGCCCAGTTCCGCCGCATCTCCGACACGCTGACGGTGCTCTCGCAAGGCGGTGAGTCCCATGCGTAAGTCCGGCTTCTTTCCCCGGCTGGCCCTGGTGAACCTGGCGCGGAACGGGCGGTACTACGGGCCCTACCTTCTCTCCTGCGGGGGCGTTGCGGCCATGTACTACATCCTCCGCTTTCTCTCCGGCCACGAGACCTTGAAGACCGTCCGGGGGGCCATGTACCTCCAGGTTCTCAGCGACCTGGGCTGCGGGGTGGTGGCTCTCTTCGCCGCCGTGATATTGTTGTACGCCAACAGCTTCGTCATGAAGCGGCGGCAGAAGGAGCTGGGCCTCTATAACATCCTGGGGCTGGAGAAGCGGCACATCGCCCTGGTGATGTGCTGGGAGACGCTGCTGTGCGCCGCCGCGGTCATCGCCGGGGGGCTTCTCGCGGGCATCCTCCTCTCCAAGCTGATGCTGCTGGTGGTTTTGAAGATGTCCCGCCTGCCGGTGCTGTTTGGGTTTGACCTCAGCCTGCCGGGGATCGTGGAGACCGCTGTCCTCTTCGCCGTTCTCATGGCCCTGACGCTGTGCCGGAATCTCTTCCGCCTGTACCGCTCCAGGCCGGTGGAGCTGCTCCACGGTGAGCACGCCGGGGAGCGGGAGCCCCGGACCAAGTGGCTGCTGGTGCTCGTCGGCCTTGTGACCATGCTGGGGGGCTACGGCCTCTCCTTCACCGTGAAGAACCCCGTGGAGGCCATGGCCTTCTTCATCCTGGCGGTGGCGCTGGTGATGATCGGCACCTACTGCCTGTTCACCGCCGGGTCCATCGCACTCTTAAAGCGCCTGCGGGCCGACAAAAACTTTTACTACCGGACAAACCACTTCACCGCCGTCTCCGGCCTTCTCTACCGCATGAAGCAGAACGCCGTGGGCCTTGCCAACATCTGCATCCTCTCCACCATGGTGCTGGTGACGGTATCCACCACCATCTGCCTGTATATCGGCCTGGACCGGGCCCTGAATGAGATGTTCCCCTACGACATCGAGTTCCTCCAGGACCTGGACCGCCAGCCGGGGGACTCCATGGCCTACCTGGAGGAGGTGCGGCGGGAGGCGGCCTCCGTGGGGGAGGCGGAGGACCTCCGGTACTACAACCGCTACTGGGTGTACTGCGGCTGGCGGGACGGCGTGCTGTCCCTGAATCTGGGCCCCAACAGCCAGAAGGCATCGGTGGAGGCCGTAACGGCGGAGGACTACGCCCGTCTGACCGGGAGGGCCGTCAGCCTGGCGCCGGGAGAGGTGCTGGTCCACACCGTGGGTCTGGGGGACTTCCCGGAGGACTTCCGCGTCACCCGGTACGACAGCGAGTCCGTCCCGCCGGAGAGTGCATCCCCCGCCGGCCTCGAGGAGTATACCCTCCACGTCAAGGGCGAGATCACGGACCCCATCCACCACGCTACCACCAGCCTGCTGGGCAGCGACGAGACGGAGCTGTTCCTGGTGCTGGACAGCCGGGAGACGGCGGAAAAGCTGATGGCCCTGGAGCCCGGCCGCAGCATCCGCCAGTTCCGCATCCAGATGAATCTGACCGGGAAGGACTACAGCGAGAAGCTGGCCCAGACCGAGGACCTGGTGTACCGTCTCAGCCTGCGGGCCGACGGCATCGGTTTTACCAGCAAGCAGGACCAGGCCCAGGACTACTACGCCATGTACGGCGGCTTCCTCTTCCTGGGGGTGTTCCTCGGCATCCTCTTTTTGATGACCACCGTCCTCATCATCTACTACAAGCAGATCTCCGAGGGCTACGAGGACCAGCGGCGCTACCACATCTGCCGCCAGGTGGGCATGACGGAGCGGGAGGTCAAGGCCTCCATCCACAGCCAGATCCTGCTGGTGTTCTTCCTGCCCCTGGGGACGGCGGGCGTCCATGTGGCGGCGGCCTTCCCCATGCTCTCGAGAATGCTGACGCTCTTCAATCTCCACGACGTGCGGCTGTTTGCTCTCTGCACCGCCGGGACGATGCTGGTCTTCTGCGCCATCTACGCCCTGGTCTACGGCCTCACCGCCACCGCCTACGACCGGATCGTGGGCGGTGAGATGGATCACTGATCCCCGCGGCCCCGGCGGTGCAAGAGACCGCCGGGGCCGCGCTTCTTTCAAATCTGTTAGATTTCAGAAAGGCTGTGGACAGATTTCGGTGATATAGTGCGGACAGAGCCGGAAAATGATCCAAAAATCCGGGGAAAAATCCGTCATTCCCCCTTGACAAGCTGTACTAACTGTATTATTATATCTAATACACTAGTACAATGATACAGAGTAGACATAAAATTTTCCGTCTTTTGAAGAAAACCGATCCGCCATCTCGTATGGATGGATAGGACAACACGAAATGAGGGACCTGACATGAAAATTCTCATTACCTCCGACTGGTACAGCCCCGCCGTCAACGGGGTGGTCACGTCGGTGAAAAATCTTCGCCGGGAGCTGGAGCGGCGGGGCCACGAGGTCCGGGTGCTGACCCTGTCCCAGAACCGCCGTTCCTGGGAACAGGACGGTGTGACGTATCTCGGCTCCATCGCCGCGGGCCTGGTGTACCCCGGCGCCCGGCTGCGGACGGCCCTGGCGGGGAAGTGGGTGCGCCAGCTCATCGCCTGGGGGCCGGACGTGGTCCACTCCCAGTGCGAGTTCTCCACCTTCTTCCTGGCCCGGCGCATCGCGGAGGAATTGGACATTCCCCTGGTCCACACCTACCACACGGTGTACGAGGACTACACCCACTACTTCTCTCCCAGCGTCCGGTTTGGAAAGCAGGCGGTGGCGGTGTTCTCCCGGTGGGTGGCGGCCCGGACGGACTGCCTCATCGCCCCCACGGGCAAGGTGCGGATGCTGCTGCAGCGGTACGGCGTCCGCTGCCCGGTGTTTGTGGTGCCCTCCGGCATCGATCTCACCCCCTTCGGCCAGGAGGCGGACCCCTGGCGCTCCGCGGTGCTGCGGGCCAGCCTGGACATCCCGGCGGAGCGGACCATCCTGGTCTCCGTGGGGCGTCTGGCGGAGGAGAAGAACATCGACGAGCTGCTGCGCTGCCGCGCCGCCCTGCAGGACGCTCCGGTGACGCTTCTGATCGTGGGAGACGGCCCCGACCGCCCGCGGCTGGAGCGCCAGGCCGCCGCCCTGGGTCTGGAGGCTCCGGACGTGGTGTTCGCCGGACAGGTGGCCCCGGAGCAGGTGGCGGACTGGTACCGCCTGGGGGACCTGTTCGTCAGCGCCTCCACCAGCGAGACCCAGGGGTTGACCTACATCGAGGCCCTGGCCGCCGGCGTCCCCGCCCTGTGCCGGGCGGACCCCTGCCTCACCGGCGTCATTCGGAACGGGGAGAACGGCTGGCAGTATCGGGACGAGGCGGACTTCCAGGCGAAGTTCGCGGACTTCCTGGCCCAGCCCCACCACCGGGAGCGTCTGTCCCGGAACGCCCGGACCTCCGCGGAGGAGTTCTCCGCCCAGCGTTTCGCGGAGCGGGCGGAGGCCATCTACGAGGCGCAGATCGCCCGCCGCGGCGGGTCGGAGGTCTGCCGGGAGGTCTCCGCATGAGCCGGCCCGTGGAGCGGACGGTGCTCCAGGCGGTGTCCGCCGGGGGGTTTCTCCTGTGTGTGGCGGTGGCTCTGTGGGGCTGGCAGACCGGCGTGCTGACCTCCCAGGAGCGGCTGGAGGCCTTGGTATCCAGTCTGGGGTTTGCCGGGGCGCTGCTGTTTACCGTCTTTCAGGCGGTGCAGGTGGTGGTGCCCGTGCTGCCGGGGGGACTGGGGTGCCTGGTGGGGGTGATCCTCTTCGGCCCGGTGTGGGGGTTTGTTTACAACTACGTGGGCATCTGCGCGGGGTCCCTTATGGCCTTTGCCGTGGCGCGGAACTGCGGCAGGCCCCTGCTGTCCCTGCTGTTCTCGGAGAAGACCATCCAGAGGTACAGCCGCTGGGCGGAGGAGCGGGACCGGTTTGCACGGCTGTTTGCGCTGGCCATCTTCCTGCCGGTGGCGCCGGATGATTTTCTGTGTTATCTGGCGGGGACGACGGATATGAGCTGGCGGCGGTACACGGCGATTATCTTGCTGGGCAAGCCCTTCGCCATCGCGCTTTACAGTCTGGGGTTGACAGCAGTCTGGCGGATGATCACAGGCTGAAAGCAAAGCATTGATAAAAGTTTCGCCAGCCTTTACAAAGGCTGTGGGGTCCCGGGGCAAAGCCCCGGGCCGCGCCCCGCAGGGCGCGAAATCTCCATTTTCATCTGTACTGTAAAATCCCGGACCTGGGAGCGCCTTTGCGGCCCGAAGGGCCGCAGACAGCGTCCCCCGTCAGTTGAAGAATTTCCCGTCATAAATTGACGGTTTACGCAAAAACTGAAAGCGGCAAAAAAAGCGGGGCCCCCCCGCTTGGATTTGTGCGCCCTAAATTCCCTGAATAATAGAAATAATCTCCATTTCTATGCACAGCAGGTACGCATTGCTGTTCTCGCTCCGCTCGAACCCGCAGGGGACTTTGCCCCCTGCACCCCCACCGCCATCGTCGGAGGGAACTCCACCGTTCCATTTCCGCCGTGCGCGGCGAAAATTCCACTTGATTCCGTTCCTTCCTCCTCTCCCCACGCGACCCGCTGGCGCTGGGCTCGCGCGGGGACCCCGGAAAGGGCGGCCCTAAACTTTAGCTCTTGAAACTGCGCCCAGCGCAAAAGGAGGACTCTCCATGAAAATCTACATCTACAGCGGCGGCGAGAAGCTGGTGGGCCGCAGCGGCGTGGGACAGGCCATCCGCCACCAGAGGGAGTGCCTGCGGCGGGCGGACATCGACACCGCCTCCCGCTGGACACCGGATACCGCCGCCATCCACGTGAACACCGTCCTGCCGGACTCCGTCCTGACGGCCCTGGGCGCCCGCCTGCGGGGGAGAAAGGTGGTCTGGTACGGCCACTCCACCATGGAGGACTTCCGGGGCTCCTTCAAGGGCTCCGACGCCCTGGCACCCCTGTTCCGGCGGTGGATCAAATTCTGCTACGGCCTGGGAGACGTGGTGCTGACCCCCACGGACTACTCGCGCAGGCTGCTGGAGGGCTACGGCCTCCGCCGCCCGGTGTACAGCATCTCCAACGGCGTGGACACGGACTACTTCCGCCCCGACCCCGCCGCCCGCGCCGCCTTCCGGCGGCGGTACGGCCTGGCGGAGGACGCCCGGACGGTGATCTCCGTGGGCCACACCATCGCCCGGAAGGGCCTGCCGGAATTCCTGGACCTGGCCCGGCGGGTTCCCTCCGCCCAGTTCCTCTGGTTCGGCTGGACGGACCCGCGCCTTGTCCCCCGGGACATCGTCCGGGCCATGGAGGACGCTCCCGCCAACGTCCATTTTCCCGGCTTCGTGGACCGGGAGCGCCTGCGGGAGGCGTACCGCGGCGCCGACGTGTTCGCCTTTTTGAGCCATGAGGAGACCGAGGGCATCGTGGTGCTGGAGGCCCTGGCCTGCGGCATCCCCACGGTGGTGCGGGACATCCCCGTGTACACCGGCTGGCTGGAGGACGGCAAAAATATATACAAAGCGTCAAATACCGACGAATTTCAACAGAGGGTTGAGGGAATTCTCTCCGGCTCCCTGCCGGACCTGACGCCGGCGGGCCGGGCCGCGGCGGAGAGCCGGAGCCTGGAGGCCGTGGGGGCGCAGCTGCGGGAGATCTACTGCCGGGAGCGAATCCTGCCGCCCCTGCCCGCCCCCGTGCGGCAGAGGCACGCCCGGGCGTAAGAAAAGGACGTACAGCCGTATCGGGCTGTACGTCCTTCTTTACAGTCTGCGGAAGACATGGACGCGGAAGGAGACGGTGACAGTCAGGCTCTCCAGTGCCGCCAGCCGCTCCACGCCGGATCTGGGCGTCTTCCAGCAGTAGGGCGTCATGCGGAAGAGGTTCTGAATGTCCGTTTGATCGGGCAGGGTGGCGGTCCCGTCCACCGGGACGATCCGCTCATAGGCGAAGCCCTCGTAGGGCGTCTCCTTTTCCTCGTTGGGGTAGGGGTGGTCGTACAGCACCCGTTTCAGCTCCCACAGGTGGTCCGCCCCGGGGACCACGTACAAAAACGCGCCGCCGGGCCGCAGCACCCGGTGGAATTCCTCCAGGGCCAGGGGAGAGAAGCAGTCCAGCAGGAGGTCCACGGCGCCGTCCGCCAGGGGCAGGTGGTAGGAGGAGGCCACGGCGAACCCCACGCCTCGTTCCCGCCTGGCGGCGGCGCGGAGGATGAACTTGGAGATGTCCGTCCCCGCCATGCGGGGCGTCCTCCCGGCGGCCCCCAGGGCCTGGAAGATGCCGGCTGTGTAGTAGCCCTCGCCGCAGCCCGCGTCCAGAATCACCGGGGATTCGCCGCAGAGGGACAAAATCTGACAACAGAGGGTTTTCAAAAGGGGCTCGTAATACCCTTTGGAGAGGAACTCCCGCCGGGCCTGGGCCATCTGCCGGTCGTCGCCGGGGGCGGAGGAGTGCTTCTGGTTGGGGGGCAGGAGATAGGCGTAGCCCTCTCTGGCCAGGTCGTAGCTGTGGCGGTTGGGGCAGGTATAGGCCCGCTCCCCCCGCTCCAGCGGCGCGCCGCAGACGGGACAGCGGAACAGGCTCATGAGGCGCCCTCCCGGGTCACGTCGTTGATCCACTTCCGGCTCCGGAGCCGCCAGATGCCCAGGGGCATTTTGCTGAGGCCCTCCGCCTGGATGCCCAGGCACACCAGGGCCGCCGGCGCGTGGAAGACCAGGGCCGTCAGGGCAGTGGTGGTCACCGCCACGCCCCAGAGGGAGCCCAGGTCGATGATGGCCGCCATGCGCACGTCGCCGCCCGCCCGCAGGATGCCGGAGATCAGCGTGATGTCAAAGGCCTTGGTGGGCATGATGATGATGAAGACGACGCACATGGTGACGGCGATCCGCATGGAGAGATCCGCCAGGTGGAACAGCGGGTAGAGATAGGGGATGAACACCGTGGGCAGCAGAATGGCCAGACACGCCGAGCCCAAAAAGCCCAGCAGCAGCGACAGCAGCAGCAGGCAGCACCCCACGTCATAGACCTGCTCCCGGGAGGCGCCCCCGCCGATGAGCTTGCCGATGATGACCGCCGCGGCGCCGGAGACCCCCCAGCAGGCCACCGTGGAGAACTTCTCGATGTTGCCCATGATGGCGTAGGCCGCCAGCATCTCCTCCGAAATGGCCATGTGGCCGATGATGGCGGTGATCACCGTGGTGCCCAGGCCCCAGAGGGAGTCGTTCACCAGCACGGGGATGGAGTAATGCACAAAATCCCGGACCAGGGCCGTGCCGGGCCGGAAGAGGGTGGCCGGCCGGAGGGGGATTCGCCGGTCCCGCAGGGCGTAGCCGAAGGCGAGGAGGAACTCCACCACCCGGGAGGCCAGCGTGGCGGCGGCGGCGCCGGTGATCCCCAGGGCGGGAGCGCCGAACTTGCCGAAGATCAGGATGTAGTTCAGGAAGGTATTCAGCACCATGGAGGTGGTGAACACGGTGAGCCCCATGGAGGGGTTCTCCGTGCTGCGCTGCGTCCCCACGTAGACGGAGCTGGCCGTGTTGAACACGTAGCTGATGCCCACCAGCCGCAGATAGGGCGCCCCCAGGTCGATCAGCAGGGCGTTGTCCGTCACAAGGGCCATGACCTGGTGGGGAAAGAGAAACAGCGTCAGGGCCATCACCGCGGCGATGCTCACGCCGGTATAAAGGGCAACGCCCATACAGCGGTTGATGGATTCCGTGTCGTGCTTGCCCCAGTACTGGCTCACCAGGATGGAGAGCCCGCTGAGAAGGCCGAAGATGATGATCTGCACCAGATACACCGGGGTGTTGGCGGCGGTGACGGCGGACAGCTCCGCCTGGCCCAGCAGACCCACCATGAAGGTGTCCACGAATCCCAGGGAGGTGGTGATGAGGTTTTGTAGCATAATGGGCAGGGCCAGCTGCCAGGTGTGCCGGTAGAAGCCCGGCTCCCTGCGGAGAAAGCGAAGCATATCCGATCCCCCTTTGAAGCGTTTGATAGCAACTGTCAAAATTCCCGGCAGACGGGTCGGCCGGGGGGCCGGCCCCTACACATCCCTGTAGGGGCCGCCGCCCTCGGCGGCCCGTTGGCAGCAATGATATAGATTGGTGTCCCCGCGGCGGCTCACAGCATGGGCATCCGCCGGTCATGGTGGCGGCGGAGGGCCTCCGCACAGCCGTCAATCTCCTCCCGGGTGTTCTCCGGGCCGAAGCTCAGCCGGATGACGCCGGAGGCCGTCCGCTTTGGCAGCTTCAGCGCGGCAATGACATGGCTGGGCTTTCCCTGGTGGCAGGCGGAGCCGGCGGAGACGCAGATTCCCTGGCTCCCCAGGTCGTTGACGATGTTTTGGCTGGGCCAGCCGGCGAGAGACACCGCCAGGATGTGGGGCGCCTCCCCGTCTCCGATCAGCTCCAGGTCCGATATGGCGGAGAGGGCTTCCACGGCATAGGCCCGCAGGTCCCGGAGATGGGCCAGCTTCTCCTCGAGGCCCTGCCGCCGCAGCTCCACGGCCCTGGCGAAGCCGGCGATCTGGGCGGTGGCCTCCGTCCCGGCCCGGAGGCCGCTCTCCTGGCCGCCCCCGGCCAGCAGGGGCCGGGGGTTCCGGACCCGGGGGCCGATGTACAGCGCCCCGGCTCCCTTGGGCCCGCCGATCTTGTGGGCGGAGACGGTGACAAAGTCCGCCCCCAGCCTGTCCGCGGCAAAGGGGACCTCCAGAAAGCCCTGGACGGCGTCGGTGTGGAGGAGCGTCTGGGGGCTTTTCGCCGCAAGGCCCCGGGCGATGTCCCCGATGGGGTACACGTTTCCCAGCTCGTTGTTCACCATCATCACGGAGACCAGGGCCGTGTCGGGCCGCACCGCCTCCAGTACCTGGGCGGCGGTGATATGGCCTTTTTGATCCGGTTTCAGGTAGGTCACCTCATACCCCTGCCGCTCCATCCACTTGCAGGTCTCCAGCACGGCGCTGTGCTCCACGGCGGTGGTGACGATGTGCTTCCCCAGGTGCCGGTTCTGCCAGCAGGCGGCGGTGACGGCCCAGTTGTCCCCCTCGGTGCCGCAGGCGGTAAAGTACAGGCGCTTTGCATCGCATCCCAGGGCCTCCGCCACGGTCCCCCGCCAGCTCTCCACCTGCTTTTTCATCTCCAGGCCCAGGGGGTACTGGCTGCTGGGGTTGCCGAACCGGCCGGTGAGCACCTCGTACATGGCGTCCGCCACGGCCCGGGGCACCGGCGCGGTGGCGGCGTAATCCAGATAAATCATCGTAACATCTCCCGAACCCTCCGATTGGGGCTTGCCCAACGGAGGAAGACCGCTATAAAAAGCCTAATTTTTTATTATACAGGAGATTTTCCGAAAGCGCAAGACAAATGCGGCGTTGATTTGCTGTTTCTCGCCCAGTCAAAAGTCCGCTCTGAGCGCCCTTGGAGAAAACAGATTGACACACATTCAAGGTCCGTGCTAAAATATAATAAAAATCGGCACTGAGGAGGACACACAGTATGACCGCGCTGAAAAAGCACCTGTTTTCCGACAGGGGGATGTACCTTGTCAATATCCTCTTTCTCCTTGCTGTGTTTATCCGCAATCGGGGGATTATCTTTGCCGCCTGCCTCGCCTGGATTGTCCATCTCGTTTTCGCGATTAAGACCACATCGTCGGGGGCGTCCAGGGTCGTATATTCCGTGTTTATGATTTTCGCGGCGGCGGTGATTGCCGCAAACGGGTATTTCATGCTGCGCTGTATTTAGAACTTCCGGTTGAGCAAGGAGCTGCGAAGGCAGCTCCTTGTTTTAGGGCTGTCCCGGCCGCTGAGAGGAGGATCTATGACAGAACTGACATCCATGGTGAACATCGGCCCGGAGATGGCGAGAAAGCTGCGGGCCGTGGGGATTGGCTCGGCGGAAGAGCTGGTGAAAACCGGCTCCAAACAGGCCTTCTTCCAGCTCAAGACCCTGTACCCCCAGGTGTGCCTGGTCCACCTGTACGCCCTGGAGGGCGCCATCCGGAATGTGGAGTTCAACAGCCTCTCCGCGGAACAGAGGCGGGACTTGAAGGCGTTCAGCGACTGCCTGAAGGGCCGGCGGCCCGGCGGGAAAATCTATCCGGAAGAAGAGGACCACCTATGAAAATCGCCATCTACACCTTGGGCTGCAAGGTGAACCAATACGAGACCCAGGCCATGGAGCGCCTTCTGCGTGAGCGGGGCCACGAGATCGTGGACTTGAACCAGGCGGCGGACGCCTACGTGGTCAACAGCTGCTCCGTCACGGCGGTCAGCGACCAGAAGTCCCGCCAGGCGCTGCACAAGATCCGCCGGGAGCGCCCCGGCGCGGTGCTGGCCCTGTGCGGGTGCTACGCCCAGACCCACCGGTCGGACGTGGAAAAGCTGGACGTGGACCTCATCGCCGGCACCGGGGACCGGGCGGGCTTTATCCGTCTTCTGGAGCGGTCCGCGGAGGACCGTTCCCGCCGCACCGTCCTTGACCGTGTCTTCGACCGCCGCGCCTTCGAGCTCCTGCCCGCCGGGGGGCTGGAGGACCGCACCCGGGCCATGCTGAAGGTAGAGGACGGGTGCGTGAACTTCTGCTCCTACTGCATCATTCCCTACGCCCGGGGGCCGGTGCGCTCTCTGCCGCCGGAGACGGCGGCGGAGCAGGCCGCCGGCCTGGCGGCGGCGGGCTACCGGGAGATCGTGCTGACGGGCATCGAGATCTCCTCCTGGGGGGCGGACCTGAAAAACGGCCTGGGCCTCACGGACCTGATCGAGACGGTCTGCGCCGCCGCCCCCGGCGTCCGGGTGCGCCTGGGCAGTCTGGAGCCCCGGACGGTGACGGAGGACTTCTGCCGCCGGTGCGCGGCGCTGCCGGACCTCTGCCCGCAGTTCCACCTGTCCCTCCAGAGCGGCTGCGACGAGACGCTGCGCCGCATGAACCGGAAGTACGACACCGCCCGGTACCTCCGGTCCGTGGAGCTGCTGAACCGGCACTTCGACCGCCCCGCCGTCACCACGGACCTGATCACGGGCTTTCCGGAGGAGACGGAGGCGGAGTTTGAAAGGACGCTGGCCTTTATCCGCCGGTGCGGCTTCGCCAGGATGCACATCTTCCCCTACTCCGTCCGGCCCGGCACCCCGGCGGCGGAGATGTCCCAGGTGCCAAAGGCCGTCCGGGCGGAGCGGGCCGCACGGGCCGCCGCCGCCGCGGAGGAGATGCGGGCGGCCTATCTCCGGGGCTGTGTGGGGGAGACCTATTCCGTCCTCTTCGAGCAGCCCAAAAGGGGCCGGTTCTCCGGCCACGCCCCCAACTACACGGAGGTGCTGGCGGGGGCGGCGGAGGCGGATCTGCACAATCAGGTCCGCAGTGTGCGGATCACCGGTGCCGACGGGGAAATTCTCACGGGAGAGATTTTGGAGGACTGAGATGAAGAGCCACTTTTTCGCCTATATGTCCCGGATGCGGTTTATCCAGCGGTGGGCGCTGATGCGCAATACCGCCCCGGAGAACGTCCAGGAGCACAGCCACCAGGCGGCGGTGCTGGCCCACGCCCTGGCGGTGATCCGCAACGAGAAATTCGGCGGCCATGTGGACCCCGGCGCCGTGGCGGCGGCGGCGCTGTACCACGACGCCAGCGAGATCCTCACCGGGGACATGCCCACCCCCATCAAGTATGACAACCCCGCCATCCGGGGCGCCTACAAGGACGTGGAGGCCGTGGCCAGCCGAAAGCTCCTGACCATGCTGCCGGAGGAGCTGCGATCCGCTTACGCCCCCCTGCTGACGGAGGTCTCCCCGGAGGTTGAGGCGCTGGTGAAGGCGGCGGACAAGCTCTCCGCCCACATCAAGTGCGTGGAGGAGCTCAAGGCCGGGAACACGGAGTTCCGGGAGGCCGCCGCCCAGACCCGCCGGGCCCTGGAGGGCTATGGCCTGCCGGAGGTGACATATTTCCTGGAGGTCTTTATGGACAGCTTCTCCCTGACGCTGGACCAGCTGAAATGACGGTTTTTGCGAACAAAAGACACGGCCCTCCGGGCCGTGTCTTTTGTTCGCACGGATCAGGCGTCCGCCTCCCGCAGACGCTCCACAATGGTTCGCTTTGCAACGGAGCGGTAGGTCCACAGCGGCACCAGCGCCCCCAGGACCAGGAAGATGGGCAGGATTACCGCGATGGGGGCCACCGTCAGGCGGTAGGTGAAAAACCAGAAGATCTCCCCCACGGTGCCTCCCACCAGGGGGCCCAGGCACACGGTCATCACCAGGGACACGGCCAGCGCCAGAAGGGTATAATACAATCCCTCATACACCAGCATGGTCTTGAGCTGCCGCCCCGTCATGCCCACGGACTGCAAAACCGCCAGCTCCCGCTTCCGGGTCAGGATGCCCGTCAGCACCGCGTTGACAAAGTTCAGCACGCCCACCAGGCCGATGATGAAGCTCAGGGCCCCGCCCATGGTCATAAACATCCCCCGGAAGCCCTCGAACTCGGCGGCGTAGGTGGCCCGGCTCTCGTAGTCGTAGAGGGGCTGGACGCTGTTGGTGTACTCCTCCAGGAAAGACTCCGTTGGAGATTCTGCCTCGTCGGTGGTGTTGAAGAGGTAGGTCATGACACTGGAGGTTCCGGTGTCCCGCTTGAACCGCTCCGCCCCCAGGATGAACTTGTCGGAGCCCAGAACCCCGTACCGGTAGGAGATGGAGTTGGGCACCCGTACCAGGGCGCAGACGGTGTAGTCCACATCCTCGTATTCCACGGCACGCTCCCCCCAGGGGCGGCCGCTCTCGATGGCGGCGTCCACGTCCTCCGTCATCTCCCCGGTGTCCCGGTAGAAAAACTCCGTCTTAGAGACATAGCGAAGCGTCACGGTGTCCCCCAGCCGGGTCCAGTTGCTGTCCCATCGGGTTTCATTGTAGTCGTTGGCATTGAACACGGCGGCGATGGCCTTCTGGCTGGGGTCCGACAGGGGGGCCAGGTCCCCCTCCAGCACGTCCAGCAGGCTCAGGGGGAAGTCCTCCATGCCGTACATCATCGCCCCGGTCTCCAGAAGCCCGTCGGGCCGCCGGTCCGTGCTCTCAATCACCTGGTCCACGATCTCCGGGCGGTTGTACGCTCCATAGCACTGCCGGAGCCAGTCCTCCGTGACGAACTGCTTGATGGCGGAGACGCCGCCGTAGACGCGGCCGCTCTCTTCGATTCCGCCCCGGGCGTTGACGTCGGAAATGACGCTTTCCGGGACCTCCTCGTCGGTGGAATGGAACCCCCTGCCGGTTTGGAAGTAGTCGGCGTGGCCCAGGATGAAATCCACGTCGGCCTTGTGGGTCAGGTACTTGTTCATGTCAAAGCCCATGGAGAAGGTGTAGGTCATCGTGGCCAGCACCACCGCCAAGGTCAGGGAAAGAACCGTCACCACGGTTTTGCTCCTGCTGCGGCCCAGGTTGGCCCAGGCCATCCGGGGCAGGGACGCGCCGCTCTGGGCTCTGCGGCCCCTCTCCCGCTTCCCGGCCTTTTTCGGCGCGCCGCCCTCGGTGCAGCGCACCGCCTCCACCGGGGAGACCCTGGCCGCCATCCGTCCGGGCCGGGCGCAGGAGAGGAACACGGTCAGCAGGGAGAACAGCGCCGCGCCGATGAAGATCAGGGGGTGGAAGGAGACAAAGGCGTGCTGATAGCTCAGCTGGGACATGATGACCGGCGTCAGCTTGTTCCCCACGATGAAGCCCAGCAGGAGGCCGAAGGGGATGCCGGCGAGGCTCAGAATCAGGGCCTGCTGGCGGACGATGCGCCTCAGCTGCTTCCCGGTGGTGCCGATGGTTTTCAGCAGGCCGTAGAACCGGATGTCGTTGGTGACGGAAATCTGGAAGACGTTGTAGATAATCAGATAGCCCGTGAAGATAATCAGCAGCAGCAAAGCCGCGATGGCAATGGCCGTCGTGGGGTCAAAGCTGTTGGAGAGCTGGGCCCCGGAGTAGCCCCAGTTGATGCCAGTGTCCAGATAGTGCTCCCCCTGGGGGTCCTCTCCCTGGTAGCCATGGTTCTGAAGGACCTGATTGATGTCCTCCTCAATGCTCATGGCGTTCTTGAACATCATGTCCAGGTTCCATACTCCGGTCATGGAGTAGGAGTCCCCGCTGCCCAGGGCGCAGAGCTCCTCGGCGGCGGACCGGGGCAGGAGAATGTTGTTGGCTACCACGGCGCTGTCGTACTCCCACCAGCCGGAGAGGGTAAAGGTCCGGGTGACAGGAATGGGGTGGCTTGTGCTGTCGTCCAGGTTGAAGGTCACGGTGAATTTCGCGCCGACCTCCGGCTTGACGCCAAGAAGGGCCAGAACGTGGGTATCGGTTGCGGCCTCGTCGGTGCCCTCCCGGGGGAGGGTCCCCTCCACAGGCTCGCAGAAGTAGTGGGGCGCGGCGGCGGGCTCCATATAGGAGACCTCCACGTGGGACTTGTTGAAGGGGACCTCGCTGGGCATCCCCACAAACAGCCGGGCGAAGTCCTCTTTGATAAGGGGGTCCGTCCGCAGCTCCTCCACCTGCTCCCAGGTGATCCTCTTGACGGTGGCGTGGAAGTCGCCCCCCGCCTGGCGGAAGTTCTCCTGCTGGAAGGAGTAGTTGATGGAGGAAGCGATGGTGAAGAGGGAGGTGAACAGCACGGTGGTCAGGGCGATGGCCAGGACGGCCACGATGTTGCGGGTTCGGGCCGCCGCCATGGACCGCAGGCCCAGACGGCGGACGCAGGAGGCGTTGGGTACCTTCATCATGGCTCTCACCCCCGCACCACAATCTGCCCGTCCTCGATGCGGATGATCCGGCCGGTCATCTGGGCGAGGTCCTCGTTGTGGGTGATCATGACGATGGTCTGGCTGAACTTCTGACCGGTGGCCTTCAGCAGGCCCATGACGTCCAGGCTGGTGGCGCTGTCCAGGTTGCCGGTGGGCTCGTCGGCCAGAATGATGGCGGGCTTGGCCGCCAGGGCCCGGGCGATGGCCACCCGCTGCTGCTGGCCGCCGGAGAGGTTGTTGGGAAGACTGCGGAGCTTGCTCTCCAGCCCCAGTGTCTCGATGATCTCCTCCACATAGCCCCGGTCCGGCTTTCTGCCGTCCAGCTGGATGGGCAGGACGATGTTCTCGTATACGTTCAGAACCGGCACCAGGTTGTAGTTCTGGAACACGAAGCCGATCTTCCTGCGGCGGAAGATGGTCAGCTCCTCGTCCCTCAGGGCAAAGATGTCCCGCCCGTCCACGGAGACGGTGCCGCTGGTGGGCCGGTCCAGCCCGCCCAGCATATGCAGCAGCGTGGACTTGCCGGAGCCGGAGGTGCCCACCACCGCCACGAACTCCCCCTGCTCCACCTGCAGGCTCACGCCGTCCAGGGCCCGGACCTCCGTGTCCCCGGAGCCGTAGATCTTCCGCAGGTCCCTGGTCTCTAAAACACTCATGTGAAAGTACCTCCATTGGGAAAAAGTCTGTATGTCCTTCGACAATACAGACTGTACCACAGGAATCTTTCCACAATCTTTCCCAAATCTAACAGTTCTGAAAGAATTGGACGCTGACCCCGGCATTTCCGGCAGGGCATCCCGTAGGGGCCGCCGCCCCCGGCGGCCCGTCCGATCTGACCCCGGCACTCCCGTCAGGGCACCCCGTAGGGGCCGCCGCCCTCGGCGGCCCGTCCGATTCGCCCCCGGCACTCCCGTCAGGGCACCCCGCAGGGGCCGCCGCCTTCGGAAACCCGTCTGATTCGCCCCCGGCACTCCCGCAAAACGGGCCGCCGAGGGCGGCGGCCCCTACGCTTCCCTGTGCCGCAGCACGTAATCCGCCAGGGAGCACCCGGCGGACAGGGCCAGGGCAGCCAGGGGCCCGCCCCAGAGCATTTCGTTGGGAACGAGAACATAGACCGCAATATCGACGGCGAAGTTCAGCACTGCCGTCAGCAGCAGGATCTCCCCGGCGGCACGCCACTTCCGGCGGCGGTGCCTCCGGCAGACGGCGTAGACGCCCCAGAGATACAGCGCCGCCGCCGGGGCGATGGGCAGGCCCAGCCGGAACACCCGGGGGTCCCCCAGCAGGTCCCCCAGGATGTAGAGATAGGGCAGAATGGCCGCCGACAGGGCCGCCAGTGCCCACGGAACCGGGGTGCGCCGGAGGGTGAGCAGGGGCAGGAGCACCACCCAGGCCAGCGTCAGAGAGACGCACACGATCAGCGACCATGTCAGCGCCCGGTTCAGGGCCATGTCACAGATCCAGCATACCAGCGCCGCGAGGAGAAAGGCCCCGCTGAGCCCCGCGAACAGCCACAGCCGCAGCTTCTCCCGCCGCTGGGAGGCGGTCTTCCGGGCGTAGGACAGGATGTCCCCCGCCGTGTCCCGGGACGGGGCCTCCGGCGCCTCCGGTGCCTCTGCCTCCGGTGCCCGGGCTCCCCCCAGCAGCTCCGTCACGGAGACGCCCAGCGTCTCCGCCAGGGGCAGCAGCAGCCCCACGTCCGGCAGGCTGGTCCCCAGCTCCCACTTGCTGACGGCCTTGTCCGTAACGTTCAGGACGGCGGCCAGCTCCTTCTGGGTCATGCCCCGTTCCTTCCGCAGCCGGCGGATGAAGGGGCCGATCTTCTCATTTTCCATGGTGGTCCTCCCTGTGGATGGAATGTCATGGCCTGATTGTACGGGATTTACGGGGGATTTGCAATCCACAGCCGGGGGAGTGAGGGGAAAATCAACCGGCGGTAGAGTGAAAAACGGGCCGCCCCGGCCGGGGGGCGGCCCGCTGCGTGCGGTCACTTGAGAATATTGTCCACCACGATGCGGATGTCCCGGACGCTGCCCTCCAGCCGGTCATAGAGCTCCGCGGTCTCCCCGGTGCACTGTACGTCGCTGGCGTGGAAGAGGACATAGGTCTTCTCCGCCGTGGCCAGGAGGTACCGGACCTCGGTGATGTGGACGAAGTCCCCCCAGTCGCTCTCCTCCAGCTGCTCCGGACTCAAAGACTCCGGGATGCCGAAGATATAAAAGAGCATCCCTCCGGAGAAGGGATTCCGGTCCAGCTCCTCCAGGGAGCGGACGGCCTCCGGGTTGCGCCGCCAGGCGGTGATGTAGTCGTACCGCTTCAGCGCCAGGTTCCGGGCCACCCGGCCGGCGAAGGCGGCCAGGCGGCGGGGCCTCTGGGGCGGGATGGCGTTCCACAGCCCCAGCCAGGTGTCGTTGAGGCACTCCTCTCCGTCCTCGGGGCTGGCGAGAATCCGGCCCACGATGGACCGGCACAGCCCGCCGTATTTGGCCGCCGTCTCCCGGATGGCGTCCTCCTCCCGGGCCCAGTACAGCGCGATGATGTCCTGATCCTCCATGCTCTGCCCTCCTCTCTCCTGTGAAGCGCGCGCTTCACCCTGTATGTACGCTTTCGCGGCCCCCGGGTCGCGGGCGCTCCGGAAAATTTTTGAACAAATGGACCCGGGCCCTCTTCCGGAGGGCCCGGGTCCTGAGATGAGGAACCGTTATTTTCCGCAGTAGCGCCGCAGTCCGCAGTTGTAGAGGGCCGCCATCCGGGGCTCCCGCACGGGCTCGGCCCGCTCCTCCTCCCCCTCCTGGAGGTACCAGGCGTCGCCGTTGGTGCGGAGCACCGGCTCCAGGGCCTTGAGGGTGTAGGTGTCCAGCTGGAGGCTGCCCCGGTTCCACACCCGCAGCACGTTGGGGATGTCCACGTCCGACGGGGAGTCGATAATGGCCAGCCGCAGCTCCTCGATGTAGGCGCCGCCGAATCGCTGTTCGATCTTCACGTCCTCAAAGCCGCTGTCGTAGAACGCCTCCAGGGCCAGGCCCAGGTCCGTGTTGTTCCACACCGGGGCGATGAGGTGGGTCTCGCTGAGCTGGATGCGCTTTTTCCCCGTGGGGCGGATGCCGGAGAGGGGGATCAGGTCGTCCAGCACGAAGGGGGCGGTCCGGGTCTTAGGCAGGAAGATCCGGGCGGCGCTGTCCGAGGTGAGGCTTGCCAGCAGGGCGTGGATGGCCCAGTCCAGAAACAGGTCGAAGTTCCGTCCGGACGTCTTGCACCGCTGGGCGCCGGCGTTCAGAAATTTGGACAGGGACTCGTAGTCCGTCAGCCCCATGGGGGGCATGGGCCCCTCGTACAGGGATTTCAAGCGGTTTGGTACCAGCATAGAATAAACCTCCTAAGAACGCCGGCGGAAGGCCGGCCGGTGTGCGTTTGAAAAAACTGCCGTTTCTGGCAAATACCCGCACTGCGTGTAGTATAACACAGCGGGCGTCGAAAAACAACTAAAAACGTCTATTGCGATTTGCCTGAAATTTGATTATAATGGGAGAAAATATGGACGCAAGGAGAGAAATTCCATGATTATTCAAAAACCGGCGGTGGAGATCCTCAGTACAGAGTCCTATGAGGACATGCTCCGGCGCATCGAGCGCATCGGCCGTGTCTGCTACAAGAGCGAGGACCGGATTGAGGAGGGGTCGGCGGAGAAGTTCATCCGGGGAATCCTCCGCCGGGGCCATGAGTCCGTCATCGAGCACGGCAGCATCACCGTGAAATTCACCTGCGACCGGGGCGTGACCCACGAGATCGTCCGCCACCGCATCGCCAGCTACTCCCAGGAGAGCACCCGGTACTGCAACTATGTCAAAGAGAAGTTCGGCAGCCAGATCACCTGCATCGACCTGGCCACCGGCTTCCGGTACGACCTGAACAACGACACCGACCGGCAGAAGTACGAGGTGTGGCAGAGGGCCATGGAGAACGCCGAGGAGAGCTATTTCCAGATGATCCGGCTGGGGGCCACCCCCCAGGAGGCCCGGTCCGTCCTGCCCAACTCGCTGAAGACGGAGCTGGTGGCCACCATGGACCTGCGGGAGTGGCGGCACTTCCTCCGCCTGCGGGCGGACGCGGCCGCCCATCCCCAGTGCCGGGAGGTGGCGGTAATGCTGCTGGAGCGGTTCGCCAGGGACTACCCCGTGTTCTTCGAGGACCTGCTGGAGACAGCAAAGTAACAGGTTCCCCATTGATAGGAGCCAGCGCGCCGCCCTCCGGTCTCCGGAGGGCGGCGCGTTTTTTGAAAAAATTTTCCGCCCCGCGTCACATTCCGGCGGCGTGGAGCGTCACAGTGTACAGAGGGAGGCGGTGACATGCTGATTTACTTGCAGGCCCTGGACAGCCCGGAGGACCGGACGCGGTTTGAATCGCTGTACACGGCCTACCGGGGGCTGATGTTCCATGTGGCCCGCCAGATTCTGCGCAACGAGCAGGACGCGGAGGACGCGGTGCACATGGCCTTCCTCAGCCTGGCGGAGCACGCCCTGCCGCCGGAGCTGGGGCCCCGGGCCCGGTGCCTGGCGGCCACGGTGGCGGAGCGGAAGGCCATTGACCTGTACCGCTCCAGACAGCGGCACCCCCAGGCGGAGCTGGAGGAGATCCCCGGCTGTGCCGCACCGCCCTCCGACGGGACGCTGGCGGGGGCCATGGCCGCCCTGCCTCCCAGGTACCGGGAGGTGCTGCTGCTGCGATACTACAACGGCTACTCCGCCGCGGAGACCGCCGGCCTCCTGGGCCTGACGCCGGAGAACATCCGGCAGATCACCCTCCGGGCCAAGCGTCTTCTGGCGTCGGAGCTGGCGGAGAGGGGGGAGGTCCTATGAGAATCACGGACGAGATGCTGTACGCGGCCGCGCCGGAGGCGGCGGAGCGGGTCCTGGACGCCCTGCCGGGGCGGACGGACTGCGCCCACGCCTTCTCCCCGGCCTTTGAGGAGCGGATGCGTCTCCTGCTGCCCGGGCGGAAAAAGAAGCGGCTCTGGAAGCGGATCGTCCTGCTGGCGGCGGTGGTGGCGCTGCTGGGCACGGCGGTGTACGCCGACCAGCCGGAGGACTACCACGTCCGGGCCGCGGCCCGGAATGGGGTCCTGACGTACAGCGCCCGGCCCCAGGAGGACGTGGTCCCCCAGCAGTTCCACCGGATCACCTTCGGGTGGATTCCGGAGGGGTACGCGCTGCGGAGCGAGAGCGAGCTGGAGGAGGACACCGTGTACTCCAGCGTCTCCTATTGGAAAGAGGGAGAGGCGAGCCGCGGCCATCTGTCCCTGCGCCAGTGGATGGGGAAGGAGTACAGCGAGACATTGATGGGGGACTACCGGTGGGAGGGCGTCACCGTCCGGGGCAGCGAGGGGATCTTCATTGACGCCGCGGGGGACAGCCTCAGCTACACCCTGCTGTGGGCGGAGGGGCCCTACGTCCTCCAGCTGACGGCGGACGGCGGCCTGGACCGGGAGACATTTTTCAAGGTCGCGGAAAATCTGGAGTGGTAAATCAAAAAAGGAGCATGGACATGAACAAGACAAAGAGAAATTACATCCCCTTCATCGCGGGCATGGCGACGATGATCCTGCTGGCCTGCCTGATCTCGGCCTCCCTGGCCAAGGAGGACCCGCCCGCGGCCCAGCCCCAGACGGAGGTTCAGGCGGGAGACCTGCGCCTGGCCTGTTCGGAGGCGGGGATCGCCCTCTTCGGCGTGGAGCGGGCGGCCCCCGGCGAGAAGGTGACGGCGGAAAACGGCGCGGAGCTCCCCGCCGTGCTGACCTATACCGACGAGAAGGGTGAGGTCCACTACTATGTGGAGGCCAGGACCATTGCGGACATTTTGGATGTGTGTTACGGGGCAAACTACCACGAGCCCCTGAACTGTGTGAACTTCGGCGCGAAGCCGTTTCTGAAAAGCGACGGAACGATCTCCGTCAAGCCCAACGGAGAGCAGGCGTGGTTGACCGGAGATGTGAAGAGTGACATTGGCTATCACCTGAGACGGGATGGAGACGAGAATGATCCGCTGATCGGGATCGCCGGGGCAAATGGCAGCGGCCCTGTCCCGGCCCCCACGGCGGAGGAGAAGGCGGAGAAGGCGAAAAGAGCCGAGGAGCACAAGCGGGAGACACCCTTGAAGCCGGAGTACGGCATCACCTGCGGTATGTACACGGAGGTGGACCCGGCGGAGGTGGATCTGAACAGCTGGTCCGGCACCGCCATGAAGGGACAGAAGTTCCGGAGCCAGGAGCGGCCGGGCTACACCGGCACGGCGATCGAGCAGAGCTTTGCCTTTACGCCCTATCTGGGGGAATACGCGGTGATTACCATCGAAAACACCGGGACCGAGGACGCCTGGGTGCATCTCCGCCGTCCCAGCACTGTGGGGAACCGCCGCTACGATGCTTTCAGCGACGTCTGCATCCCGGCGGGACAGGCGCTGGCGCGGGCGCTCCGCATCGACGAAAGCCTGCCCCTGGAAAACCGGCTTGATCTGTACGCCGTGGCTTTTACGGACGTGGACATCGAGCTGACCCTGACCGCCGAGCAGTACCGCTTCGGCAAGTGAGCCGGAAAATAGGACATCCGGTGTTCGATCAAGAGAGGAGCATGGACATGAACAAGACAAAGAGAAATTACATCCCCTTCATCGCGGGCATGGCGACGATGATCCTGCTGGCCTGCCTGATCTCGGCCTCCCTGGCCAAGGAGGACCCGCCCGCGGCCCAGCCCCAGACGGAGGTTCAGGCGGGAGACCTGCGCCTGGCCTGTTCGGAGGCGGGGATCGCCCTCTTCGGCGTGGAGCGGGCGGCCCCCGGCGAGAAGGTGACGGCGGAGAACGGCGCGGAGCTCCCCGCCGTGCTGACCTACACCGACGAAAAGGGTGAGGTCCATTACTACGTGGAGGCTAAGACCATTGGGGACATTCTGGACGTGGCCATCGGCGTCAGCTATCACCCAGAGATCGACTGCGTGGACTTCGGCGCGCGGCCCAGGCTGGATGACAAGGGAGAGCAGACCCTGGACATCACCGGAAAGCCCGCGTGGGCGACCGGAGACGTGGTGTGCGACATTCAATATATGCTCACCACGGATAAGAACGGGAAGAAAATAGCCACGGCCTTTGGCTCAAACCTCACGTCCGGCGGCCTCACGTATACCGTCAATACAGGCAAAAACGCCGCTTCCCCCTGGGAAAACATGGGAGAGACGGAGGAGGAGTGGATCGCGCGCCATGAGAGAGTGCGGCAGGCCACGCCTCTGATGAAGGTGGAGTACGGCGCCAGCGGCGGTATGTACACGGAGGTGGACCCGGCGGAGGTGGATCTGTCCAGCTGGTCCGGCACCGCCATAAAGGGCCAGAAGTTCCAGAGTGATGAAGAGGGGGACATTGTACAGGACTTCTTCTTTACGCCCTATCTCGGCGAGTACGCGGTAATCACCATTGAGAACACCGGGACCAAGGAGGCCGCGGTCGTGTTTACCCGGCCCTGCACGGTGGGCAACCGGACGGATGATACGTTTGCCGGCGTCCGCATTCCGGCGGGCCAGAAGCTGACGCGGGCCTTCCGCATTGACTATGACCGCCCCTTGGAAAATCAGCTGCGCCTGAGGGCCTCCAATTACTTGGATGAGGCCATTGAGCTGACCCTGACCGCCGAGCAGTACCGCTTCGGCAAGTGAGCCGTCCCATGGAGAGGGGGGGGGGGGGGGGGCCCCCCCCCCCCCCCCCCCACCCCCAAAAAAACCCGGGTTTTTTGCCCCCCCGGGGGGGAAAATTTTTAACCAAAACACAACCGACCCCAAAGAAT
>CAMNRF010000036.1 GCA_946551795.1 uncultured Oscillibacter sp.
CGTTGTCGCAGAAGCCCGCCAAAAAAAAAAAAAAATTGATAATATAAAAAAAAAAAAAAACACCCCCAAAAACCCCCAGCAAGCGCCCCAAACACACAAAGAACTCAAACCAACCCACCCCGCACCCCCCGGGGGTCGGCTCCCCCCCCCGCCGGGGGCCCGGAAATCACGGCCATGGCGAAAACAGCGGCGGCGGACCTCTGCCGCCCTCCGGCGGCCGCCGCCTCTGTTTTTGCCATGGGTGAATTGAGAAAAGAGAGGTTGATACTATGGAATTTCTCTCCTACCTGATCAGCGGGATCAGCCTGGGGAGCATCTACGCCATCATCGCCCTGGGCTACACCATGGTCTACGGCATCGCGAAGATGCTGAACTTCGCCCACGGCGACGTCATCATGATCGGCGGCTACATCTCCCTGATCGCCATGACCTCCCTGGGGGTCAACGGCGTCGTGGCCACGCTGCTGGCCATGGCGGTGTGCACCGTGCTGGGCGTCCTGATCGAGGGCCTGGCCTACAAGCCCCTGCGGGGCGCACCCTCTCTGGCGGTGCTGATCACCGCCATCGGCGTCAGCTACTTTCTCCAGAACGCCGCCCTCCAGATCTGGGGCGCCAACCCCCGGGTCTACGCCTCCGTGGCCCCGGACACCCTGAAGCTCTTTGACGGGCAGCTGTCCATCCCCTATGTGTCGCTGCTGACCGTGGCGGCCTGCATCGTCATCATGATCGCCCTGACCCTCTTCACCGGCAGGACCAAGATGGGCAAGGCCATGCGGGCCTGCTCCGAGGACAAGGGCGCGGCCCAGCTGATGGGCATCGACGTCAACCGCACCATCTCCATGACCTTCGCCATCGGCTCCGCCCTGGCGGCCATCGCCGGCGTGCTGCTGTGCTCCTACAACTCCACCCTCATGCCCACCACCGGCTCCATGCCTGGCATCAAGGCCTTTACCGCCGCGGTGTTCGGCGGCATCGGGTCCATCCCCGGGGCCTTCCTGGGGGGACTGCTGCTGGGCATCATCGAGGCTATGGCCAAGGCCTATATCTCCATGCAGCTGGCCAATTCCATCGTCTTCGCCGTGCTGATTATCGTGCTGCTGGTGCGCCCGGCGGGTCTTCTGGGCAAGTACGTGCCCGAGAAAGTCTGAGGTGGCGGACATGAAAAAATTGAAATCCCTGAAAGCCACCACCAAGGTGGACTTCGCCACGTATCTGGGCGTCATCGCCGCCTTCCTGATCGTTTCGGCGCTGAAAAACGGCGGCTTCCTCAACCGCTCCCTGACGGGTATGCTGGTCCCCATCTGCTGCTACATCGTCATGGCGGTCTCCTTGAACCTGACGGTGGGCATTCTGGGCGAGCTCAGCTTGGGCCACGCGGGCTTTATGAGCGTGGGTGCCTTCTCCGGCGTCATCGCCGCCATGAGCCTCCAGAGCGCCGTCCCCTCCGGCTGGGTGCGGCTGGTGATTGCCATCGCCGTGGGCGCGGCCTTCGCCGCCCTGGCGGGCTTCATCGTGGGCGTGCCGGTGCTGCGGCTCCGGGGCGACTACCTGGCCATTGTCACCCTGGCCTTCGGCGAGATCATCAAGGAGCTCATCAACTGCCTGCTGGTGGGCTGCGACGAGAACGGCCTCCACATGGCCTTCAACATCAGCGGCACGCTGACCATCGACGACCTGGGCATGGCCCCCGGCGGCACCGCCATCATCAAGGGCGCCCAGGGCGCCACCGGCACGGAGAAGCTGGCCTCCTTCGGTGCCGGCTTCCTGCTGGTGATGCTGACGCTGGTGATCGTGCTGAACCTGATCCGCAGCCGCACCGGCCGGGCGGTCATGGCCATCCGGGACAACCGCATCGCCGCCGAGAGCATCGGCGTCAACGTCACCAAGTACAAGATGATCGCCTTCATCACCTCCGCCGCCCTGGCGGGCGCGGCCGGGGCGCTGTACGGGCTGAACTACAGCAGCCTGGCCGCCAGCAAGTTCGACTTCAACACCTCCATCCTGGTGCTGGTATACGTGGTGCTGGGGGGGCTGGGCAACATCTGGGGCTCCATCATCGCCGCCGCCGTCCTCTATATCCTGCCGGAGGCCCTGCGCCAGTTCTCCGACTACCGGATGCTGGTGTACGCCATCGTGCTGATCCTGGTGATGCTGGCCACCAACAACCCCACCATCAAAACCTTCCTGAACTGGAAATCCAACAGAAAGGAGGCCGCCTGACATGCTCTCGAAACTCGTTCCCGTCCCCTCCGGCAGCATGATCCCCGACCGGGACATCGGCAAGCGCCCCATTCTGGAGTGCATCAGTCTGGGAATCACCTTCGGCGGCCTCAAGGCCGTGGAGGACTTCAACCTCACCATCGGCCGCACGGAGATCGCCGGCCTCATCGGCCCCAACGGCGCCGGCAAGACCACGGTCTTCAACCTCCTGACCAAGGTCTACCAGCCCACCAAGGGCACCATATTGCTGGACGGCACCGACACCCACGGCATGGACACCATGAAGGTCAACCGGGCGGGCATCGCCCGGACCTTCCAGAACATCCGCCTCTTCCAGGACCTGAGCGTGGAGGACAACGTGAAGGTGGGCATGGACACCCAGATGCGCTACAACATGTGGAGCGGCATCTTCCGTCTGCCGGGCTACTGGAAGGAGGAGAAGGTGGCCCACGAGCGGGCGCTGGAGCTCCTCTCCCTCTTCAACATGGAGGGTCTGGCGGACGTGAAGGCCGGGTCCCTCCCCTACGGCGCCCAGCGCCGGCTGGAGATCGTCCGGGCCCTGGCCACCAACCCCTCTCTGCTGCTGCTGGACGAGCCGGCGGCGGGCATGAACCCCTCGGAGACGGCGGAGCTGATGGAGAACATCCGCAAGATCCGGGACACCTTCCAGATCGCCGTGCTGCTGATCGAGCACGACATGAACCTGGTGATGAACATCTGCGAGGGCATCTGCGTGCTGAACTTCGGCCGGGTCATCGCCAAGGGCAGCCCGGAGGACATCCAGAAGAACCCCAAGGTCATCGAGGCGTACCTGGGCAAGCAGAAGGAGGCGTGACATGGAAACGATTCTGAAGGTCGACGACATCAACGTCTACTACGGCAGCATCCACGCCATCAAGGGCGTGTCCTTCGAGGTGGCCCAGGGGGAGATCGTCACGCTGATCGGCGCCAACGGCGCCGGCAAGTCCACCACCCTGAACACCATCTCCGGCCTCCTGCGGAGCAAGACCGGCTCCGTCACCTTCCTGGGGGAGGACCTGGGGAAGGTCCCGGCCCACAAGGTGGTCTCCCGGGGACTGGCCCTGGTGCCGGAGGGCCGGCGCATCTTTTTGCAGATGACCACCCAGGAAAACCTGGAGATGGGCGCCTACACCCGCAGCGGCAAGCCGGACCCGGCGGACCTGGAGAAGGTCTTCGACCAGTTCCCCCGGTTGAAGGAGCGCCGGAGGCAGGTGGCGGGCACCCTCTCCGGCGGCGAGCAGCAGATGCTGGCCATGGGCCGGGCGCTGATGAGCCGTCCCAAGCTCCTGATGCTGGATGAGCCCTCCATGGGTCTGGCCCCCATCCTGGTGGAGCAGATCTTTGAGATCATCCAGCGCCTCCACGACGGGGGCACCACCATATTGCTGGTGGAGCAGAACGCCCAGGCGGCGCTGTCCGTGGCGGACCGGGGCTACGTGCTGGAGACCGGCAGGGTGGTCACCTCCGGCACCGGCGCCGAGCTGCTGGCCTCTCCGGACATCAAGAAAGCCTACCTGGGCGGCTGAGATTCCCGCGCTTCCACGGGCCGCTCCCCCCCCTCTCAGGCGGCGGGAGCGGCCCTGTTTTTCTGCGCTTCCTCTCATGTGCCCGGAAATTTTCTCAAGATGTGATAAAAATCAGCCTCCGTATGGGGCCGATTTTTATCACATTCGGAAAACCTGCCGCCATGGGGTTGACAATCGCCCTCCCCGGGTTTATACTGCGTTCAAGTTCAAAGCAAAAACCGATGACGCAGACGAGTAGCCAGAACGCGTTTCTCCCAGCGAGCCGCCGGCAGTGCGAGGGCGGCAGGAACAACTCCGGTGAATGGACTGCCGAGGGCGGGCCGAACCGTTCCCCTACGGGGGCCCCCGCAAAATCGTGAGATTTTGTGGGGAGAGGAGAAAGGAACGAAACTGAGTGGAATTTTCGCCGTCAGGCGGAAATGGAACGGTGGAGTTTCTTTCGATGAAGTAAGCTCCGACGGGCTTTTCCCCCGTTACCAAGGAAGGGTATGTGCTTGCATACCGCCGAGAGGGCGGCTCTAAACCGCCAATTTGGGTGGCACCGCAGAAGTTTCAAGACTTTTGTCCCAAGGGAACCTGTTTCAGGTCCTGCTGTTGGGATGAAGGTCTTTTTTTGACGCATCCTTTCAAGGAGGACCGATGATTGAAAGGAGTAATCGCTATGAAGACCGAAACCAAGATCCCCTACAAGATCTACCTCACCGAGGACGAGATGCCGAAGACCTGGTACAACGTCCGGGCGGATATGAAGAACAAGCCCGCCCCCCTGCTGAACCCCGGCACCGGGGCCCCCATGAGCTATGAGGACCTGCGCCCCGTGTTCTGCGACGAGCTGATCCGCCAGGAGCTGGACAACGACAGCCGGGAGATTCCCATCCCCCAGGAGATTCGGGACTTCTACAAGATGTACCGCCCCTCCCCCCTGGTGCGGGCCTACTGCCTGGAGGAGCGGCTCCAGACCCCGGCGAAGATCTACTACAAGTTTGAGGGCAACAACACCTCCGGCTCCCACAAGCTGAACTCCGCCATCGCCCAGGCCTACTACGCCAAGAACCAGGGCCTCAAGGGCGTCACCACCGAGACCGGCGCCGGCCAGTGGGGCACGGCCCTCTCCATGGCCTGCGCCTACCTGGGTCTGGACTGCAAGGTCTACATGGTGAAGGTCAGCTACGAGCAGAAGCCCTTCCGCCGGGAGGTCATGCGGACCTACGGCGCCTCCGTCACCCCCTCCCCCTCTATGGAGACGGAGATCGGCAAGAAGATCCTCCAGGAGCATCCCGGCACCACCGGCTCCCTGGGCTGCGCCATCAGCGAGGCCGTGGAGGTGGCCACCTCCAACCCCGGCTACCGCTACGTGCTGGGCAGCGTCCTGAACCAGGTGCTGCTGCACCAGTCCGTCATCGGTCTGGAGACCAAGGCGGCTCTGGACAAGTACGGCATCGTGCCCGACATCATCATCGGCTGCGCCGGCGGCGGCAGCAACCTGGGCGGCCTGATCTCCCCCTTCATGGGTGAGAAGCTGCGGGGCGAGAAGGACTACCGCATCATCGCCGTGGAGCCCGCCTCCTGCCCCAGCTTCACCCGTGGCCGCTTTGCCTACGACTTCTGCGACACCGGCATGGTGTGCCCCCTGGCCAAGATGTACACCCTGGGCAGCGGCTTCATCCCCTCCGCCAACCACGCCGGCGGCCTCCGGTACCACGGCATGAGCCCCGTTCTGAGCCAGCTGTACCACGATGGGTACATGGAGGCCCAAGCCGTGGAGCAGACCAAGGTCTTTGAGGCGGCGGAGCAGTTCGCCCGGGTGGAGGGCATCCTCCCCGCCCCGGAGTCCAGCCACGCCATCCGCGTCGCCATCGACGAGGCGCTGAAATGCAGGGAGACCGGCGAGGCCAAGACCATCGTCTTCGGCCTGACGGGCACCGGGTACTTTGACATGGTGGCCTATGAGAAGTTCCACAACGGCGAGATGACGGACTATATCCCCACCGACGAGGAGCTCCAGGCCAGCTTCGACAAGCTGCCTAAGGTAAACTGAGGTGGACGGCTTTACCTCCGTCCCCCACCACACGGGGTTTCTGGCAAAGCGGGTCTTCGGAGAGGCGGGGCGCGTTCTGGACGTGTCCGTCGCCCACCTGGAGCCCCGGGGCGGCGGACCTGTGCCGGCCCACAGCCACCCGGGGCGGGACCACCTGTTCGTCGTCACCCGGGGCGTCATGGAGGCCCGGACGCCGGAGGGCGTCCGCCGGTTCGGGCCGGACGAGGCGCTGCTGGTGCCGGGCGGGGAGCTCCACGAGGTATGGAACGCCGGAGATGAACCCGCCGTGGTGGTGGGGATCACCCTGGCGGCGGAATAGACGGCACAGCGGAGAGGGGCGAAAGCCCCTCTCCGTTTTTAAGTCTGGATTTTTTGGGGTAAGCGGAGGGAGCGTACCTTTGACGAGGGCGCTGTTTGCCGCCCACCGGGCGGCAAAGACGCTCTCAGCTGCGCTCCTTTCCCTCAAAATAAAAGGATTGCGCGCCTTGCGAGGCGCGCCCCGGGGCTTTGCCCCGGAACCCCACCGCCCTTTGAAAAAGGGCGGCCCTAAACTTTTAGCTGCGCTTCGCGCCCTTTTCGCGCAAGCCCCATGGATTTTCGGGGATACTCTGTACAAACGAAGCCAGAATTGCTATAATAGACCAAACTCTTCAAGATCCGACAGAGGGGGCGTTCCATGAAAAGAAAACCGATCCCGGAGCGGGCGGAGCCCGTCCGCCGGGAGATGCCCCGCCTTGAACCCTCGCCGGAGCGGGGGCTCACCTCCGCCCAGGCCCGGGAGCTGGCGGAGGCGGGGTGGGACAACCGCCCGGTGGAGTCCCCCACCAAGTCCGACAAACAGATCATCCGGGAGAACCTCCTGACCTACTTCAACCTGATCTTCGTGGTGCTGGCGGTGTGCCTGCTGCTGGTGGGGGACTGGAAGGACATGACCTTCCTCTTCATCGTGGCGGCCAACGCCGTCATCGGCATCGTCCAGCAGCTCCGCTCCAAGCGGACCATCGAGAAGCTGTCGCTGCTGTCGGCGGCCAGGGTCCGGGCGGTGCGGGACGGACAGGTCACAGAGCTCCCCGTGGACCAGCTGGTGCGGGGGGACGTGGTGGAGCTCACCGCCGGGTGCCAGATTCCCGCCGACGGGCCGGTGCTCACCGGGCAGGTGCAGGTCAACGAGGCGTTGATCACCGGCGAGGCGGACGCCATCGCCAAGGGGCCGGGGGACAATCTCCGCTCCGGCAGCTTCATCATCTCCGGCAGGTGCCGGGCCCGGCTGGACCAGGTGGGGGCGGACTCCTACGCCGCCAAGCTCACTCTGGCCGCCAAGAAGGACGCCGGGCCCGGAAAGAGCGAGATGATGCGCTCGCTGGACCATCTGATCCGCTTCATCGGCGTGGTGCTGATCCCCATCGGCGGGGCGCTGTTCTACACCCAGTTCGTGACCCAGGACCTGGGGCTGCGGCAGTCGGTGGTGTCCACCGTGGCAGCCCTCATCGGCATGATCCCCGAGGGGCTGTTTCTGCTGACCAGCGTGGCCCTGGCGGTGAGCGTGGTGCGGCTGGCCCAGAACCGGACGCTGATCCACGAGATGAACGCCATCGAGACCCTGGCACGGGTGGACGTGCTGTGCGTGGACAAGACCGGCACCGTCACCTGCCCCCAGATGCGGGTGCGGGAGGTGGTGCCCCTGGACGCCGCCGCCTGGACGGAGGCGGACATCGCCGACACCCTGGGGGCCTTTTACCGGGTGATGGAGCCGGACAACGACACCGCCCGAGCCATCGCGGAGAAGTTCTCCTACGGTCCCGCCTGGCCCAGCCGGGAGACGGTGCCCTTCTCCTCCGCCGCCAAGTGGAGCGCCGTCAACTTCGCGGGCCGGGGGGCCTATGTCATCGGCGCGCCGGAGTACGTGCTGGGCGACGAGCTGGAGCCCTTGAAAAAGCAGATCCGGTCCTACACGGAGCAGGGCTGCCGGGTGCTGCTGCTGGCCCAGTGCGACGGGGCGGAGGAGGGCCGCCTCCGCGGCCTGGTGCTGCCCATGGCCCTGCTGGTGCTGGAGAACCCCCTGCGGCCCGGGGCCGCCAAGACCTTCGCCTACTTCCACGACCAGGGGGTGGACGTGAAGGTCATCTCCGGGGACGAGCCGGTGACAGTCTCCGCCGTCGCGAACCAGGCGGGCATCCAAAACGCGGAGCGATGGGTGGACGCCCGGGAGCTGAAAACCGACGGTGACATCGCCCAGGCGGTGCGGCAGTACACGGTGTTCGGCCGGGTGGTGCCCAACCAGAAGCGGAAGATCGTCCGGGCCCTCCAGAGCCAGGGCCACACCGTGGCCATGACCGGCGACGGCGTCAACGACGTGCTGGCATTGAAGGACGCCGACTGCGGCGTGGCCATGGCCTCCGGCGCCGACGCCGCCTGCCAGGTGGCCCAGCTGGTGCTGCTGGACAGCGACTTCGCCGCCATGCCCAAGGTGGTGGCGGAGGGCCGCCGGGTCATCAACAACATCCAGCGGGCCTCGGCGCTGTACCTGGTGAAGAACATCCTCTCCTTCTTCCTGGCCATCATCACCCTGTTCGCCGACTTCCCCTATCCCTTCATCCCCATCCAGCTGACGCTGATCTCCTCCCTCACCATCGGCATCCCCTCCTTCTTCCTGGCCCTGGAGCCCAACCACGACCTGGTCCATGGGAAGTTTCTCCACAACGTGTTCCGCAAGTCCTTCCCCGGCGGGCTGACGGCCATCTTCGTGGTGCTGTTTGCGGAGCTGTTCGTCTACGCCCTGGGGCTGGAGCTCCAGGAGCTGTCCACCATCTGTGTGGTGATTATGGCGGTTAACTGCCTGACGGTGATCTACTACGCCGCCCGGCCCATGGACTTGGGGCGCACCGTGATGCTCTCGGTTATGAGTATTGCCATGGTGATCGCGGTGGTGTTCTTCGGGAATGTGTTCTCCCTGTCCCTCTCAGGTCTGTCCTTTGCCGGGTGGCTGGTGCTGGCGGCCATGGCGCTGCTGGTGGTGCCCGTCCAGATGCTGCTGGAGCGGCTGTTTGACCTGTGCTCCGCCCTTTTGGAACGCCGGGCGGAGCGCAGGAGGCGGCGGCAGAGCGCCCGCCGGGGGGCGGGGAAGTATCGTCAAAACACCTGAAAATCGGTACCCCGATTTTCAAGGCGGGCAAAGTCCACCGGCACATAGAATGTGCCGTGTTTTGCCTGTGAAGCCCACTGCCGGGCCGTTTCACGGCCTCTGGGGCGCGTGCGCGCCCCAGGGTTGAAAAGAAGCATTGGCTTCTTTTCAACTCCGGTGACTATAAACGGCCTCCTCCACCCCGCGTAAGACAAAAACCGCCCGCCGTCCCAAACAGGACGGCGGGCAGTTCTTATGACAGTACGTACGCACATTCCCGCTCCGCCTTGGAATCCATCCAGCGGAGCGCCGCCCTCTCCCTTCGGGGAAGGCGGCAGCCGTGCGGGGGTTCCGCGCGGTCTGCTCTTTAGCGGCCTCCGCCTCAGCCGATGCCGCCGTATATGGCCCCCAGCACCAGCGCCAGGACGCACAGGACGATGAACACATAGCCCAGGTACTCAAACCACCTGCCCACGGGTCTCCTGGCCCCCCGGTTGACCTCCTCCAGGGCCTCCCGGCGCGGCAGGACCACAAAGAACATGACCGCCGCCAGAGCCGCCCCCAGGGGGCAGATATAGATGGAGACAATATCCATCCACTGGGAGGTGTAGGGCTGGATCAGCAGGGCCACCACCGCGCCGATGACGCCGGTGACGGCCACGGCGGGGCCCCGTTTGAGCTTGAACTGCTCCTGCATGGTGGCCACCGGGGCCTCGTACAAGTTGACGATGGAGCTCAGGCCGGCGAAGAGGACGGCCACATAGAAGATCACGCCGATGATCCGGCCGCCGGGCATCCCGTTGAGGATGTTGACCAGGTACACGAACATCAATCCGGGGCCCGGGTCGATGTCGCCCATGGCGAAGCCGCTGGCGCCGATGGCGGGGATGATGACGAAGGCGGCCAGCAGGGCGGCGATGGTGTCAAACAGCGCCACGCGGCGGGCGGAGGCGGGGATGTCCTCGTCCCTGGGCAGGTAGGAGCCGTAGATCACGGAGCCGTTGCCCGCCACGGACAGGGAGAAAAACGCCTGGCCAAAGGCGTAGATCCACACCTGGGGATTCACCAGGCCCCTGGGGTCCAGGGCAAACAGGAACCTGTATCCCCCGGAGGCGCCGGGCTGGAAGCCGATATACACGGCCAGGATGATGAACAGGCCGAACAGCACGGGCATCATGATCTTGTTGGCCGCCTCGATGCCCTTGGCCACACCCATGGCCATGATCACCAGCGCCACCGCCAGGCCGATGATCAGCCACACGCCGTTGCCGGTGCCGAAGACGCCGCTGCTGAGCATCATGCCCACGGCCTCGCCGAAGCTCTCCGCCCCGGGGGCGGCGGCGTCAAAGGCGGGCCCGATGAGGGACATATCCTGCCCCATGGCGTACAGGCTGCCGGTGATGGCCATGAAGGTGTACTTGAAGATCCAGCTCATGACCACTGTGTAGCCGATGGCCAGCATCAAAGAGCCGACGATGGGGATGACGCCCACGGTCCGGCCCAGTCTCCTGCTGCCGGTTCTGGCCTCGGCGGCACAGCCGAAGGCCCCGATGGGGCCGGCCTTGGCCCGGCGGCCCAGCGCGAACTCCTCCATGATTCCGGAGTTGCCCACCAGAACGACGATGATGAAATAGGGAATCAGGAAGGTCAGGCCGCCCCATCTGGCCACCATGATGGGGAAGCGCCAAATGTTGCCCATGCCCACGGCGGAGCCGATGCAGGCCAGGGTAAAGCCCCACTGGCTCCTGAAGCCGTCCCGGCTTTGGATCTCATTGCTCATAATCAGTTCTCTCCTCTCCTGGAAGCTGCGCGCGGCGGAGATTGATACAGCTTCTCAAATGCGCGCATCCCCGCCCCGGACCGTCCGGCAGGCGGGGACGCGGTTCCCGCGCGGGAGCACGGTGTCAGACGCCCCCTTACAGGGCGGCGATGACCTCGATCTCCACCAACGCGTCCTTGGGCAGGCGAGCCACCTCCACCGCGGAGCGGGCGGGATAGCTGCCCTCGGTGAAGAAGGAGGCGTACACCTCGTTCATGGCGCCGAAGTTGTTCATGTCGCTGAGGAACACCGTGGTTTTCAGCACGGCGTCCATGGTGAGGCCGGCCTCCTCCAGAATGGCCTTGACATTGGTCAGGGACTGGCGGGTCTGGGCCTGGATGCCCTCGGGAAACGCGCCGGTGGCGGGATCGATGGGCAGCTGGCCGGACGTGATGACAAGACCGCCGGTCCTGACGGCCTGGGCGTAGGGACCGATGGCCGCCGGGGCCCGGTCTGTGCTGATGATCGTTTTCATAATGGGAACCTCCTCTTTTATCGTCGAAACACCTCAGAAGCGTCCTCCTGAGGTCTGGGGCGGACATCCGCCCCGGGGGGCGCCTCCCTCTTCGGGCCTCACCGTCAACACCCGTGAACCGGGCACCCGTACAGCGGGCGCAGCCCGCCCTGCGGAAACGCGGGCCGTGATCTCAAGCGCGCCGGTGACCGCATGGAACGATTTTATCAGAATTCTAAAAATTGTCAACAGGGATCGGGGAGGTTGGGCGGATCACAATTTTAAAAACCGGGCGCCGGTGGGGACAATACGGGAAAACACGGCAGTTTTGGAATCTTCCACCCGGGAAAAATTCTTTTGACAGTCCGGAGCCCGGGGCATATAATGGTACCCAGGAAAACAGACGGACGGACCACCGTGGGATTGCCCGCGCTCACGCGGGCGGAAGGGAGAGGCGTATGCCCAACATTCCCAACGCGCTGCTGCAGCAGTACGTAAAGCTGACCGAGTTTCTGGGCGCGGCGCTGGGGCCGGACTACGAGGTGGCCCTCCACGATCTGACGGACAGGAACCGCTCCATCATCGCCATCGCCAACGGCCACATCAGCGGACGGGAGATCGGCGCGCCGCTGACCAATGTGGCCCTCAGCATCCTGATGGACAAGAGCTATGAGACCCAGGACTACCGCCTGCACTACTCCGGCGTCTCCGCGGGCGGCAAGCAGCTGCGCTCCTGCACCATGTTCATCAAGCAGAACGGGCGGCTGATCGGGATGCTCTGCATCAATTTTGACGACAGCCGCTATCGGGCCGTCAGTGAGCAGATCCTGCGGCTGTGCCACCCGGACCCCTTCGCCAAAAGCCTCTCCCAGCCGGAGGCGGAATCGCCGGCCTCCCCCTGCCGGCCGGAGACCTTCCGCAATTCCACGGAGGCCGTGGCCCTGGACGCCATTCACCACGAGCTGGAGCGGCTGGGGGTGTCGGCGAAACGGCTGACCTCCGACGAGCGGCTCCAGATCATCACCGCCCTGGAGGAGAGCGGCATCTTCCTCCTCAAGGGCTCCGTAAAGGACGTGGCCGCGGGGCTGCGCTGCTCCCAAGCCAGCGTCTACCGCTATCTGGCACAGATCCGGAAATGACGGCGCCGGGCCATAAAAAATCCCCCCTTCGGACATCAGGTCCGGAAAGGGGGATTCTTTTGTATCGAGTTACAGCTGCTTGACGGTATAGTACACCGCCAGGGCAAAGACCACCACCGCCAGGACCCACATGGCGTAATAGGCGATGTTGACGCTGATCAGCGCCGCCACCACGGCCGCGGCGGAGAGGCCGCAGGCGGTGTAGATGGGCAGCAGGTCGGCGTCAGGGGGCAGGAGGCGGACCTTGCCCAGCTTCCCGCCGTTCTGCGCGGCCCGCCGGGACAAAAAGGCCGCGGCGGCCAGCAGGATCAGGAAGACCACGGCAACCACCCGGATCAGCGTGCCGTAGTAGATATTGGAGAGCCTCCTGCGGCAGACCCACACGAAGATCAACGACACGCCCAGCACGGTCAGCGCCACGGCGCACTCCCGGTCGTACAGGCTCCAGAGGATCACCAGCAGCATCACCACCGGGACCACCACGGACAGCAGCGTCACCACCGGGGCGTTCAGGGCCCGGATCAGCAGGGCGGAGACCGCCAGAAAGGCGCCGCCGCCGGCGGTGTACCAGCCGATGACCCGCCTCTTTTTGTCCGCCTTCCACATGGCGCTGAGAACAACGCCCAGGACGAGGACCGCCGCGCCCACGCCCGCCAGGACCCAGAAATACGTGTCAAACCAGGCAATCTGCTGCCGGGCGTTTCCGTTGACGTAAAAGCGGCGGACAATCAGGAGATACAGCTCGGCCACGCAGCCGGCCAGGAAGAACTTCATCGCTCCGGTCATGGGCTCGTCCCGCTTGACCGGCTTGGAACGGTGGTTGGGATTCTTAGGCATTTATCAGGACCTCCAGGGAGTTTTTCTTTCTGATGATGCTGGCAAAGGGGCTCTCCCGCCAACATACCCGAATAGTATAACAGGTTTTTTTCCAATTTGCAAGGGTAAAAGTGTTAAGCCTCGCCAGATTTTTGCGGCGCCCCGGAATCCGTGGTTGTGAAACGGCGGCGGACATGCTATAATAAATCATGATTTTATAGTATGCCATTTATTCCGCTTATCATGAGAAGTAAAAATCGAGGGATCATATGAGACGTTTCTTCAGCAGCGCACTGGCCCTTTCCCTGGTCCTGAGCCTGACGGCCTGCTTCGGCCCCCCGGTGGACCCGGACACGGTGCAGGAGAGCATTCAGGTCATCGCCATGGACACCCCCATGGTCATCTCCACCTACGGCAGGCGGAGCACCGGCGCGGCCTACGCCTCCGAGGACCTGATCCGGGACCTGGAGGCCAGGCTCTCCCGCACGGAGGAGGACAGCGCCGTCTCCCGCCTCAACCGGGGGGAGACGGTGGAGCCGGATGAGGACCTGAACACCCTGCTCCGCCTGGCGGCCTGCTTTCGGGAGCGCACCGGCGGAGCCTTCAACATCGGTATCGCGCCGCTGGTCAGCGCCTGGGGCTTCACCACGGACCACAATCAGGTCCCCGACCGGTCGGAGATCGACCGGCTTTTGAAGGTGGTGGACGAGACCGCCCCTCAGATCTCACCGGAGGGGGTCTCCCTGGAGCCGGGCCAGTCCATCGACCTGGGCGGCATCGCCAAGGGGTACGCCGCCGACAAGCTGGCGGACCTCTTCCGGGAATATGAGATCCCCCGGGCCATGGCCCAGCTGGGGGGCAACGTGCTGGCCTGGGGGGACCGGCCCGACGGCTCTCCCTGGCGGGTGGGCGTCCAGGACCCGGCCCGGCCCGGCGAGCAGAACGCCTTCGCGGGCATTCTGAACCTGAAAAACGCCTTCGCCGTCACCTCCGGCGGCTACCAGCGGTACTTTGAGCAGGACGGGAAGCGGTACCACCACATCATCGACCCCGCCACGGGCTACCCGGCGGAGAGCGGCCTCACCTCCGTCACCGTGGTGGCGGACTGCGTTTCCGATGACGGCATGGGGACCCTGTGCGACGCGTTTTCCACGGCTCTTTTCATCATGGGGGAGGAAAAGGCCCTGGACTTCTGGCGGGAATGGCAGGGAGTATCCCCCTCCCTCTTTGACCTGGTGCTGATCACCGGGGACGGACGGGTGGTGGTCACCCAGGGGCTGGCGGAGTCCTTTACACTGGATGAGGGGAGCGGATATACCCTTGAAATCGTCTCCTAAACTGCGCCCCAACCTCTGGGACGCCCTGGTGGTCCTGGCGGTGGCCGCCCTGGCGGCGGGAAGCGCCCTGGCGGTCTGGCGGTCTGGCGGGGCGGAGGCAGGTCCCGGGACGGTGGTAGTGACCATCGACGGCCGGGAGGCGGACCGCTTCCCCCTGGAGGAGCTGCTGGAGGCTCCCCGGACGTACTCCGGCGGCGGCTGCACCCTGGAGCTGGCCTACGGCCTCCAGGGCATGGAGGACCCGCCCCTGGACCACGCGCCCTCCGCCGGGGAGGCCGGCGTCCGCGTGGCCTGGGCGGACTGCCCCACCCAGGACTGCGTCCGCACCGGGCTGATCACCTGGAGCGGGCAGAGCATCGTGTGCCTCCCGGCCCGGATCATCGTCCGGCTGGAGGGCGGCACGGTGGAGGACGGCGGCGTGGACGCCGTGGTGGGATAGGAGGCGGCGTCCCATGAGACTGACTACCAGACAGCTGACCCTCTGCGCCGTGCTGACGGCCCTGGCCCTGGCCCTGAGCTATCTGGAGAACCTCTTCCCCCTGGCCCTGGCCATCCCCATCCCGGGGGTGAAGCTGGGCCTTGCCAACATCGTGACGGTGTTCGCCCTCTACGCCCTGGGACCGGGGCAGGCGCTGATGATCCTCACCGCCCGGTGCCTGCTGGGGGCCATGTTCGCCGGAAATGTGAACGCGCTGCTGTTCTCCCTGCTGGGGGGCCTTGCCGCCATGCTGACCATGATCGGCCTGGTCCGGCTGAGGCAGTTCTCCGTCTACGGCGTGTCCGTGGGCGGGGCGGCGGCCCACAGCTGCGGCCAGATGACCGCGGCTGTGATAACCCTGGGCAGCGCCGCGCCGCTGTACTATCTGCCCATTCTGCTGGCGGTGTCCCTGGCCACAGGGGCGCTGACGGGGCTGGCGGCGGCGTGCCTCTTTCAGGCCCTGGGGCACACGAATTTACGGAATCTCATAAAGGAGTGACTGGATTGGACCGGAGACAGGTGAGCAAGAAGGACGAGATCATCCTCCAGCAGCTGGAGGTGATCCGCACCATGACGGAGAACAACCTCAACCGCATGGGCGCGGATTTCTGGGGAACCCCCGCCGCGCCCGGGGAGGATGCCGCGGACACCCCCAGGCCCGGCGCGCCCCGGGGGGACCGGCCCCAGGGCGGCAGAGAAGAAAACACGGCGTCCTCCACCGGGAACGACGCCACCGAGCCCCCGGCGGCGGAGGCCCCGCCGCCCCCGGAGAAGATCGAGGACCTCCAGGCGGAGCTGGAGGGCTACATCGGCCTGGCCTCCGTGAAAAAAGAGGTGAAGAACCTCATCAACATGGTGACGGTCCACAAGCTGCGCAAAGAGCAGGGCCTGCCGGCGGCAGAGCTGTCTCTCCACATGGTGTTCTCCGGCAACCCCGGCACCGGCAAGACCACCATCGCCCGGATCATGGCCCGGATCTACCACAGCCTGGGCATCCTCTCCAAGGGGCAGCTGGTGGAGGTGGACCGCAGCGGCCTGGTGGCGGGCTACGTGGGCCAGACGGCCCTGAAGGCCAAAAAAGTCATCGACTCCGCCCTGGGGGGCGTGCTGTTCATCGACGAGGCCTACGCCCTCAACGGCGGGGCGGAGAATGACTTCGGTCAGGAGGCCATCGACACCGTCCTCAAGGCCATGGAGGACCACCGGGACGACCTGGTGGTCATTGTGGCGGGGTACGACCGCCTGATGGACCGGTTCATCCACTCCAACCCGGGGCTGGAGTCCCGGTTCAACCGCTTCCTCCACTTTGCGGACTACACCGTGAACGAGATGGTGAAGATCTTCGAGATGCAGTGCAAGAAGGGGTGCTACACCCTGGAGCCGGAGGCGGAGGCGCTGGTGCGGGACTTCATCGCGGAGGAGAGCGGCGACCCCGTCTCCTTCGGCAACGCCCGGGGGGTGCGGAACCTCTTCGAGCAGATTCTGGTAAACCAGGCCAACCGCCTGGCGGCCATGGAGCAGGTGACCCGGGAGGACCTGATGGCCATCACCCCCGCGGACGTACAGGCGGCCCGGGGGCTGGAGGCCGCCGCCCCCGCTCCCGGAGCTCCGGCGGAGTGATCTGTCAGCGCATTGAAAAACCGGGCCGCGCGCAGAGCGCGCGGCCCGGTTTTTATCGATATGAGAACGGCCTTTTCCAGCAATGCAGAAAGTTCTTGTATTATCTGCCAGTGTGTGGTATGATAACTCCAGGGAAACTTGTGTAGTTATGCCAATCGCCACTGTGAAAAACGAGAAGAGAGAAGGAGCGTTATGGAAAATTTTTTCAAGCTGAGAGAAAACGGCACCACTGTGCGCACGGAAATTCTGGCCGGTCTGACGACCTTTATGACCATGGCGTACATCATCGCCCTGAACCCCAACCTGCTGACCAACTTTGATGTGGGGTCCTCCCTGTGGAACGGCGTGTTCCTGGCCACCTGCATCGCCTCCGCCATCGCCATGTTCTGCATGGCCTTCCTGGCCAACAAACCCTTTGCCCTGGCCCCCGGCATGGGCCTCAACAGCTTCTTCGCCGTGGTGGCCGCCAACATCGCCGGCCTCACGGGCATGACCTATGTGGAGAGCTTCCAGGCCGCCCTGGTCATCATCCTCATTGAGGGCATCGTCTTCATTGTCCTCTCCGTGCTGAACATCCGGGAGAAGATCGTGGAGGCCATCCCCCTGGGCGTGCGGCTGGGCATCGCCCCTGCCATCGGCATCATGCTGATGAACATCGGCCTGGGTTCCAACGCCGGCATCTACTCCGAGAACGGCGGGCCCTTCTACGTCATGCGGGACTTCTTCGGCGCCCTGACCCCCAGCGTGGCGCAGACCGCCATGGGCTCGGGGTACAGCGCCATGATCCTCTCCGTGGTCACCATGTTCATCGGCCTCTTCGTCATCGTCATCCTGGCCAAGAAGGGCATCAAGGCGGCGGTGCTGCTGGGGATGCTGGCGGCCTCCGTCATCTACTGGGCCGGCTCCGCCATCTTCCTGGGGGCCAATCCCTTCGCCTCGCTGTCCACGGCGTCCTTCGCGCCCCCCTTCGCCGACATGGCCTCCACCACCCTCTTTAAGTTCAACTTCCAGGGCCTGATGGATGTGGGCTGGTTCACCGTCATCACCCTGGTCATCACCTTCTGCATGATCGACATGTTTGACACCATCGGCACGCTGGTGGGCACCGCCTCCCGGGCCGGCATGGTGGACAAGGACGGCAACATGCCCAACATGAAGGAGGCCCTGCTCTCCGACGCCGTGGGCACCGTGGCCGGCGCCTGCTGCGGCACCTCCACCGTCACCACCTTCGTGGAGTCCGCCTCCGGCGTGGAGGCCGGCGGCCGCACGGGCCTCACCGCCCTGACCACCGGCGTGCTGTTCCTGGCCTGCATCTTCATCGCCCCCATCGCCGCCGTCATCCCCGCCGCCGCCACCTCCGCCGCGCTGATCTATGTGGGCGTGCTGATGCTCATGGGCCTCAAGAACGTGGACTTCGACGATATGGACCAGATGGTCCCCGTGGCGCTGATGCTCATCGGAATGCCCATCTCCGGCTCCATCGGCCACGCCATCGGCCTGGGGCTCATCTCCTTCACCATCATCAAGGTGTTCAGCGGCAAGGCCAAGGACGTGTCCGCCCTCACCTATGTGATCTCCGCCCTGTTCCTGGTGAAGTTCTTCCTCATCGTGTGACGGAGAGCCACAAAATCCATACGGCGCACAAAAGGGCCGGACGCGGAAGCGTCCGGCTCTCTCTTTCTGCCACGAAGGGCCGTTTCACTCAGGGGATCACGCTGAACTTCACGTAGGGGGACGTGGCGGCGTGCAGGATGGCCATGTAGCCGCAGCGGAACCGCAGCCAGTCCCCCGGGCGGACCCCGCAGTCCTCCACGTCCACCAGCAGGTGGTCCGAGCTGGCTCCGATGACCACCGCCCCCGGCAGAAGCGGGGTCAGGGCCCCCCAGTCCACGTCCTGCTTCCCCAGGGCGCAGACGGCCCGCAGGCGCACGCCCCGGTCCGGGTACACCGGCCGCTCACCGCTGCCGTCCCGTCCCAGCTCCCCGATGGGAACCGAGGGCTTGCGGCGGAGCTCCACCACCTGGGCAGCGATCTGGAAGGCGTCCGGGTGGCAGCCCTCCAGGAAGCGGTGGCCCGTGGTGTCCTCGCCGCACATCACCGCCTCGCCGACCCGGAGCTGATTGACCCCCTCCGGCATGGTGCCGTCCTCCAGCAGCTTCAGGCAGCAGGTGCCCCCCGCCGAGAGGGTCCGGATCTGGAAGCCCCACTCCCCATTCAGCAAGTCCCGGGCCCTCACCAGGGCCCCCATGTTCTCTACCGAGGGCAGGACGCTGCCGTAGCAGCCCACATTGGTGCCCAGTCCCACCAGCTCCACACCGGGGCACGCCTTGATCTGCGGCGCGATCTCCCGCAGCTGCTCCTCGCCGAAGACGCCCTCCCGCAGGTCTCCCACGTCCAGCATCAAAAGGATGGGGTGGACCCGGCCCTGCCGCAGGGCCTCGTCCGAGATCACCCGGATGGTCTCGATCTGGCTCTGGACGCTGGCGTCCGCCCACCGGACCACCTCCTCCGCCTCCTCCGCCGCCGGGACCCGGATGAGGAGGTACCACAGGTCCGGGACCGCCCGCTTCGCCGCCATGATATTCTCCATCCGGCTGTCCGCGAACCGGTCAATCCCGCCGGCCCGGACGGCCCGAATCACATCCGTCTGGGCGCAGAACCCCTTTGTGACAAAGACCAGCTCCGTCCGCCGGGAGGCGCAGAACGCGCTGAGGCGGCGGGCATTCTCCGTGAGCATCCGGGTATGTACTTCCAGCCTGGGTGCATACATCACACTCTCTCCTTACCGTTTTAATCTCCGGGAACCGGCGGTGTTCCGTTTCCCGCCCTGGCCCCTCACCGGCTCAGGTAGGCCGCCGCCGCGGCCCGGGCCTCCCGGACCGCCCGCTCCTCGTCGATGCCGGTGAGGCGGCCGTCCCGCACCACGACCCTGCCGTTGACCACGGTCTCGTCCACCGGCCCCTTGAAGCCCACGGTGCCCAGCATGGACCTGACGTCCAGGTCCGCCCCCACCAGCTCCAGCCGGTCCCGGCGGATCAGGAAGAGGTCTCCGGCCTTGCCGGGGGCCAGGCTGCCGATGTCCTCCCGGCCCAGCACCCGGGCGCCGCCCCGGGTGGCGATTTTCAGCAGGTCGTACCCGCTGGGGGCCCGCTCGCTGGAGTGGAGCCGGTGGAGCAGGTACGCCATCCGCAGCTCCTCCAGGAGATTGGAGCCGTCGTTGCTGGCGCTGCCGTCCACCGCCAGGCCCACGGGGACTCCCAGGGCCAGCATCTCCGGAATCCGGCACACACCGGAGGAGAGCTTCATGTTGGAGACGGGACAGTGGGCCACGCCGGTGCCGGTGTCCGCCAGGAGCTTCAGCTCCTCATCGTTGAAGTGGATGCCGTGGGCGTACCAGGCGTCGTTTCCCACCCAGCCCAGGTCCTCCATATAGGCCAGGGGGCGCTTGCCGTACTTCTCCAGAACATAACGCTCCTCATCCCGGGTCTCGCACAGGTGGGTGTGGAGCCGGACGCCCAGATCTCTTGCCAGCAGGGCGGACTGCCGCAGCAGCTCCGCCGAGACGCTGAACGGGGAGCAGGGAGCCAGGGCCACCATGCGCATGGAGAAGGGGGCGGGGTCGTGGTACTTCTCCACCGCCCGCCGGCAGTCCCGGAGGATCTCATCCACGGTCTGCACCACGCTGTCCGGCGGCAGACCGCCGTCTTTTTTGCTCAGATCCATGCTGCCGCGGGAGGCGTACATCCGCACGCCCAGGTCCCCGGCGGCGGCAAACTGGGCGTCCAGCAGGCGGGCGGAATCTCCGCCGGGGAAGACATAGTGATGGTCAAAGACGGTGGTGCAGCCGGTTTTCAGCAGCTCCCCCATGCCCACGATGGAGCTGTGGTAGACGATCTCGCTGTCCAGGTTCTTCCAGATCCCGTAGAGGGCGGTGAGCCAGTCAAAGAGCTCCAGGTTCTGCACCTGGGGCAGGTTCCGGCTGAAGGTCTGGTAGAGGTGGTGGTGGGTGTTGACGAGGCCGGGGTAGACGATGCGGTCCGAGGCGTCCAGCACCTCGTCCGCCGCCTGGGGCTCAGGGCCCATATAGGCGATGACGCCGTCCCGGATCAGAAGATTGGCGCCCTCCAGCACGGTGTCCCCATCGTCACAGGTGACGACGGCCCAGGCGTTTTGAATCAAAAGGCTGCTCATGCTCTCTCCTCCTATTTACGCGGTCTCCGCGTGACAGTCGTCCTTGCTCCCAGGGGCCGACCGAAAAGAAAAGACCACAGGTCCCGGGGCAGGCCCAAGACTTGTAGTCAACTGTTGCGGCAGTTGGTAGAAACGTCCATCCGATCATGAACTTATACAAGTACATTCTCAGGATACATGGGGCGGCCCGCTCTGTCAAGCGGCACCGGAAAAAATCCACAAAACGGCACATTTGCGGGACAGAAATTGTGAAATTTCACAATTTCTGCCCCCGCAGATCCCGGCTGCCGGCGGAGCGGCAGGATATGGCCGGCTTTTTGACGGTTTCCCTTCCCAAACCTCCATCTTTATGGTAAACTGGTCTCAACGCCGGAAAACCCCGCCGGTTTTATGGCAGCGGACACGGCGGCGCAATAGGATGTAATAACGAAATCGATGAAGGAGAATCCATCCATGGGTAAATACTTTGGAACCGACGGCTTCCGCGGCAAGGCGGGAGAGGGGCTCACCGCCTACCACGCCTATGAGATCGGGCGCTTTCTGGGCTGGTACTACGGACGGGAGGGCCGGGCCCGCATCGTGGTGGGCAAGGACACCCGCCGCTCCAGCTACATGCTGGAGTACGCCCTCAGCGCCGGGCTCACGGCCTCCGGGGCGGACGCGTACCTGCTCCACGTCACCACCACCCCCTCCGTGTCCTACGTGGCCCGGACGGAGGGCTTCGACTGCGGCGTGATGATCTCCGCCAGCCACAACCCCTTCTATGACAACGGCATCAAGCTGCTGAACCGGGAGGGGGAGAAGATGGACGAGGCGGTCCTGGAAAAGGCTGAGGCGTACCTGGACGGCCGCCTGGAGATCGATGGGCGGCCCGTGAAGGACCTCCCCCAGGCCACGGAGGACGCCGTGGGCGCCGTGGTGGACCACAGCGCCGGGCGGAACCGCTACATCGGGTATCTGATCTCCCTGGCGGTGTACTCCTTCAAGGACAAAAAGATCGCCCTGGACTGCGCCAACGGCAGCGCCTGGGCCATCGCCCCCAGCGTGTTCCGGGCCCTGGGGGCCGACGTGTCCGTCCTCAACGACCGGCCCGACGGGCTGAACATCAACCGGGACGCCGGGTCCACCCACATCGAGGGCCTGCAGAAATACGTGGCGGAGCACGGCTGCGACGCGGGCTTCGCCTTCGACGGCGACGCGGACCGGTGCCTGGCGGTGGACGAGACCGGCGCCCTGGTGGACGGGGACAAGATCATGTACCTCTACGCCCGCTACATGAAGGAGCGGGGGAAGCTGGTGACCAACACGGTGGTCACCACGGTGATGAGCAATTTCGGGCTGTACAAGGCCCTGGAGGAGGCGGGCATCGACTACGCCAAGACCGCCGTGGGCGACAAGTACGTCTACGAGCACATGGTCCAGCACGGCAACCGCATCGGCGGCGAACAGTCCGGGCACATCATCTTCTCCAAGTACGCCCGCACCGGCGACGGCATTCTGACCTCCCTGAAGATCATGGAGGTGATGCTGGCCATGAAGCTGCCCCTGAGCCGCCTGGCGGAGCCGGTGACCATCTATCCCCAGGTGCTGATCAACGTCCGGGTGAAGGACAAAAAAGCCGCTCAGGAGGACCCGGCGGTCCAGGCCGCCGTCCAGGCCGCGGCGGAGGAGCTGGGGGACACGGGCCGTATCCTGGTGCGGGAGTCCGGCACGGAGCCTCTGGTGCGGGTAATGGTGGAGGCCGAGAGCCAGGACCGCTGTCAGGAACTGGCGGAGCGGGTGGTGAAGGTCATCCGGGACCAGGGCCACGGCGCGGAGGGCTGACCCAGCCCTCTCGTCTCCCGTCCTCCCGCTTCCCCGGGGAGCGAAGCGAACCCGGCCCGCGGGCACCGAAGGGTCACGCGAGGAAAAGGGTGTGTGCGGGAAAAACCTCTGCGGGTTTTTCCTGCACGATTAAAATCAGCCCGCCCGCAGGCGGCCGATTTTGCTTCGCAAAATCGGCGCCCCCGCGGGGGGTAAAGGGAAAACCAACAGGGGGGGTGGTTTTGGGGGGGGGGGGGGGGCGGGGGGG